>JBARZR010000108.1:0-8457 GCA_049650205.1 Pacificimonas sp. | reverse complement strand
GTGGTGTTCGGTGCCGTGACAGGATCCCAGCCCGAACTGCGCGACGTGGCGGCGCTGTTCGATCCCTTCGCACTGAGTACCGTCGGCGAGGCGACACGCTACTGGACCGCCTCGGACGCAAATACGCGCCTGCCGGAACTTGCGGGACTTCTGCTATGGAACCGCCTGATCTGGATCGCGGTCGGACTGGCCGCCGTCGCCTTGGCCTACGCACTGTTCAGCTTCACCGGACGTGGCGTGTCGAAACGTAAGCTGCGCCGCCTGGAAAAGCGCAGGGCGAAACTGGCCCGAACCGCGCCTGTTCTGGCGACGACCCTGCCCGCCACCAATCCCCGCCGAGCCGCTATGGCGCAGCTGTGGGCGCGGACAAAATTCGAGATGGTGCAGGTGTTCAGGTCGCCCGCATTCGCCGTGCTGCTGATCATCGGCCTGTTCAACGCGGGTGGCGCGATCTGGTACGCCAACGAAACCTTCGGCACGCCCGCCCTGCCGTTGACCTTCGCGCTGATACAGCCACTGGTCGGCAGTTTCGCCATCATCCCCATCATCATCGCCATCTATTATGCGGGCGAGCTGGTCTGGCGCGACCGCGAGCGCGGGATGCATGAGATTGTCGATGCCACCCCGCTGCCGAACTGGGCCTATATGGTGCCGAAGACGCTGGCCGTCGCAGGCGTGCTGTTCGCGACCCTGCTGATCGGCGTCATTTCCGCCATGCTGATCCAGATGGCGCGCGGCTGGATGGATGTGGAGCCGCTCAAATGGATCAGCTGGTTCGTACTGCCACAGGCCGCGTCCATGCTGCTGATCGCGATTCTCGCAGTCTTCGTTCAGGCGCTAAGTCCGAATAAATATGTCGGCTGGGCGATCATGGTCGTCTATCTGGTCGCGTCGATCACGCTGGCCACCATCGGCCTCAACCATCCGCTTTATGATTACGGGTCGAATATATTCCCGGCGATTTCTGACATGAACGGCGACCGGACCTATGCGCCGCTCAGCTGGTGGCTGAATCTTTATAGGGGCGGTGTCGCGCTGGTGCTGGCCGTGCTGGCGCACCTTCTGTGGCGGCGCGGCAACGAGACGAGGCTTGGCCCACGTCTGCGGCGGATGCCGGCGCGGCTGAAGGGCGTTCCCGGCTTACTGATTGCGGGCGGCCTTGCCGTCACCTTGGCGACTGGCTTCTTTCTATTCAATAATATCAATGTTGTGAATGACTATCGCACCAGCGATGACCGGGACCGGATGGCTGCGGATTACGAGAAGACCTATTTGAAATATGAAAGCGTGCCGCAGCCGTCAATCACGGACGTCACGCTGAAGGTGGACCTTTATCCCGAGGAAACCCGGGCGGAGATCGAGGGCGGCTATGCCTGGGTGAACGACACCGGCGCGCCGCTGGAGGTGCTGCATGTCCGCCTGCTGGATCAGGATACCAGGATCGTCGCCATCGACGTTCCCGGCGCGACGCTGGAGATGGATGACGAGGACAACAAATACCGCATCTACCGCTTCGCCACGCCGATCGCTCCGGGTGCGACTGGCAGGTTGCTGTTCCGTACGCAGCGTTGGCAACAGGGTCTGCGCGCGGGCGGCAACGACACGCGGCTCGTCCGCAACGGCACCTTCCTCAATAATAGCGAGATCGCGCCGCTGATCGGCATGGACCGGTCCGGGCTGCTGTCCGACCGCGCCAAGCGCCGCAAATATGGCCTGCCGCCAGAGCTTCGCATGCCGACACTGGAGGACGAAAGCGCGCGCCGGAAAAACTATATCGGCGACTGGGTGAATGCCGATATTACCGTATCGACCAGCGCCGGTCAGACTCCCATCGCGCCCGGTAGCCGCATGTCCGACGAGGTCAGGAACGGCCGCCGCACCGCGCGGTTCGCCGCGACCAGTCCGATCCTGAACTTCTTCTCCATACAGTCCGCCAACTACGCCGTCACCTCGCGTGAGGATGCGGGCGTGCGGCTCAGCGTCTATTCGCATCCGCGCCACGATTACAATATCGACGGGATGCTGGACGCCATGTCCGCATCGCTCGACTATTTCCGGGCGAATTTCGGGCCCTATCAGTTCGACTATGCCCGCATCATCGAATTTCCGACCTACGCCCAGTTCGCGCAGGCGTTCGCAGGTACAATCCCCTATTCCGAGGGCCTGGGCTTCATCGCCGACACCAGCGATCCGGACGAGATCGACTATGTCTATTACGTCACCGCGCACGAACTGGGCCACCAATATTGGGGCCATCAGCTTATTGCAGCGGAAATGCAGGGCGGCACGATGCTGATCGAGACCATGGCGCAATATTCCGCGCTGATGGTGATGAAGGCGCGTTACGGCGAGGACAAGATGCGCCGTTTCCTGAAATATGAGCTCGACCGCTATCTGTCGGCACGAGGATCGGAGGCGATCGAGGAACTGCCGCTGAACCGTGTCGAGGACCAGGGCTATATCCACTACCGCAAGGGCAGCGTCGCCATGTACCTGCTGCAGCACCGGCTGGGCGAGTCCCGCGTGAACGCGATGCTGGCGGACCTGATCGCCCGCTACCGGTTCAAGGGCGCGCCCTACGCGACGTCAACGGACCTGGTGGCCGGCTTCCGCGGCCTCGCCCGCAACGGGGAGGAGCGCCAGCTGGTCGAGGATCTGCTCACCCGCATCACGATCTACGACTTCAAGGTTGCGAGCGCCGATACGAAGCGGCGCGCCGATGGCAAATGGGAAACGACGATCACCGCGGAAATGGGCAAGCGCTATGCGGATGGCAAGGGTGTTGAGACGGACGCGCCGCTCATGGCGACACTGCCCGTCGGGCTGTTTGCCGCGCGCCCGGGCTATGGCGCCTTTTCCGTCGACGACGTGCTGATAATAGAGGATCGCAAGTTCACATCGGGTGACAGCGACCTGACACTCGTCACGGAGGAAAAGCCCGCATTCGCCGGTATCGATGCCTATAATTTCTACGTCGACCGCAACAGCGACGACAATGTGATGGCCGTTACCCAGGAATAATACGCTTCCGCCACACGCGCTTCTGTGGTGAGAGCCGCGAGATGAGTAAAGCCGCCCGCCAGCTAGCCGAAGACCGCCGTGCCTGGGCCCTGCCGGGCTCGGGTTGGGACCGGGCGACGAAGATTCTGCGGCGCGCCTTTCCGGTGGCGGCGGCGCTGATCCTGCTGGCCGGGCTGATCTGGCCGCTGACGCAGGACCGGGAGTTTTCCTTCATCCTGTCGAAGGACCGGGTCGAGATGGCGGGCGACCGGATGCGGCTGGGCCAGGCGGTCTATCGCGGCGAGGATGCGCGCGGACGCCCCTTCATGATCCGCGCCGAAAGCGGCCTGCAGCAGTCGAGCGCCGATCCAAAAGTGGCCCTCGTCGCGCTCCGCGCGCAGATTGAGATGGAGGATGGCCTCGCCACCGTCACCGCGCCGCGCGGCGTCTACGATCTGGAGAAGGAACGCCTGCTCGTCTCCGGCCCCGTGAAGATAAACCGGCCCAGCGGCTACCGCGTCGTGACATCGGACGTGCTTGTCGATATTCCGACGCGGCAGGTCATATCCGATGACCGTGTGGTGGGCGCGGTGCCGCTCGGCACCTTTGCCGCGGACACGCTGTCTATCGATGTCGAAGAGCGCGTGCTGGTGCTTGAGGGCAATGTGAAAATGAGGATCAATCCCAGATGAAGCGCACCATGTTCCTGGCTGGCCTGACAGTCCTCGCCATCTCCGCCACGACCCTCGCGCAGAACCTGCCCGGTTCGTCGCTGCGCAACTATAATCGCGACGCGCCCATCGATTTCGAAGCGGCAAGGATCGAGGTGCGCGACGCCGACAATCAGGCCATCATTTCGGGCAATGTGCAGGTAAAGCAGGGCAATCTCGACCTCGACGCCGACACCATCCGTGTTTTCTATCAGTCCCGCGGCGGCGGCGTGAAGGTCGACCGGCTGGATGCGGAGGGCGGCGTGCGTGTCGTCACGCCCGCCGAAACGGCACGTTCCTCCTCCGCCATCTACGACGTCCCCGCCAGCCAGATCACCATGATCGGCAATGTCGTTCTGGAACGGGGCACGGACGAACTGCGCGGCGAACGGCTGGTCATCAACCTTGCCAGTGGGCGGTCCACCTTCGACGCGGCCGTGAATGCCGCGACTGGTGAGCGCGGGCGCGTTACGGGCCGGTTCACACCGACCGAGAACTGAGCCCGACAAGCCGTATCGGGTTTCGTACCATCGACATTTGCGTGCAGCGGGCCCAAGCTCGCACAAGGAGACAGGGAGAGACGGCATGGCGACTCCGACGATGAACCGGCGCAGGCTTCTGGTGAGTGGCGGCGCGGCGCTGCTGCTCGGCGCCTGCACGGGCGGGCGTGGCGGCCTCGGCAATCTGGGCGTTCCCAATCTGGCGGGCGTGCTAAAGGATCTACTCGGCATCTCCTCGCAACGCGCCTTCGCACGGCTGTTGCAGCCGGACGGGTTTCTGAACGACCAGCTGGCGCGGCTGGAACTTCCCGGACAGCTGAAGGGCTCGAATGGCATATTATCGGCGCTCCTGCAGACGCCGGCGGTGCAGAACCAGCTTCTGGAGCAGGTCAATGGCGCGGCTGGTTTCGCGGCAAGGGCGGCGGAGCCGGTCGTGGATGACGCGATTTCGCGCCTGACCTTTGCAGACGCGGGCCGTGTTCTTCGCGGCGGACCGCAGGCGGCGACATTGGTGTTGCAGGGCCGCATCGGCGAAAGCCTGGGCGCGCAGATCGTCCCCGCTGCCCTCAGAGGCCTTGGCGTCGGCAACAGCGATATCGTCACGCGCGTCCTGTCCAGTGTTTCGGGCTTCGATATCGACGCGCTGGCTAGCGATGTCGGACAGCAGGCATCGGCCTCGATCTTCAAGGCCATTGGCCGCGAGGAAGCCGCGATCCGCGAGAACCCGCAATCGACGAACAACCCGGCGCTCATCAGTGCGCTGACGCTATTGGGTTGACGCCACCCGTCAAACCGGGCTGTCTGTCGTTGTCATAAAAATATGAGGGAGTGCGCCGCACCATGAAATTTTTCGTCGATACCGCCGAAACGTCCGAAATCGCAGAAATGGCCGAGCTTGGCCTGTGCGACGGCGTCACCACCAACCCCAGCCTGATCCACAAATCCGGTCGCGATTTTCTGGAAGTCATCAAGGAAATCGCCGCCATGGTGGACGGTCCGGTCAGCGCGGAAGTTGTTGCCGAATCCCATGCCGACCAGATGAAGGAGGCCGAGAAACTGCTCACGCTGGGCGACAATATCGCCATCAAGGCACCGCTGACGCTCGACGGCCTCAAGACCTGCAAGGCGCTCGCGGCGAACGGTACGCCCGTCAACGTGACGCTCTGCTTCAGTGCCAATCAGGCGCTGCTCGCGGCAAAGGCGGGCGCGGCCTATATCTCGCCCTTCGTCGGGCGGCATGACGATATCGGCTATGACGGTATGAACCTGATCAACGATATCCGCATCATCTATGACAATTATGACTTCGACACCGAAATCCTGGTCGCCAGTGTGCGCCATCCGGTTCATATCCTCGAGTCCGCCAAGATCGCCGCGGATGTCGTTACCGCGCCCGCCAAGGTGCTGAAGGCGCTGGCCAATCATCCCCTGACCGACAAGGGGCTCGCCGCATTCACCGCCGATTGGGAAAAGACCGGACAGAAAATCGTCTAGAGGCGAGGCGTTTTTCGCAGACACGCGAAGTCCGGCTCCGCTCCGCAACACTTCCTCAACCTCATTTAATCCGCCGGTAAGCCTGTTCGCTGGCAGGGTTTTAACAGCCGCGCCCTATCCCGGCGGCCATGAACATCGTCCAATTCGATCCCGCCGCCCGCCGCCTGCTGTCCCAGCGGGCGGCGCAGATGTCGAACAGCAATGCCGCCCTGTCGCACTATGCGGCGGGCACGGACAGTATGATGAACGCGGTCAGTGCGGCGATCCTGCAACTGATGACCGCGGAAAGTCTGCCCGACATCATCCGCACGGTCACGCTGGACTGGCCGAAGGAGCTCGGTGTCGACATGGCCGCGCTCGCGCTCGCTTCACATGATGAAGGGTTCCGCGCCGGCCCCACCGGCATCCAGCGTCTGCCCGCACGCAGGATAAGGGCCTGGTCCAGCGGCACCAGCGGCGCGGAAGTCCGCAATGTCGAAGGCGGCGTTCCGCTGTTCGGCGACGCGGGTGCGGACGTGCGCAGTGTCGCCGTCATCCCGCTCGCCCTGCCCGCCCCGCTTGGTGTCGGCGTGCTCGCACTCGGCAGCGCGGCGCACAGCGCCCCACCCGCGATGGACGGCACGGCATGTTTGGACTTTCTGGGACAGGCACTTTCGCGCATGATCGCGGCGTGCCTGATGAAACCCCCCTCGCTGACATAGCCGACGCGAAGACGCGCGCGCTTGCGGCGGACTGGTGCGCGGCGCTGGAAACGGCGGAGCGTCGTTCGCAACACACGGTACGTGCCTATCGGGCCACCATCGCAAGGTTCCTGACCTTTCTGGACGGCCATCTGGACGCACCGGCCACACCGGAGGCGCTGGCGAAGCTGGCCCTGACAGACTTCCGCGCCTTCCTTGCCCACCGCCGCGCGCGAGCCTTATCGAATCGCAGCGCCGCACGCGAAGTCGCCGCGCTGCGCAGCTTTTTCCGCTGGGCGAAGCGCGCGCGCGGCATCGACTGTGCCGCCATCCAGGGTCTCGCAACACCGAAATCGGCAAAAAGCGTCCCGCGCCCCGTTACCCCGGACGACGCCCGAGCCCTGGCCGAGGTGAGCGATGACGCCGACTGGACCGAACTGCGCGACGCCGCCGTGCTCTTGCTGCTCTACGGTGCGGGCCTGCGCATCGCCGAAGCGCTGTCGCTCATGCCTGCCGCGCTGACCGGTGAAACACTGCGCGTCACCGGCAAGCGCGAAAAGGTCCGGCAAGTCCCTCTCCTGCCACAGGTGCGAACCGCGATAGACGCCTACCGCGTCGCTTGCCCATACGACCTGCCACCGCAAGACCCGTTGTTCCGGGGCGCGAGGGGCGGCGCGCTCTCCGCAGGCGTTGTCAGAAAATCCATGCGCGCCGCGCGCACGGCCCTCGGCCTCCCCGACAGCGCCACCCCCCACGCCCTCAGACACAGCTTTGCCACGCACCTCCTGTCGAGAGGTGCCGACCTCCGCGCCATCCAGGAACTGCTCGGCCACGCCAGCCTGTCCTCGACGCAGGTCTATACGGACGTGGACGCGGCGCACCTGCTGGATGTGTACAGGAATGCACATCCACGGGCTTAGGTACCGTCCTCAAATCCCGCTCATCCCGAGCCTGACGAGGGATCAAAACATCACTCGATCACCTCATCCTTATACACCCCCCACAGATCGATCGCGGGCAGGAACCCGGCGCGGCCCTCGACCTGGAAGCGGCACCAGCCAGATTCGCACAGTTGCAGCCTTCCGATCACGCCGGGTTCGGCACGCCAGACGGCGGGGGCGGCGGTATCGGGCCGCGCGCGGATGGTGGCGACCTTGCCCAGCACCATCCCCATGCGCGCGCCCGACAGCAGCGCCTTGTCCATCCAGCCTTCCTCGCCATCCGGGTCCCTCACCTTGCGGTAGATGCCCCATTCGTCCGTAACCTCAAGAGGCAGATCCTTCCGCACGTACATCCAGCGGACGGGATAATCGCGGCCAGGACCGGTGCGCATCCGCGCCTCGTTCGCGCCCAGCGTCACGAAGCGCGGAATGGGCAGGCCGGAGCGGCCACGTTCGGCCTCGGCGCTTTGCGCGAAAGCAGGCTGGGCCTGCGGAACGACCAACAGAAGGGCGGCGAAGAAAGCGAACATGCGTATCATTGCGCCATAATGCCGTTAGCGGCCCGCCCCGCGCAAGGCGCATATCCACATCTTGACCGATTTTCCGCTGCGGCCTAGCCCTGCGTCATGCCCACTTCCCATCCGAAACTGTGTGTCACCCGCCGCCTGCCCGACCAGACGGAGGCGCGAATGCATGACCTGTTCGATGTGACGTTACGCAGCGAAGACATGCCGTTGTCACAGAATGAACTGGCGACAGGCATCGCGGATTGTGATGTGTTCGTGCCGACGGTGACGGACGACATTGATGCCGCGCTGATCGCGCGCGCCGGACCGAGACTGAAACTGATCGCGAATTTCGGCGTCGGCGTCGACCATATCGACCTGAAGGCCGCGCACCGGGCCGGCATCGCCGTCACCAATACGCCCGGCGTCCTGACCGACGACACCGCCGACATGACCATGGCGCTGCTCCTCAGCGTTGTCCGCCGCATCCGCCCCGGCGTGCGGGCGCTGCGCGACGGAAGGTGGGAGGGTTGGGCACCAACCTCCCTGCGCGGCACCCGCATCGGCGGCACTGCGCTCGGCATCGTCGGCATGGGGCGTATCGGCAGAGCGGTCGCCGCCCGCGC
>JBARZR010000107.1:0-2353 GCA_049650205.1 Pacificimonas sp. | reverse complement strand
TTCATGCGATCGCCCCAATGAGCGACCGCGCCATTGAAGTCCTTGTCCATCTTGGCAAGCATGTTCGCCAGCTTCATGTTGGACGGCGCGTAGCACTGAAAAACAGTCTTGTCGCTGACGCGATAGCCCTCGCATTTCAGGTCGCCGCGGCTCCCGTAGGGTCGCACGGCCTGGAAATCGCCAGGGGAGGCGTGCCCCATGATCCTTGAAAACAGGTCCTCGAACGCCTTTCCCTTCTGTCGAAGAAAAGCGTTCTCGAACTTCAGCCCATAGAAGGCACGTTGCAGGCTATCCATGCTCATGCCGACGTGCCAAGGGCGCGTTGGATGGTGCTGCGGTTCACTCCCAAGATCTCCGCCATGCCAGTAACAGTTTCGCGCTTGGCGGAGATTGCCGCTTTCGCGTGGGCGATCTGTGCAGGCGTGAGGGCCGGAGGTCGGCCAAGCCGCTTCCCGCGCTTTTTTGCAGCCCGCAAGCCCGCTCTGGTCCGCTCTTGGATGAGACTCCGTTCAAACTCAGCCAAAGCCCCCATGATATGAAACACAAGACGCCCGCCAGCGGTCGTCGTGTCGATTCCGTCCGTCAAGCTGCGGAACTCGACCGCGCGCTCCTCGAAGGTTTTGAGAAGGTGGATCAGATCAGCGATGGACCGCCCGACCCTATCCAGTTTCCAGACAACGATCTGGTCGCCGGGACCGAGAAGGGCCATCGCTTGGGAAAAGCCAGGGCGGGCCTCGGCAGAGCGTGCGCCACTCTGCGCCTTGTCAGAGACGATCCGGTCGCACCCGGCATCGGTCAGCGCCTCGATCTGGAGATCGAGGTTCTGCTCTTCCGTCGAGACCCGTGCATAGCCGATTTTCATGCGATCTTTTTGCACGAGGTTTTTGCGGCGGTCCAGCGCAAACGGAATCAGTGACTTAGATGCAGGTCAAAAACTGCCGCGAAAAGGGTCGTTTTCGCGGCAATCTGCGTGTGCTCGACCTTGATGCCCGCAATGACCGCAAAGTGGAATCCTTGCCGCCCGACCTTTTGGACAATGTTCTCGCGCGGGTTGTGACGATATTCGAGTAGGCAATTCGGGAGGCTCTTCCGGAACAGTGTCCCGTCCTGCGCGCCTATAGACGATGCGGCCAAATTTCGGCTCTCTCTCCAAAAAATGTTCAGAGTCGCCTATGGAGGCAGGGCGTAGCAAGGAAAAGACATGTAACGTGTGTCTTTACAGGATACACACTTGTCCGTAAGCTCGTTGTGTATGCAGCTTCAATCCACTTTGGGGGCTTCGATGTCCACTGATGATCATAGCGCCAAGCTTCAAGAGCCTGCCCACCCTGGCGGGTTTATAAAGCATGAGATTATCGAAGCGCACGGGCTATCGGTTACAGATGGGGCGAATGCTCTGGGCGTAACGCGTCCAGCATTGTCTGCGCTGCTCAACGAGCGCGCGCACCTGTCGTCAGAAATGGCGCTTCGGATCGAGAAAGCCTTTGGCGTGTCCATGGATACGCTGATGCGGATGCAGAACAGCTACGACATTGCCCAAGCCCGTAAACGGGAAGGCGAGATCAAGGTTGAGCCTTACAAAGACAAGCCGGTTGATCCGCAGCCTTCCTTGAATTGAGCGGACAACCAATGAAACTTCTCCGAAACAGTGGAAATGAGCGCGTTATTGACAGCCTCCGGGCTTGGCTGGAGCCAGGATCAACGGTGGACCTCATGTCACCAGCTTTCTCGCTTTACGCTTTTGCGGAGACGCGCGATCTTCTGATGAAGGCAGGACACTGCCGCATTCTGCTTGGTGATGAGGCCGCTCTGTCCGGCTCACTCTTCGGCGGTGATGCTGACATAGCGGCGCGGGGGAAACTTCAAGGCCGATGGCTTGCGAAAACCGCTGCTGAATGGATCAAAAAACACGCTGAAATCCGGCACGCGGCGGCAGCGCCGCCGCAATCCCTGATCGTTGTGTCGCGGGATTCGAGCAGTCGCGCTCTTATGGGCACTTGCGCTTTCACAACTGAAGGATTGGGCCTCACCCCTGGCGGACAACTCGGATTGGTTCAAGCATCTGACGCTGAGACGGAAGCCAGCGCCTATTCGGAGTGGTTCCAGACGAGCTGGAACGGCCTGAAGCCGAAGGACAACCTGCAAGGGGCACTGACAGCGTTGCTCGACGATGCGACGAGCCAGCGCGCACCATCGATGCTTTACTTCAAGTTTTTATTCGAGCTGTTCAAAGACCTCGGCGACGAGCTGGACGAAGAACGTATCGTCAAATCTGCTACAGGAATCCGCGACACGATCATTTGGAAGAAGCTCTTCAAGTTTCAGCGGGATGGCGTCGTCGGCACTATTGACA
>JBARZR010000106.1:0-10107 GCA_049650205.1 Pacificimonas sp. | reverse complement strand
GGAGCGGGCTGTCCTGGCTGAAGGCCATGAACAACGGCACATCGCCGGGCCGCGCCGCCAGCGCCATCTCCAGCATCGCGTCGAGGGGCAGTCCGGCCTCGGCGGACGCCGGTCCATCCAGCCGCGCCTCGTAATCATCGCCCGCCAGCGCGTCGATCTCATCATGAAAGATCAATGGCAGGCCGGTGACGCACAGCATCATCAGGAACAGCGTCGGGACGAGGCTGCTCCATACATGCACGAGATACCAGCGGCGGATTGCGGTCGGGGTCACGGCGGCCGCAGATAGCCGACACCTGGCGGACGGTCAATGCGAGTAGTTATCAATAGCAGGAATATTTTCTGATCTTGTAGCGGCGCTGTCCCCGCTCCAGCCCGCAACGAAAAGGACCGGACAGCTCCCGCCGCCCGGTCCCTTTTCGCTTCAGGCTCCGGGCGCTGCCCGGCTGCCTGCCTAGTAGTTATACGCCCGTTCGCCATGGTCGGTCAGGTCGAGGCCTTCGCGCTCCGCGTCGACGGTGGGGCGTCCGCCCGTGACCGCCTTGGCGACGAACGCTGCGATGGCTGCACCGACAGCCGCCCAGGCGATGGCGACGATGACCGCGAACGCCTGGATGCCCAGCTGTTCGCCCATGCCGGTCGAGCCGTCACCGGGGCCGCCGATGAACGGCTGATAGACGATGGCCGTCCCCAGCGCGCCGACGATGCCCGCGACACCGTGGATGCCGAAGACATCCAGCGAGTCATCATAGCCGAATTTCGGCTTCAGCACCGCCACCGCGATATAGGCGACGACGGCAGCGATCGCGCCCAGCAGGATCGCGCCGAATGGGCCGCTGTTGCCCGCCGCGGGCGTCACCGCGACCAGACCGGCGATAACGCCTGAGCAAAAGCCCAGCGCCGAGCCCTTCTTGCCCAGCGCGCGTTCGGTCAGCATCCAGAACAGACCGCCCGCCGCCGTCGCGACGAAGGTGTTGATCATGGCCAGCGCCGCGAAGCCGTCCGCCTCCAGCGCGGACCCCGCGTTGAAGCCGAACCAGCCGACCCACAGCAGCCCCGTGCCGATGAACGTCATCGTCAGGCTGTGCGGCGGCATCATCTCGGTCGGATAGCCCGTGCGCTTGCCGAAGATCATCGCCGCGACCAGCGCGCCGACACCGGCGTTGATGTGCACGACCGTGCCGCCCGCGAAGTCCAGCGCGCCGTCCTCGAACAGAAGGCCGCCGCCCGCCCACACCATGTGCGCGATGGGGAAATAGGTGATGGTCAGCCAGATCGCGGTGAACACCATGATCGCGCTGAACTTCACCCGCTCCACCAGACCGCCGACGATCAGCGCGGACGTGATCGCCGCGAAGGTCATCTGGAAACTGATGAAGACATATTCCGAAATGACTTCGTCGGTGAACGTCGCCGCGGTCGACTCCGGCGTCACGCCCGCCAAGAACCATTTGCCCCAGCTGATGAACGCGTTGCCCTCCGGCCCGAACGCCATGCCGTATCCGTACATCACCCAGATCAGCATCGCGAGCGCCGCCGCGCCGCCGACCTGCGTCATCGTCGACAGCATGTTCTTCGTGCGCGTCAGCCCGCCGTAAAACAGCGCGAGGCCCGGCAGAATCATAAGCAGGACGAACATCGTCGCCGTCATCATCCAGGCGTTGTTGCCCGGATTGGGAACGGCGGCGACAACCTCTGCGGTTTCCACCACGGCGGCAACGCCTTCGGTCGCAACCTCCTGTGCCCATGCGGGCAGAGCGGCGAAACCCGCCACCGCGCCGCCCGCCATCATTTTCGTAAATCTCGTCATGGTCAGTCCCCCTGGCCTTAAAGTGCGGTTTCGGCGGTTTCGCCCGTACGGATGCGCAGCGCGTCCTCGACGCCCAGCGTGAAAATCTTGCCGTCGCCGATCGACCCGGTGTTCGCGGTCTGCTGGATGGTCTCGACCACACGCGCGGCGAGGTCGGACGGGACGACGATCTCCAGCTTCAGCTTGGGCACCATCGTGACCTGATATTCGGCCCCGCGGTAAACCTCGGTATGGCCCTTCTGGCGGCCATAGCCCTTCACTTCGGATACGGTCATGCCCGCGATCCCGACGCCTTCCAGCGCCTCCCGGACCTCGTCGAGCTTGAACGGCTTTATGACGGCGATGATCAGTTTCATGCGTCCCCCTCTTCCTGAACAAAATTGTTGCTGAAGAGTGAGCAGCACGAACCGTGCCAGACTCGCGAAACCACGCTGCACTGCAGCAAAAGTCGCGCGCGGAACAGTTACCCACTGATTAACGAGAATGCAGAACCGCGGAATTGCCTAAGATTCGAGCAGTGCCCGCGCTTCCGCCTCATCTTCCGCCAGCACCATCAGCCGCGACGGCATCATTGCGCCGCCGAACGCGGAGGACAGGTTATGATCGAGCAGCATCACCGGATAGCCCGCCGCGTCGAGGCGCGCCCGCGCCAGGTCCGCTTCGATGGGCGTATGAAAGCGGGCGATTTCGACCATCGGCATCGCTAGAGGCTGTTCGCCCCCTTGCCGCCCTCGGGTCCGAAATAACGGTCCGTTGCCCGCGTCGGCAGCCCGTCGATGGAGGTTGTCCGTCCCCCGATCTTCTTCACCCAGGCCGCGCCATCCGCATTGGCATGCGCCTTCACCAGCGTCGCGCGCGGCTTTTCTACATGCATGACCGGCACGCCCCAGCCGCAGCTGGTCTGCACGCTTTCGACATCGATGACAAAGATCTGCCGCGTTCCCGGCAGCAGCTCGAAATGCGCCGATAACTCCGCCCATTCCTCATCCTGAGGCAACACCGCCCGCCCGCGCCCATAGATACGCAGGATATTCGCCGGTCCGTCGAACCCGCAGAACATGACCGTGATGCGCCCATCGGCGGCCAGATGGGCGTGCGTCTCGTTCCCCGACCCGCCAAGGTCCAGATAGGCGACCTGCCGCGCCGACAATATCCGGAACGTGTCGAGTCCCTTCGGGCTTAGGTTGATCCGCGCGCCCTCCGCAGCTGTCGCCGTGAAAAACAGGGACTGCGCCTCGAGGAAGGCGATGTGCTTGTCGGTGAGCGTGTCGGTGAAATCGGCCATGCCCACAGCGTTAGCGCGATCTGCGTGCGCCGTCATCAGGCGATGGATAACGCGTCGCTTACGGGAACTCCCGTATCGCACCGCCCGCACCTCCGGTGTAATCTTTTGCTTCAGGATGCGAGGAAGGTGTGTCTCATGGTCAACGGAATCTCCAGCCAGGGGAACGGCATCGCCGAAACCTGGGCCGCCTTTTTCGCCGCGAACGCCTCCGCCGCCCCCGGCGACAGCTACACGATCCGGCCCGGCGACACCCTGTCCGCGATCGCCGAGCGCAACGGCACAACCGTCGAAACGCTCCTCCAGCTCAACGACATCCGCAATCCGGACCTGATCTTCCCTGGCCAGACGCTGACGCTGCCGGCGGGCGCATCACAGAGTCATATCGTCGAGTTCGGCGACACGCTCGGCACGCTCGCCGCCCGGAACGGCGTCGGCGTCGGTGCCCTGATCGCGGCAAATCCGCAGATCGTGAATCCCGACCGCATCTATCCCGGCGACCGCATCACCATCCCCGCTGGCACCACGCCGGCTCCGGATACGCCGCCAACGCCCGCCGCACCGGGCACCACCCCGGTCGCACCCGTCGATGGCCCGTCACGCGTTGACGGCAACACGCTGGCGCTCAGCGCGGCGGACGTCCTCAACCTCAAGAAGACGCTGCAGACCGAATGGGTGCAGTCGGCGGGCGAGGCGCAGGCGCACGGCATCATCGACACCATCCTCAACCGCACCGCCTCCGGCCATTGGGGCGACCGCGTATCGGATGTCGTCAACGCCAGAAACCAGTTCTCCGACATCAATGGCCCGGTCTCGCGCCGCGATGGCCGCAACTCCGTGGAGGACTTGCCCGCCAGCAGTGTCAGCGACCGGGTCGACAGGCTCGTGGACGACTATCTCGCCGCGCGTGCCGACGGACAGGCCTCTTCCATCGGCTCGCACCTGAACTACGCCAACCCGCATTTCTCGGACGCGCGCAACCTTGCGTGGATCAATGCGCTCGATGGTCCCGTCCTCGGGCGCGGCAACGCCATCCACCGCCACGGCACGACGCCCGATCTGGAGCGGCACCGCCCCGACGACTATGCCATCACCCTGCCCGGCACAGCCGCTGCCGCGCCGACAGCCCCCGTTCCCACCGGCAGCGTCGATGGCAATGCCGTCGCCGCCGCCAATGGCGTCGAGGTGAAGAGCGCCAGCGTCAATATCGGCAATCTCGATGCGACCATGGGGCCTGTGATCGCGGCGGTCGCCCAAGCCGCACGCACGCTCGGCCTGCCGACGCCCGTCATCACATCCGGCAACGACAGCCGCCATTCCAGCGGCTCGCTGCACTATGACGATGCCGCGCTCGATTTTCGCGGCAACAACATCACCGACGCCCAAGGCCGCGCCTTCCGGGACGAGGTGAGCCGCATCCTCGGCGACGATTATGACGTGCTATTCGAAGTGTTTCCGAATAATCCGGCCAACGATCATCTTCATGTGGAATATGATCCCGACTGACACTCCGGTCCTGGCGGCGCGAAAGGTCTGACATGACAATCCGCAAGGTCGCGGTCACAGTTCTCTTGCCGTTTCTGCCGATGGCCGCCTGTTCGGGTGCCGCCGAATCGGACGGCCCGCCCCGAACGGAACAGGCTCAGTCCGCGAGTTTCCCACGGACGCAAAAGCTGACAGGCGCGCCAGCCATGGCTCCCGAATCTCCCGAGGACGCACCCGCCGGAACATCCGCCATCCTGGGCCGCACCGATCTCACCCTGCGCGGCGAACCGGCCTGCGACATCCGCTTCGCCTATGCGGGCGAAGCTCCCGAAACCCTGTTCTGGGAGGAACCCTGCGCGGATATCTCGGTGGACCTCGTCACCGAGGCTGAACTGAAGGCGGCGGGCCAGTGGGACCGGCTCGACAGCTTCGCTCGGGACTCGGTCGCGTCGCTGCCCGGCGGCGAAGTGCTCTATGTCGAGGGCAGCTTCAGCGCCTCCGTATATCCCCTTGGCGTCAATCACCTGACCTATGAAGTCCCGGTAATCGATTAGGCAATTCGTAAAATTCTCGTGCGGATATGCCTGGTCCGCTGGCGGAACCCTATGCGCTTCCGGCGATGCCGGGTCGATCCGCACGGCAATTTCCGTCCCCGGCGGTTCTGCTGCCGGACCGGTTCAGATATCGGGACCGAGATACGGCTGCACCTTGCCCGTGAACGGGTTCTTCCCCTCCGCCACGACGCGGCGGGGATAGCGTCCATTGACCCAGACCGACATGTTCGCCTCGACGCGCAGGAAATCCATGATCACGTTCGCACCGGAGCGTTGCAGCCAGTCGCCGATACGGGCAACCTGGGGATCGGCGGCGATATAGCGAACCCTGACGTCCTCGCTCTTATCCTGCCATTTCGGGCTGGAGGACATGGACTCGTTCATTCCCCGCTCCCCTCCCACCGCCGCGACCCGTGCCCGGTGACGAAGCCCGCGGCGCTCACCACCCCGCCGCCAGGGCGCTGAACTTCGGACCGGTTTCAAAATCCTAGAATGGCCCGCCGAACAGCAATTTCCACGCCGCCACGATCAGCCAGTGCGTCAGAACCGGCGGCCACAGACTATGCGAAACCCGGTACTGCGCGGTCAGGGTAATACCCAGGGCCGTCACCGCCACCAGAAACCAGGGATCGAGAAACAGTCCGCTCCTCGGCGGACCGAACGTGATTGCCTGCAACGGATGCCATAGCGTGAACAGAGCGACCGACGCCATCACGCCCAGCAGGCTACGGACGCCCCGCCCTTGCGGCACCATCAGGCCCCGGAACAGGATTTCCTCGGCCAGTGCGGGAACGAAGAACAACGTGGTCAGGGCACCGAAGACAAGGGCGTTATCCCGAACCGGCGCGAACCCGACCAGCCCGCCAATATGCGCCGCCGCATAGCAAAATAGCGCGCCAGCAAGGCCGATCCCGCCGCAGCTTGTCCAGTCTCGCGGCGTCGGCCAACACCTCAGCGCCGCCCGGAGTCGCCGGAGCGCCACGCGACCTAGGCCGCCATCGGAGGCTGTGCCGACATGTCTGCCCCGCAATCTGCCATCATGCCGTCGGCGGTTCGCCGGACACCGTCAGATGCCGCGCCTCTTCCAGGACCACATGCGTCTGATAATAATATTTCCCGCTGCGACGGCCATTTTGCGTGAATTCGATTCTGACACGCTTCGCCGTTCCGCGCACGGCAATCGTTTTCCCTTCCAGATGCGTGGCGGGCGGACGACCGAAGCGGGCTTCCAGCTGTTGCTCGATCGCCGGAGCGATGGCTATGTTGAGGGCACGCGGGTCGCGATAATCGCGTTCCGAATTCAGGAACAGCCGACCACCGCTGCGCCCGGTCCCTCGAACCGCGATTTCAAAGATGCCATTCACGCCTTCAGGCGCGACCGCCGCCGCGTTCATTACCGCTTGTTCGGCATGAATGCGCAGCGACGAGGTATCGCGAGCGGATGGTCCGGCACAGGCACCGGCCAGAATTGCAGAGAACAGGAAAGACGCGCCCGCGAGGCTTTTTCGTCGCTTCATGCCGTGCAATTCCCCCTATCCATTCACATGGAAATTTACGCCAACCCTAGGCCGCCGTCCCGCCCACGGTCAGCCCTTCCGCCAGCAGCGTCGGCTGCCCCACGCCCGCCGGCACGCTCTGGCCGCCCTTGCCGCAGATGCCGATGCCCTCGTCGATGGCGAAATCGTTGCCGATGGCGGTGACTTTGCCCATCACGTCGGGGCCGTTGCCGATCAGCGTCGCGCCCTTGATCGGGGCGCCGATCCTGCCGTTCTCGATCTTGTAGGCTTCGGTCAGCGAGAACACGAACTTCCCCGACGTGATGTCCACCTGCCCGCCGCCAAAGCTCTTGGCGTAGATGCCGTTCCCGGCCTTTTTGATGATATCCTCCGGCTCTTCCTGTCCGCCCAGCATGAAGGTGTTCGTCATGCGCGGCATGGGCGCGTGGGCATAGCTTTCGCGTCGTCCGTTGCCGGTCGCATCCACACCCATCAGGCGCGCGTTCAGCCGGTCCTGCATGTATCCGGTCAGCTTGCCGTCCTCGATCAGGACATTTTCCTGCGTCGGCGTGCCCTCGTCGTCGATGCTCAGCGATCCTCGCCGGTTGTCCATCGCGCCATTGTCGACGACCGTGACGCCCCTGGCCGCCACCTGCTCGCCCATGCGGCCGGAAAATGTCGACTGCCCCTTGCGGTTGAAGTCGCCCTCCAGCCCGTGTCCGACCGCCTCGTGCAGCAGCACCCCGCACCAGCCGGGCGCCATCACGACGTTCAACTCGCCCGCGGGCGCGTCGACGCTTTCCAGGTTCACCAGCGCCTGCGCCAGCGCCATGTCGATCGACCGGCCCCAGGTCGCCTCGTCCATCAGCCGCTCCAGATCGTAACGCCCGCCAAGCCCGTGATAGCCGCGCTCCTGCCGCCCGTTCTTCTCCGCGATGATCTCCACATTCAGCCGGACCAGCGGGCGAATGTCGCGCGCCGTGAAGCCGTCCGCCCGCACAATATCGATCGCCGACCAGCTGGCCATCATCGCCACCGAAACCTGCTTGACGCGCGGATCGCGCGCCCGCGCCGCCGCGTCGATCTTCGCCAGCAGCGCGACCTTGTCCGCGAACGGCGTCGCGTCCAGCGGATTGGCATCGCCGTAGATCTTCTGGTTCGTGCGGCGCGGCGGCGCGGCCATCACGGCTTCATGCCCCTTCGCCGCCAGCCCCACTGTCTCCCCCGCGCGGCGGATCGCGCCCTCGGTAAGCACATTCGAATGCGCGAACGCCGTCTTTTCCCCCGCCAGCCCGCGCAGGCCGAAGCCGCGCATATGGTCGTAACCGGCATTCTTCAGCCGCCCGTCGTCGAACGAAAAACTTTCCGAAACGGCGTTCTGCACGTAAAGCTCGCCATCGTCCGTCCCCGCCAGCACGTCGCTGACGATGGACGGCAAGCGGGCGGGGTCGAGGTCGGTGCCGCCGTAAAGCAGCGCCTGTGGGTCGCGATTGGTCATGGCGCGTATATGCGCCCCGCGCGCTGAAAGTGCCAGCCTTGCCGTGTAACTTCGGAGAGCTTAGCGTCGAAATGTCCGGGGAGGCACAGGCCAGGACTGGGGATGGAAATCGCGACAATCGCAAGCGACCGGACCGCGCCTGAGGCACCGTCCGATACAGATTCCCTGATAAAACGCCACCGCATCTCCACGCGTTTGTGGCACTGGACCAACGTCATCGCGGTTTTCATGCTGATCGGCAGCGGGCTCACGATCTTCAACGCGCATCCGCGCCTTTACTGGGGCGAATATGGCGCGAACTACGATCCCGCATGGCTGGAAATTGATGACGAGGACGGGAGAGGCTATGTCCGCGTCGGCAGCCTCGACATCACCACCACCGGCGTCCTCGGCGTTTTCGAAAAGGATGGCGACACCCGCACCCGCGCCTTTCCGCACTGGGTCACCATCCCCGCGAATTACAGCCTTGCCGAGGGTCGCCGCTATCACTTCCTCGGCGCGTGGATCTTCGGGCTGGCCGGGCTCGCCTATGTCATCGTCAGCCTCTTCAACCGCCACATAAAGCGTGACCTGATCCCCTCCCGCGAGGAATGGCGCTGGTCCAATATCCGCCATGACATCGTCCAGCACCTGAAGTTCAATTTCGAGCACAGCCCGCTGGAAAAATACAATTTCCTGCAAAAGCTGAGCTACGGTGGCATCGTCCTCGTCGTGTTGCCCGTCATCGTCCTCACCGGTCTCACCATGTCGCCCAACATGAACGCGGCCTGGCCCTGGCTGCTCGACATCTTCGGCGGGCGGCAGTCGGCGCGCAGTTTCCATTTCATCGCGGCCTTCCTGCTCATCGGCTTCATCGCGCTTCACGTCGGTCTCGTGCTTCTCAGCGGCCCCTGGAACCAAATCCGTTCCATGGTGACCGGCAGGTTCCGCTACCCGAAGGAGACGGGGACATGACGATCGACCGCCGCACCGCCATGACCGCGCTCGGCGCTGGCCTCCTCCTGCCCGGTTGCGAGACGCTCGGCGAGACGAGTGCGGGCCAGTCGCTGATGGACGGTGTCAATGGCCTCACCGACCGCGCCCAGCGCCTCGTCACCAATCGCGGCGCGCTGGCCCGCGAATATACGCTCGCCGACCTCAGCCCGCGGTTCCGCGCCAATGGCTCGCGCATGGTAGCAAGCGCAGATTACGCCATGCATGAACGGGATGGGTTCCGCGACTGGCGTCTCGGCGTCACGGGCCGCGTCACGCGCCCGCTCAGCCTTTCGATGGCACGGCTGAAACAGATGCCGTCCCGCACCCAGATCACGCGGCATGACTGCGTGGAGGGCTGGAGCGCCATCGGCCAGTGGACCGGCGTGCCTCTCAAACTCGTCCTCGACGCCGCCGGGGTCCGCAACAACGCCCGCTACATCCTCTTCCGCTGCGCCGACCGCATCGGCGGCACGCCCTATTACGAGAGCATCGACATGATCGAGGCGCTGCACCCGCAGACCATCCTCGCTTACGGCATGAACGGCGGCGACCTCCCTGTCGCCCACGGCGCGCCGCTCCGTCTCCGCTCCGAACGCCAGCTCGGCTACAAACACGCCAAATATGTCGAAAGCATCGAGGCCATAGACAGCTTCGCCGACATCGCGGGCGGCAAGGGCGGCTTCTGGGAGGACCGCTCGGACTATGACTGGTGGGCGGGTATCTGACCGGCGACCGCCCGCCAGATATTTGACAACCTTGTCACGGAAATGTCTTTCAGCTAGGCGCATATCTCCTTGGGGGGAGATGAGGAATGGCCGTTCATGGCTGATGGCACGGACAGGACAGACACCGGCAAGATACGCACGACGATGGTCGATGTGGCCCATGCCGCCGACGTTTCTTTCAAGACGGTCAGCCGCGTCCTCAACGGCGAGGCCTATGTGCGCGAATCCACGCGCGACCGGGTGCTGACCGCCGCGCGCAGCCTGAACTACCAGTTCAATCAC
>JBARZR010000105.1:0-13665 GCA_049650205.1 Pacificimonas sp. | reverse complement strand
AGCGTGGTGATCCGCATATAGGTCGCCGGAGAGGTGACCCAGGGAGCAGCAAAGGCTCCCGCAAAAAGGGAGACGGGTCACCGCCTCCCTTTTTGATTCTCCCGGGAATGGAATCCCGGCCATGTTTATCAGAACTGAAAGATTGCTGCTACGCCCGGTATGGGCGCAGGATCGTGACGGGCTTATTGCAGGGCTCGACAACTGGAATGTCGCGCAAATGCTCGGTCGCCTGCCCTGGCCCTATGGCCTGGCGGAGGCCAACGCATTTATTGCCATACAGGAGGACATGCCCGCGCACCGAAACAGCCTGTCCATATTCCTGCGCACGCCATCGCGCCTGTACCTGGTCGGCGGTGCCAGCGTCGAGGACAGGGCGCGGCGCGGGCTCGAACTGGGCTACTGGATTGCCGAGTCACATTGGGGCCAGGGAATTGCCGTCGAGGCGGCGTCCGCAATGCTGGAAATGGCGTTTCTGTCGCTCCGCGCGCCGGTCGTTTCTGCCGGTCATTATGTTGACAACCCGGCGTCGGGAAAGGTTCTGCGAAAGCTCGGTTTCCAGGCCACCGGAGAGATCAGGGCGCAATTCAGCGTGTCGAGGAACGCCCACGTCGATTGCGTCGAATATGCGCTGACTCGTGGCGCCTGGTCGGGCCGGCATTCGCGCGCGGCGACATAGGCCGCTCCACAGGGAAGGCGCGACATGACAAACTCCGTCGAACAGCTATGGACCCGCTATCGTGCGCTCCATCCGGACACGCCCGCCGCGCTGCCGCTGGTCTATCATTTCTGCGATAATGAAAAGGATGCCGACATCTGCGCGGCGCTGGTCGCATCCGGCCGGAAACGCGCGACGGCCACATCGCTTGTGGAGCTTGAGATGGCGGGCGATCCGCTGCCGCGCACTGGCGACCTTGCCATCATCACGACCTATGCCGGTCAGGCTGTCGCGCTGATCCGTACCACATCGGTCGAGACGCGGCGCTTCGCCGATGTGGACGAGGATTTCGCGCGCCGAGAAGGTGAGGGCGATTTGACTCTGGACTGGTGGCGGGATGCCCATCGCGCCTATTATCGGCGCGTATTGGCCGGGAGTGCGTATGTGGTCGACGACGATCTCGGAATTGCCTGCGAAGGTTTCGAGGTCGTATTGCTGGCGGGTGCGGACGGCGATGCGCCGATAGCCAGTGTAGACGGTCCGCGCTAAGACAGAGTCATGCAATTTCTCGATCAGGCGAAAATCTTTATCAAATCCGGTGCGGGCGGACCGGGCGCGGTCTCGTTCCGGCGCGAGAAATATATCCAATATGGCGGCCCCGATGGCGGCAATGGTGGGCGTGGCGGGGACGTGATCTTCCAGGCTGTCGAGGGGCTGAACACGCTGATCGACTTTCGCTATCGCCAGCACTGGCGCGCGCCGCGCGGCAAGGGCGGATCGGGGCGAGATCGTACTGGCGCGGGTGCGCCCGACCTGATCATTCCCGTCCCCGTCGGTACGCAAATCCTGTCGGATGACAAGGAAACCGTTCTGGCCGACCTGACGCAGGTTGGGGAGCAGGTGACCATCCTTGAGGGCGGCATGGGAGGGCGTGGAAACGCCAGTTACAAAACGAGCACCAACCGCGCGCCGCGCCAGTCGCAGCCCGGTGTGCCGCCAGAGGAGATGTGGGTCTGGCTGCGGCTGAAACTGCTGGCCGATGCGGGTCTTCTCGGCCTGCCGAATGCGGGCAAATCCACTTTTATGTCCGCCGTGACCAATGCCGATGCGAAGATCGGTGCCTATGCTTTCACCACCACGAAACCGCAACTGGGCGTGGTCGAGCACCGCGACTGGGTATTCGTGCTGGCGGACATTCCCGGCCTGATCGAGGGCGCGGCGGACGGCGCGGGCATCGGCGACCGCTTCCTGGGCCATATCGAGCGCTGCCGCGTGCTGCTGCATCTGGTCGACGCCACCGAAAACGATCCCGCCGCCGCTTACCAGACCGTGCGCGGCGAACTGGATCAATATGGCGAAGGACTGGCCGACAAGCTGGAAATCGTCGCGCTGACCAAAATCGATTCGCTGGACGAGGAACTTATCGCCGCGCAGACGGCCGAGCTTGAAACCGTTTGCGATAATGAAATTTTCGCTGTCTCCGCGATCAGCGGCGCGGGTATGGACGCGCTGATGGACCGTCTGTCGGGTCTGGCCGCCACGGCGCGGCAGGCGGCGCAACCGGCAGACGAGGACGAGGAGGAAAGCGAGGCGGAATGGTCGCCGCTGTGAGGCGCCGATGAGGCGCATCGTCGTCAAACTTGGATCGGCCCTGCTGATCGATGCAGATGGCGAGGTTCGCCGCGAGTGGCTGGTCACGCTGATTGCCGATGTCGCGGCGCTCAGGCGTAAGGGAATCGAGGTCATCATTGTCTCTTCCGGTGCGATCGCGCTGGGCTCCCGCCGACTGGGGCTGGCGGATGGAGGGCGCGGCAGTCTTGACGACGCGCAGGCCAGTGCTGCGGCGGGACAGATATTGCTGTCGGGGCTATATGCCGAACTTCTGGCCGCAGAAGGACTGACCGCCGCGCAAATGCTGGTTACGCTGGACGATCTTGCGGATCGGCGGCGCTATCTGAATGCGGGCGCGACGCTGGACCGCCTGCTCGCGCTGGGGGCGATACCGGTCATCAACGAGAATGATTCCACCGCCACGGAGGAAATTCGCTTTGGCGATAATGACCGGCTGTCGGCGCGCGTGGGTCAGGCGGCGGGTGCGGACCTTGTCGTGCTGCTGTCCAATGTCGCTGGCATCTACGACCGCGACCCGGGGCTGGGCGGCGCGCGGCTGATCGCGGATATCCAGCCCGACGCGCGGATCGACGCGGTTCTGGGCCCCTCCAGCGGCGCAGGCTCGGGCGGTATGGCGGCGAAGGTTGACGCCGGACGCATCGCGGCCGCCAGCGGCATCACGCTTGCGATCGCCGACGGGCGTGGGACGAACCCTCTGGCGCGCTATCTGGACGGCGGCGCGGCGACAGTGTTTCGTCCCGCCAGCACCCCTGCCGCGCGAAAGTCGTGGCTTCTGGGCCACCTCGACCCGCGTGGCACATTGAGGATCGACGATGGTGCAAGTACCGCCCTTGCCGAGGGCCGCAGCCTGTTGGCGGCGGGCGTGACGGGTGTCAGCGGGGGCTTCCGGCGCGGCGACGCCGTGGAGGTACACGATGCCGATGGGAAACTTCTCGCGCGCGGGCTGGTTGGCTATGATGCAGATGAAACCCGGATCATCGCCGGACAGCGGACGGACGCGCAGGCGGGCCTTCTCGGCTATGCGCCCCGCGCGGCGGTTATCCACAGAAACGACATGGTATTGATATGACAGATTCTCCCGAACAGTTGATCGAGAAGATGGGCACGGCGGCGCGCAGGGCGGTCCGCGATCTGGCGCTGGCGTCCACGGAAACCAAGGCGAAGGCGGTTCGCGCCGCCGCCGCCGCCATCCGCGCCGACAGCGATGCGATCGTCGCCGCCAATGAAGAGGATATCGCAGCGGCCAGCGGGTTGTCCGACGCGATGGTGGACCGGCTACGGCTCGATCCGTCGCGCATCATGGCGATTGCCGACGCCGCCGACGCGATCGCCGGCCTCGACGATCCGGTGGGCGAGATTATCAAGGGCTGGGAACAGCCAAACGGCCTGAAATTCGAGCGGGTGCGTGTGCCTTTGGGTGTCGTCGGCATCATCTATGAAAGCCGTCCCAATGTGACCGCCGATGCGGGGCTTCTTTGCCTGATGGCCGGAAACGCCGCGATCCTGCGCGGTGGCAGCGAGGCTGTGCGCTCCAACAGGGCCATCCACGCGGCGATCATTCGCGGCGTTGAGGAAGCCGGTCTGCCGGAAGCGTCGGTACAGCTCGTCTCGACTCAGGACCGCGCCGCCGTCGGTGCGATGCTGGGCGCGGCGGGCCTCATAGACATCATCATTCCGCGTGGCGGCAAGGCACTGGTGGCGCGTGTGCAGGAAGAAGCGCGTGTGCCCGTCCTCGCGCACCTCGATGGGATCTGCCACACCTATGTCGACAAGGCGGCAGACCATGAAATGGCGAAGACCATCACGCTGAATGCCAAGATGCGGCGCACGGGTATCTGCGGTGCGATGGAAACGCTGCTGATTGACCGGGGCGCGGTGGATTTTGCGCCTGCGCTTGTCAGGATGCTCCTTGACGAAAACTGTGAAATCCGTGGCGATATGGGTGTGCAGGGCATGGACAAGCGCGTGAAGCCAGCCACGCGCGAGGACTGGGACACGGAATATCTGGAGCCGATCCTGGCCGTGCGCATGGTGGACGGCGTGGGCGAGGCCATCCAGCACATCGCCGAACATGGCAGCCATCACACCGATGTAATCGTGACGGACGACGACGCCACTGCGGCACGCTTTCTAAGTGAAGTCGACAGTGCCATCGTCATGCACAATGCCTCCAGCCAATATGCCGATGGCGGCGAATTCGGATTCGGCGCGGAAATCGGTATCGCCACAGGCCGCCTGCACGCGCGCGGTCCCGTCGCGCTGGAGGGTCTGACGACCTACAAGACACTTGTGAGAGGCAGCGGACAGGCGCGGCCATAATGGGAGACATGGCGATTGGACGGCGGAGCTTTGTGGGGATGGCGGCGGCAGGTAGCCTGCTGCCATCGCTGACCTTGGCGCAAACCTCTGCGTCCGCGCCCGCGATCAAATTGCCACCGCCGATTACGTCCGAAGAACGCCTTGCGCGCGTTGCGAAAGCTCAGCGCCTGATTCGCGAAGCAAATCTCGGCGCGGTGCTGATTGAGGCCGGTTCGTCGCTGGATTATTTCACAGGCGTCCAGTGGTGGCGGTCCGAGCGCCTGACGGCGGCGGTCATCCCGCGCGAGGGCGCGCCGCTGGTCGTCACGCCCTTCTTCGAAGAACCGTCGGTCCGCGAAAGCCTCGCCATCCCCGCCGACGTGCGGGTCTGGCAGGAGGACCAGTCGCCCGCGCGGCGCATTGCCGACTGGCTAGGCGAGCGCGGCTTTCAGGATCAGCCTGTAGGTATCGAGGAAACCACGCGCTATTTTGCGGTCAGCGCGTTGGCGGCGGAGGGCGTGGAGACCGTACCCGATGCCGGCATCGTCAGCATGTGCCGACGTATCAAGTCTCCCGCCGAAATCGCGCTTATGCAGGCGGCGTCCGACATCACCGTCGCCGCCTACCGCGAAACCTGGCCGCAGGTCGCTACGGGCATGGCGCCCGCCGACGTTGGCGGCATCATGTCGGCTGCTCTTGCGAAACGTGGTGCCAAGCCGCTGTTTACGCTCGTCCTTCTTGGCGAGGCGGCGGCCTATCCGCATGGGACGGGCCAGCCGCAGGAGGTCAAAACGGGCGAAGTCGTGCTGATGGATTGCGGCTGCTCCGTCCATGGTTATCAGGCCGACATCTCGCGCAGCTGGGTGCATGGCGACGCGAACGCCGAGCAGCGCCGGGTGTGGGCGATGGTACGCGAAGGACAGCAGCGCGTGTTTGACGCCGCCAGGATCGGCACGCCGGCGGGCGCACTGGATGATGCTGTTCGCAGCTATTACAGCGC
This sequence comes from Pacificimonas sp., assembly GCA_049650205.1. Taxonomy (GTDB): domain Bacteria; phylum Pseudomonadota; class Alphaproteobacteria; order Sphingomonadales; family Sphingomonadaceae; genus Pacificimonas. Next base: position 8,080 of record JBARZR010000105.1, on the reverse strand, counting down.
AAACGGCTTTGGCCCTGACTACCAGCTGCCCGGCCTGTCGCACCGCACGGGCCATGGCATCGGCATGGATGGACATGAGCCTGTGAACATTGTGCGCGGCGAAACCACAGCTCTTGCCGCCGGCATGTGTTTTTCCAACGAGCCCGGGATCTACCTGCCCGGGAAATTCGGCATCCGCCTCGAAGATTGCATCTATATGACCGACGCTGGACCGAAGTGGTTTTCCCAGCCGCCAACCAGTATAGATGCGCCGATGGGTTAAGTCGCCGGACCGCCCGGTCCATTCCCGCCTAATCGATCATATTTTCCAGTGTCGCCACCCGGTCCGCTTCGGCTGCAGGCTTGTCGTCCCGGATCCGGTGGATGCGCGGGAACCGCATCGCGATGCCGCTCTTGTGTCGCTTCGACTGATGGACGCTGTCGAATGCGATTTCGAGGACGAGAGTCTTTTCGACCTCGCGCACGGGACCAAATCGCCCCGTCGTGTTGGCGCGGACGAATTTGTCGAGAAATCGCAGCTCCTCGTCGGTGATGCCGGAATAGGCCTTGCCGACGGGGACGAGGTCGCCGTCATCCGTCCAGCAGCCGAAGGTGTAGTCGCTGAAGTAGCTTGAGCGTCTGCCGGAGCCGCGCTGCGCATACATGACAACGCAGTCCGCCGTCAGCGGATCGCGTTTCCATTTATACCACAGGCCGGTCTTGCGCCCAGCGACATAGGGGCTGTCCCTGCGCTTCAGCATCAGCCCCTCGATGGCGGCGCTGCGGGCGCCCTCGCGGACCTCGGCCAGATGGTCGAAATCGCGCGCCTCGACGACGGCGGAGATATCAAAACGGTCGACGGGCAGGCGCTTCACGAACGCCTCCAGTCGCTTGCGCCGCTGCGTCCAGGGCAGGGCACGCAGATCCTGCGCGCCGTCGTAGAGAATGTCGTAAACACGCACGAAAGCCGGTGCCTCCGCGAGCATCTTCTTCGAGACGGTTTTCCGGCCCAGCCGCTGTTGCAACGCGTTGAAACTGGCGGCTTCTCCGCCCTGTTCCGCCGTACCCTGCGCGTTTCCCTTCACCAGGAGTTCGCCGTCGATGACGCCATGTTCGGTGAAAGCGGCGGCCACGTCGGGGAAGCTGGCGGTAACGTCGTCTCCGGTACGGCTGAACAATTTGGTCTCGCCCTTAACGTGGTTCAGCTGCACACGAATGCCGTCCCATTTCCACTCGGCGGCGTAATCGGCGAGGTCGACGCGCAGTTCCTCCAGAGGGTGGGCGAGCATGAAGGGACGGAAGACTGGAATATCCTCATGGCTGGGCTGCGGAACCTTGCCCTCGCCCCACTGGAACAGCGTCGGATAAGGCGGGGTGAGGCCGTGCCAGACCTCCTCCACGGCATCGAGGTCGAGGTCGAACCCCTGCGCCAGCGCCGTCTTCGCCAGTCGCGCCGAGACGCCGATCCGGAGCGCCCCCGTTGCCAGCTTGATGAGCGCGAAACGTTCGGACGGCGTCATCGCGTCGAGATAGCCGGCCATCACGGCAGGCGCGTCGGCGCGGCTGAGGCCCATCAGACGATCGACGACGGTGGACAAACGGATGTCCTGCTCCACCGGTTTTGTGCCGAGGCGAGGCTCCCATAGCAGCGACACGGTTTCCGCCATGTCGCCGACATAGCTGCGGCTCATCTTGAACAGCACGGGATCGACGCGCTCTTCGGTCAGCGTTTTGATCAGCCCCGCCTTGACGGATTTGAAGTCCAGTTCGCCCGTAAGCGCGGCGAGCGCCCAGCCCCGGTCGGGATCGGGAGTCTCGACGAGATAATCCGCGATCAGCTTGATCTTCGCATTGCGGGACCGGGTGTAGACGAGGCGTTCGAGAAGATCGGCGAAGGGCGTCATGCTGTCAGTTCAGCGTTCTCCTCAGCCTCAAGTTCCAGAACAAACTTCGTCCCGCCCGCCGATGTCGTCACCGTCATTTCGCCCTTTGCCTGGGCGGCGAAGGCCTGGATGAGGCGCTGGCCTAGGCCGCCCTTCCTGACGGGCGCGACGGTCGTGCCGATGCCGTCGTCGGACATGGCGAGGCAGATGCCGCCGGAAGCATTGCGCGTGAATTCGACGTGGATACTGCCATTTTCGCGGCCCTCGAAGGCGTATTTGGCAGCGTTGGTGGCAAGTTCGTTAACGATCAAACCGACGGCGATGGCGCGGTCGCGGGGGAACCAGATCCGGTCGGCTTCACAGGTGAAGGCGACGCCCGGCGGCAGGGTCAGGCTGACGGCGAGGTTGTCGCACATTTCCGTCATATAGGCCTGCATGTCCACCATGGTGGGCAGGCCATCGCCGCGGTAGAGCGACTGGTGGGCGCGCGCGAAGCTGTCGACGCGCATGGAGGCGCTGCCCAATACCTCCGCAGCCGGATCGCCGTCGTCGAGTTCGCGGCGTTGCAGCTCCAGCAGGCTGACCACCATGCCGAAGTTGTTTTTCACCCGGTGGTCGAATTCCTGCAGGTAGAGGTCGCGTTTGGCAAGGGCGTCGACACGCTCCGCGACGGCGCGACGGACGGCGCGGCGGAAAATTTCGGCGAGGATCACGATCAGGAAGCCGGAAATGACGTTGATAACGACGCGAGGTCCGTCACTGTCCACCTGGAACGCGAAACTGCCCTGGAATGGCAATACGGCATACCAGGCGTAGAGCGCGCACATGATCTGCGTCATCATCCCGGCCTGCCAGCGAGCGAACAGCGTGGCGAGGAGGACCGATGGGAAAGTCAGCGCGAACGGGCCGGCGGCGGGCAGGAACAGATCGGCGCCCGCACGCGCCACAAATGCCAGCACCGTGCAGCCAAGCGCGACGAAAATCTGGGTTACGATAGCGGGAACGCGCGGTGCGAACCGGTCCGGAAGGTCGAGTTCGCCGAGGCGGTTCACCCGCTGCGGCCCTCGTGAATAAAAGTGTAGGAGTCAGTAAAAACTAACATGGCGCAAACCCTGAATAGCGCGTGGTAAAACCATGTAATATTCTTTTCAGCTTTGCGCCAGCCATGTTTGTCTTTGCCTCAGTCATCCTCATCCTCCCGGCCCACCATGTTGAGTGCCCTCGCCTTAATCTGGCGGGTCATGCACCAGTGGAGGAGGGCGTCTTCGCGGCCGTGGGTGACCCAGACCTCCTGCGGGGCGATGTCCTCTATGGTTTGCGTCAGTTCGTCCCAGTCGGCGTGGTCGGAGAGGATCAGCGGGAGTTCGACGTTGCGCGGGCGGGCGCGCTGGCGGATGCGCCTCCAGCCCGACGCCATGGCTGTGATGGGGTCGGGGAGGCGGCGGCTCCAGCGGTCATTCAAGGCACCCGGCGGGCAGATGACGATCTTTCCTTTCAGCTCCTCCTTCTTCTTTCCGGTGGCGAGGATGAGCTCGCCCAGATCGACGCCCAGTTCCTGGTAGAGGTTGCAGAGTTTTTCCTGCGCGCCGTGGATGTAGATGGGGTCCGCGTGCCCCAGCTCGCGAAGGTGCCTGATGACGCGCTGCGCCTTCCCCAGCGCATAGGCGCCGATGAGGACGCAGCGGTCGGGGTTGGCGTGGAGGGCGTCGAGTGCCTTCTGCACCTCCGCCGGGGTGTCGGGATGGCGGAAGACCGGCAGGCCAAAGGTCGCCTCGGTGATGAAGATGTCGCAGGGCACGACCTCGAAGGGGGCGCAGGTGGGGTCGGGGCGGCGCTTGTAATCGCCGGACGCGACGATGCGCTCGCCGCGATAATCCATGACCACCTGAGCAGAGCCGAGGACATGGCCCGCGGGGACGAAGCCGACATCCACCTCCCCCACGCGCACCACCTCCCCATGCGCCATGGGCGTCGTTTCGGGATAGTCGCCATAGCGGGTCTGCATGATGGCGAGCGTTTCGGGCGTCGCCATGACATGACTGTGGCCGCCGCGGGCATGGTCGGCATGGCCGTGCGTGACGACCGCCATTCGCTGAGGCTGTGACGGGTCGATCCAGAAATCCCCCGGACGGACATAGATGCCGGTCGGGTGCGGTTCGATCCAGTCGCCCAGTTTGCGAGGGGGGTTCTGTTGGGGCATGGGACATATATGGGCGGCAGGCGGCGCGGGTTCCATGCCGGGCCGTGCGGCAAAAGCGGGGCGGGACGGGTTACGCCGTGGGTCACCACGCTATCAGTCACTGGGGTCACACGCGGTTTACCGGGGTCACACGCGTTTTGAGGCGCGAAGGTCACAGCGGCTTTACCAGGTTCACACGCGTTTTTGATTTCGCGGTGAGGCTCACACCAGCCCGTTCAAGGACTTGCGGTTTCCGAGGGTGACGCGGGAGGGTCACAGCTGGTTCTCCGGGGTCACGCGGATTCCGTTCATCCGCACACGGGTCACACGCCATGTCCTGCGAAGGGGCCGAAGCGCACAGTTATGCAGGGGCGGGCACATATGCGCGGGCGGCGTGTGCGGGCGGATGGAATCTTCTTTGTTTGCCGCGAGGTTAGGAGGGGGCGGGGTGTCATTCCGCAATTTAGTCGATCCGGCGGGGTGTAGGAAAGCGGGCGTCGCGCCCGTCGGGAACCGGGCCGAACGCAGTTCCTTTTCCATCGACAAACGGAATGACGATAGGTTACGGCGCACGGACAGGGGCGGGAGCGGATTTTGACCAACAAACTCTATTATGGCGACAATCTGCACGTCCTGCAGGAACATATCGCCGATGAATCCGTCGACCTGATCTACCTGGACCCGCCGTTCAATTCGAACGCCAATTACAACATCCTGTTCAAGTCGCCGGACGGTAGCGATTCCGACGCGCAGATCACGGCGTTCGACGACACCTGGAGCTGGGGCCAGGAGGCGGAGGAGGCGGTGGATCATGTCACCATGTCCGGCCACACGAAAACGCACGACCTGCTGCAGGCGATGCTGGGATTCCTGGGCAAGAACGCCATGATGGCCTACCTCGCCATGATGGCGGCGCGGCTGATCGAGCTGCACCGCGTCCTAAAGCCGACGGGCAGCCTGTACCTGCACTGCGACCCGACGGCGAGCCACTATCTGAAGCTGCTGCTGGATGGGGTGTTTCATCCAGAAAATTTTCGAAGCGAAATTGTTTGGTTGCGTTCCAAAAACCCAAAAGGTTCTCAGCATGTAAACAGCCGCTGGGGGACAGCGACAGATACAATTTTTTTCTACGCAAAGTCATCAGCAACCTCGCTCAATCTCGACGCTGCAAAAACGCCAACTGACGATAAAGAACTAGCGATAAAGTTTCCGAAAGAAGATGAAATAGGTCGGTGGGCCGATGGTCCTATTCTTCGGTCCTCAAGCATGGGACCGCGACCAAACTTGGTTTACGAATACAATGGATTCACGCCCGGACCTGCGGGCTGGCGTTGCAATCTGGAACGGCTGAAAGAGCTAGATAAGATTGGCGATATTTACTGGACGAAATCGGGCGCACCGCGCCGAAAGATTAGGCCAAAAGACCAAGAGCTTGATCCCATTGGATCCTGCTGGACGGATATTCCCCCACTTAATTCGCAAGCGTCTGAACGTCTCGGTTACCCCACACAAAAGCCCCTCGCCCTGCTCGAACGCATCATTTCCGCGTCGTCGAACGAGGGCGATGTGGTGCTGGACCCGTTTTGCGGCTGCGGCACCGCTGTTGACGCGGCGGAGACGCTGGGGCGGAAGTGGATCGGCATCGACGTGACGCATCTCGCCGTGAAGCTGATCGAGGAGCGGATGAAGGACCGGCATCCAGACGCCGATTTCGAGGTGATCGGGCGGCCGGAATCGCTCGGCGGCGCGGAAGACCTGTGGGAACGCGACCCGCACGAGTTCGAGAAATGGATCGTCCCCACGCTGGAGGGGCATTTGTTCGAGGGCGGGCGCAAGGGCGCGGACGGCGGTATCGACGGCTATATCTATTTCAAGCCCGACGGGCAGAAGACCGAGAAGGCCATCCTGTCGGTGAAGGGCGGCAAGAATGTCGGCGTCGCCATGATCCGCGACCTGGTCGGCACGATGGAGCGCGAAAAGGCCGCCGCCGCCGTGTTCGTGACCAAGGTTCTGCCAACGAAGAAGATGGAGGAAGAAGCCGCGAAGGCGGGCATTTTCAAAAGTGAATATCATGGCGGACGCGCCTATCCGCGCGTGCAGATTATCACTCTGGCCGAAATCTTCCAGGGCAAAGCGGCGAAGCTGCCGCAGATCATCTCCCCATTCCAGAAAGCGCGTCGGCACAAGAAAGTCAAAGAGCAGGGAAAACTGATCTGATGTCCGGCCCCTTTACCCTGCGTGTCTTCGTTCCGTCCGGCGACCCGAAGGGCACACGCGTTATCGACCGCATGAACTGGACCGGGAGCGGTATTTATATTCCCCGCGACGATCTGTTCGCGGGATGTCAGCGACCGGAAATGCAGAAGCCCGGTGTCTATGTCCTGCTGGGGCATGAAGACGATGGGACGGGGAACGAACGGCCTGTCGCCTATATCGGTCAGGCGGAGCATGTGGGCAAACGGCTACAGCAACATGATGGCGGCAAGGACTTCTGGGACCGGGCGATGGCGTTCGTATCCAACAGCCATGGCCTGAACAGGGCGCATATCGTCTGGCTGGAATGGGCGCTGATGGTCGCGGCGCAAAAGGCGGATGTGGCGCGCATGGACAACGGCCTATCCCACAGCGAGCCGCAACTGTCTGAAAGCGAAAAGGCAGACACGCGCGCGTTCCTGAATGAAATGCTGCGCCTGATGCCGGTCATGGGCATTACCATCTTCGAACCCAGAAAGACCGAGTATGTCCGCCCGGAACAGGAACGCAAAGCGTCAGATACGCACGAACCGCCGCCGGATACGGGACATGGCGCGGACCGGGTGCGCGATGTTATCATCGTACCCGCGAAGGCCGATGGTTTTCAAAGCGCCTTCCTGGATGCGAATGCGTGGTGGGCGATCCGGATCGGCGCGAAGCAGCGCGCGGTTTTGAAGTATATAGCGGCGTATCAGGTTTTGCCCGTCGCCGCCGTCACGCATATCGCCGATATCGACAGGTTTGAGCCCTATGGTGACGAAGGCAAATACAAGGTCGTGTTCAAGGGCACGGCGAGAGAACTGGATCATCCCATTCCCTATGGCGACGCCGTGTCCGGGGCCATGCAGGGGCCGCGCTATTGCAGCCATGAACAACTGGCGAACGCGCGGAGCGTTGCGGATCTGGCTTCCTGAAGCGAGAAAGAAAGTCGGAATCTCGCGAGGAGAAGAAATAGAAGATAAACTATCCGCCTGCCGACCGAAGCTGGGTCCGGCGCACGGGTGCCATTATCTGCGGGAGTCGCTGGAGGCGTGTTGGGACGAGGAGGGCGGGGTGCTGGTGGTGCAGCAGCACCCTTCGAGCGCGCCCCTATGGGGTAACGGGTTTCCGGAAATTCCGGAGGAGGTGCAGGGTTTGCCGCCGCTGCTGATCGCGGAGCTGTGGGAAGGGTATGCGCTTGCCGAGAGGCAGTGGGACCAGTTCCACGACTGGAGGCATAGCGGCGGACCGGAACCGGAACAGCGGTTATATGCGCTTATCGATCGCTGGGGCGAGGCGGTGGCCCGCAAGGTGAAGGCGGCGCGGCCCGACCTGACCGTGGAATATGTTCCGCCATGGAGCAGCGGCTGGATCGAGATCGACGCGCCGGACTGACCGTTCCGGCCGACGGGTGCGCGCGCCCGCTACCGCCGCCGTTTCTTCGCGGACATGATGACGAGGGTCAGGGACGTGCCGACGACGAGGGCGGCGGCGAGGATTATGAAGAGGGGGCTCATGGCAATGGGTGTCCTGGCTGAATTTTTCGCGGGGCGGAGGGCGCGGGTGGGCGCTTGATCACGCCTTTACCTAACAAACGAAGATGAACCGGGTCTTGCCTTCCCGTACCGCCGGGGGCGGGCGGCGCTTGACCGGTTCGGGTTCCGTCCGTCATGTATGCCCCTCAATCACCGGGGAGGCGGTTCTGTTCCGTTCGCTGACAACGATGACGGTCTATTCGATGCCGGTCCTGGGGGGACTGATGCTGGCGTCCGCCGCCGCGGCGCTGGAGCCTGCGGAGGCGCTGGCG
>JBARZR010000104.1:0-64332 GCA_049650205.1 Pacificimonas sp. | reverse complement strand
CATTATGCCCATAGACGAGACCATCCCCTTCACCCCGATCAATATCGCCATCCTGACCGTCAGCGACACGCGCACTGCGGCCGACGACAGATCGGGCGACATCCTGGCGGAGCGCCTCACCGCCCACGGCCACAGCCTCGCCGCCCGCGCCATCGTAAAGGACGATGTTCCCGCCCTCACCGCGCAACTGACGGCGTGGATCGACGACCCCGCCATCGACTGCATCATCACGACAGGCGGCACCGGCGTCACGGGCCGCGACGTCACGCCCGAAGCCTTTGCGGAAGTGTGCGAAAAGGACATCCCCGGCTTCGGCGAACTCTTCCGCATGCTCAGCTACCAGTCCATCGGCACCAGCACCGTCCAGTCCCGCGCCTGCGCCGGCGTCGCTAGGGGCACCTACCTCTTCGCGCTGCCGGGTTCTACGGGCGCGGCAAAGGACGGCTGGGACGGCATCCTGAAAGACCAGCTGGATAAACGCCACAAGCCGTGCAATTTCGTTGACCTGATGCCGAGGTTACGGGAGCGATAGGACTTGGCTGTTCCCGTCAAGTCGCAGCGAATGGACAGGACTGGCCGCAGGCTTGTCATCGTTATCTACATCATCGCGCTTGCCGTCGGCACTTCAACCCATATCAATGATATTGTCACGAACGGCATACTACCCTATCGCAATGCGCCCATGTGGCTCAACATATACTGGACCACGCTGACACTGCTCGATCCGCTCGCCATTCTGCTACTCTGCATAAGACTACGTGCCGGGGTCTTTCTTACGCTGGCGACCATGGTGACAGATGTCGCATTCAACAGCTATGCGGGACTCGTAATCTGGAAAATTTCATTCTTTCAGAACGTTCCGCTTTTGTTGCAGGCAGCCTTTCTCGCTTTCGTGGTGCTTACGGCACCGCGCCTTCTTCACCGCAGGTGAGCGAGCCTTCCGATGCCTGCTGGCTCTGCGCCCGCCTGCTGGGCCGAAAGGTCGAGCGCCACCACCCCGTCCCGAAAAGCCGCAAGGGCCGCGAGACTGTTCCGGTCCATCCGATCTGCCACCGCATCATCCACGCGACCCTCGGCAATGCGGAACTGCAGCGAAACTACCACGAGCCGGAAACGCTCGCCGCTCATCCGGACATCGCCAGGTTTTTGAACTGGATCGCGGACAAGCCGCCGGACTTCCACGCGCCGACCCGCCGCGGCAAATAGCAGACCACTTTCCTACCTGCACATGTTCGTGTTATGTTCTCGTCGATGGCCAGCACGACTCCGAAACCTCACACTGTCACGAAAGGCCGCGGCGCGCCCGCGAACGACCCCAGCCAGCGGTTCGACCGGATCGTGCGGGAGGCGGATGGCGACTGGCTGGATAGCAATGGCTTCGCGCCGCCCGGTAACGCATATGGATGTGAAGACGGTGTGAAGCTGGCAGTCGACGCGGCCTCCGCTCCCCGTACCGAAGTCACTCTGGAAACACCGAAAACCGCCATCACGCGCAACCAGTCGCCGGATGTGCCGTTTGATCGTTCGATCAACGCCTATCGCGGCTGCGAACATGGCTGCGTCTACTGTTTCGCCCGGCCGACCCACGCCTATCTGGGGCTGTCGCCAGGACAGGATTTCGAGACGAAGCTGACCGCCAAGCGCGGCATCCCCGACCTCCTTCGCCGCGAACTCGGAAAACCGTCTTATGAGTGCCGCCCCATCGCGCTCGGCACCAATACCGACCCCTATCAGCCGATAGAGGCGCGCTACCGCATCACGCGCGGCATCCTAGGCGTCCTCGACGCCTGCCATCACCCCGTGACGATCACCACGAAATCCGCCCGCGTGTGCGACGATATCGATATCCTGACCCGCATGGCGAAACGGCAGTTGGCGGCGGTGATGCTGTCGGTGACGACGCTCGACCCCAAACTCGCCGGAAAGATGGAGCCCCGCGCCTCCTATCCCGCCCGGCGACTCGCGGCGATCCGGCAACTGTCAGGCGCGGGCATTCCCGTCCACGTCTCCGTCTCGCCCGTCATCCCCGCGATCAACGACCATGAGATCGAGGCAATATTGGAGGCCGCGAAAGAGGCTGGCGCCATCGGTGCCTTTTCCATCGTCGTCCGCCTGCCGCACGAGGTGTCGCCCATCTTCCGGGAATGGCTGGCGACGCATTTCCCCCACCGCGCGTCGCGCGTGATGGACCACCTCACCACCATGCGCGGCGGGAAGGACAACGACCCCAATTTTCATACCCGTTTCCGTCCGAAGGGGCCGTATGCGGCCATGCTGAGAACCAGATTTGAGAAAGCCGCAAACCGGCTCGGGCTGTTCGGCAACCGGCTGGACCTCAGAACCGACCGGTTTGAAAAACCCGGTGCGCAATTGAGTTTGCTCTGACCTTTCCCCTCCGCTGGAGGAGAAGGGAACTAGTCCGCGTAAGGGTTCGCTTTCGACCGCATCATCATCCGCAACGGCACGCCGTTCAGGTCGAACGCTTCACGCAGGGAGTTCATCAGATACCGCTCGTAACTTCCCGGCAGCAGGTCCAGCCGCGATCCAAACACCACGAAGCTCGGCGGCCGTGTCTTGGCCTGCGTGACATAGCGCAGCTTGATCCGCTTGCCCTTCGGCGCGGGCGGCGGGTTACGCTCCTTCGCGTCCTCGAACCAGCGATTGAGAGCGCCCGTCGGTACGCGTCGCGACCAGGCGTCCCGCTGTTCGAACGCCACTTCGATCAGCGTGTCAATCCCCTTACCCGTAAGGCCGGACACGGTCAGCAGCGGTACGCCCGAAATCTGGCTAAGCCCATCCGCCAGCGCCGCCTTCACGCCGTTGAACAGGCTGGATTGATGCTCCGCACTGTCCCATTTCGACAGCGCGATGATTAGCGCTCGGCCCTCCTGCAACACCTGGTCGGCGATCTTCAGATCCTGCGCCTCCAGCCCCAGCGTGGAGTCGAGCAGCAGCACAACGACCTCGGCGAAATCGATCGCGCGGCGCGTGTCGGCGACGGACAGCTTCTCCAGCTTCTCCTGAACCTTGGCGCGTTTCCGCACCCCCGCGGTATCGATCAGGCGTACCTCGCGGCCTTCCCATGACCATTCGATCTCGATGGAATCCCGCGTGATCCCCGCCTCCGGTCCTGTAACCAGCCGGTCCTCCGACATCATCTTGTTGATCAGCGTGGATTTTCCGGCATTCGGACGCCCGACAATGGCCAGCCGCAACGGGCCATCTTCGTCGTCATCGTCCGCCATCAGATCCGAAATCTGCGCACCATCGATATGCGGGCGCAGCGCTTCGTACAGCTCGCCCATGCCTTCGCCATGTTCGGCGCTGACGCCGATGGGATCGCCCAGACCCAGTTCATAGGCTTCGTACAGATTGGCGTTGTTGGCGTTCGCCTCCGCCTTGTTGGCGACCAGGATCAGCGGCACCTTGCTGGTCCGCAGCCAGTCGGCGAAATGCCGGTCGAGCGGCGTCAGACCGGCACGCGCGTCGATGACCAGCAATGCGGCCACGGCATCGTCCAGCGCCACTTCCGTCTGCGCCCGCATCCGCCCCGACAGCGTTTCCGGCCCGGCCTCTTCCAGTCCCGCCGTGTCGACCGCGATGAATTTCAGGTCGCCCAGCTCCGCCGCACCCTCGCGCCGGTCGCGCGTGACGCCGGGCGTGTCGTCGACGATTGCGATGCGCTTCCCCACCAGCCGGTTGAACAGCGTCGACTTGCCGACATTGGGTCGGCCCATGATGACGACCTTCGGGCGCGCCATCTATCTGTAGGCGCTCAGGCGCCCGCTCTCGTCCAGCAGATACATGGTGCCGCCCGCGACAACCGGGGGAAGAAAGAAAGCATCCGCCGCTTCGGTCTGGAACTGGATGCTGCCATCGGTCGGCGACAGCGCAATCAACTGGCCTTCGGAGCTGGTCAGCCATAGCCGGTCACCGGCCAGAAGCGGACCGCGATAATAGATCGGCCCCTTTTTCTTATCCTCGTTGCGATAGCGCGGCAGCTGCGAAATCCAGCGAATGCGCCCGTCACCCGCCACCATGGCGACGACCTCGGCTTCCGTCGTCACGGCAAAGGCCCAGTCGCCCGCGATGACCGGGCTGGACACACCCGCCAGGCTCTGCTCCCAGACCCGCTGCCCCGTCGCCAGCTCCAGCGAGACCATGCGACCGCCATGACCGATCGCGAAGACCCGGCCATCCGTCACGACCGCAGGCGCATCGATGTCACTAAGCGCCGCCAACTGGGTCGAACGCCCCGTCCGTGCCAGCGCGTCCTGCCAGACAGTACGGCCATTTTCGATACGCACCGCCGTCAGCTCACCGGAAGAAAATCCGGTGACAACCGTGCCTTGCGCGACGGATGGTGCTGCCGCTCCCAGGATTCCCGTGGGCTCGATCGTGCCGATGACTTCCCACTGGCGCTCACCTTGAACCGCGTCGAGCGCGAACAGCTGATTGTCCTGCGTCATCACAAGCACGCGCCCATCGGCCACAGTTGGCGCGCCGCGCAATGGAATCTGCGAGTCATATTCCCAAATCGCGCTGCCGGATGCGGCGTCATAAGCAGCGGCAAGGCCATAGCCTGATGTCGCAAAGACGCGCCCGCCAAAGACACTGACACCGCCACCAAATGCGGAGCGTTCCTTCTCGCCGGGACGTTTCAGGGTCTGCGACCAGACCTCATCACCACTTGCCGCGTCGAAAGCGCGGATCACCGAATGCGTGTCCATCGTGTAAACGCGCCCCTCTGCGATGACGGGCGTCGCCGTCAAATGCGCGGCCTTGTCGGACCCCGCACCGATTTGCGCTGTCCAGACCCTCGCAGGACTGGACCCCAGCGACAGATGCCCCAGCGATTTCGAGGCGTTACCGCCCGGCTGCGTCCACTCCGCATTGGGAGTGGCGGCAGGCAGGGTAACGGGAAGCGTGGCGATGGCCGGGTCCGCCTCAATACCGGTTTCGGACGGCAGGACGGCGACCCGATTGCCGACGACGGGCGTGCCATCATCGTCATCGCCACCAAAAATACCGCAGGCACCCAGCGCCAATGCGGTCGATGTAATTATCAGCTGGCGGATCATTCGCCGGTCTCCTCTTGTGGCGCATCTTCCTCCGCGGCTTCAGGCGCGGTCGGTTCGTCCAGCCCGATTTCATCGTCCAGCTGAAGTGGCTCCGCCGCGCCGCCAAGCGATGCCGCCATTTGGCTCGCCCGCCCGCGTAGGGACGCCGGCAAATCATCCCGCGCCGCCATTGCGGAGAATATCGCGCGCGCTTCGGCGGGTTCGCCCGCCTTCAGATGCGCCGCCGCCAGCATTTCGCCCGCCACGCCGAACCAGGGGCTACCCTCGGTGGCGACGGGCTTCAGTTCGGTGATGATGGCCCGGGGATCGGCGTCGTCGAAGGCAAGACGCACAGCCTTCAACCGCGCCAGATCGCGCACAGGCTGCTCGACAGACAGGTCGTCGGCAACCGCCCGATACGCCGCTTCGGCGCCTGCGATATCGCCATCGTCGACCATCAGATCCGCCTGCACCACCTTGCCCAGCGTGCTGTAGCCCTTGACGCCGGAACCGGCGAAGCGGTCGATTTCGGCGCGCGCATCGGCGCTGCCCAGGTCCAGTCCCCGCACGGCCTCATCATAGGACTCGGCCTGTTTGCCCGCCTCAACGCCCTGCTGCTGCTGCCAGTAGAGAAACGCCGCCAGCGCGATCAGGAACAATGCCGTTCCCAGGATCAGCATGGTGCCATAACGCTGCCAGAATCCAGTCAGCCGGTCCTGACGATAGGCGTCGTCGACCTCCCGCACGAAAGCGTCGGATTCCGGATTTGCTGCGGGTGCGTCAGGGATTGTTGGCGTCTTGGCCAAGGGGGAAGCTCCGTCGTTTCGGGAAATCAGCCGCTTTCCATAGCGGCTGATTGGCGGATGCGAAAGGTCTGCACTACCTACGTCGCCGATGCCCGGCGGCACCCGTATGTCAATCCTTCGGCTTCGTCCCGTAAAGCTGGTCGTCGCCAGGAAAGCTGCGGTCGCGCACCCCACTCGCATAGGTTTCCGCCGCCTTCGAAATCCGGTCGGCCAGATTATCGAATGTTTTCACGAAGCGCGGTACCCGCTCGAACATGCCCAGCATATCCTCAGCGACCAGGACCTGTCCGTCGCACGCGGGCGACGCGCCGATGCCGATGGTGGGGATGGCGATGCTTTCCGTGATCTCCCGCGCGATGGGTTCCATCACTCCCTCGATGACCAGCGCGAATGCACCCGCATCCGCCACGGCAAGCGCGTCCGCCACGATCTTCTCGCGCTCCGCATCGTCGCGGCCCCGCGCCCGGTAACCGCCAAGCGCATTGACCGCCTGCGGCGTCAGCCCGACATGCGCGCAGACGGGAATGCCGCGCCGGGACAGGAAGGCGATGGTCTCCGCCATCACTTCGCCGCCCTCCAGCTTGACCGCCGCGCAGCCGGTTTCCTTCATGATGCGGGCGGCGGCCTCGAAGGCCTCCTCCGGCCCGGCTTCGTAACTGCCGAAGGGCATATCGACGACCACGACCGAGCGGTAAGAGCCGCGCCGTACAGCCGCGCCATGCGCGCACATCATGTCCATGCTGACGGGTACAGTGGAATCCAGCCCGTAGATCACCTGCCCCAGCGAATCCCCAACCAGCAGCATGTCGCAATGCGTGTCCAGCAGCTGCGCCATCCGTGCCGTATATGCGGTCAGCATGACGATGGGCTCGGTGGTCTGGCCGTCCACCTTGCGCGCCATGATGGCGGGCACCGTCAGGCGGCGGACAGGCTCCGGCACCGGATGTGCGCGGGAGGTCGAGGTATCGAGCGTGAAAGTCGTGGACATGACGCCTTCCTAACGCGCGAATTGCAGCAGCGCGAGACCGGCGGCCAGAATCATGGCGGCGACGATCCGGCGCGGCCCCAGTCCTTCCTTCAGTATGAACGCGCCGAACAGTGCCGCGAACACCACTGCCGTTTCCCGGATCGCCGACACACGCGCCGCCTCGACCAGCGTGAAGGCGTAAAGCGCCGCACCGTAACTCAGAATCGACAGCGCACCGCCCACGACACCGAAACGCCATTTCTGCCTGAACAAGGCCAGATAGCGTCCCCGCCGCTTCAGGATCGCGAGCGGCGTGACGCCGACGCAATCCAGCAGAAACAGCCAGCCGATGAAGGTGAATGGCGACACCGCCAGCCGCACGCCCCAGGCATCGGTCACATTATATCCGGCGATCAGGCACGCGGTCAGCCCAGCGAAGCCCAGCGCCCGCGCGTCCGGATGCGCGGCAGTCAGATTTCCCTTGGCCGGAAACGCGAACCAGATGACGGCCAGCGTTGCCAGCACCAGGCCCGCAATGGCGGAAGACGATAGTGCCTCTCCCAGAATCAACCACGCCAGAGCGCCGGTCAGCAGCGGTGCCCCGCCGCGCATGACGGGAAATACCAGCGACAGATCGCCATGTTTCAGCGCCCCGATCAGCGCCAACTGATATAGGAAGTGCATCGGAACGGCGATCGCCAGGGCCCGCCAGGTCGCCGCGTCCGGTGCCGGGACGAAGAACAGCGCGGGCAGAATCAGGATTGCGGCGCTGAGCTGCAGGATCGAGCGTGAAACGAGAATGTCCCCGCCCATTTTCACGCTCAGATTCGCCGCCGCCAGCGTGAGCGCCGAAAACAGCCCCAGGCAAATGGCGAGCGTTGCGGACGTCATTCTCTCGCGCGCCGGCGCGCAACCATGATAAGCAGACCCACCGACATGAACGGCGACCAGATCCAGGCCAGTTCCGATAGCAGCACTTGCCATCCGCGCGCACTCAGGAAAGCCGATATGCCAATTGGCGACACCGCGATGGGCCGGACCGACGCGAACAGACGGCTATCGTCGAACGGCCACAGCAGCGCCACGCCAAGCCCGCCATCGGTGAAGATGTCGAGCAGCCCGTGCGACGCGCCGCAGAAGAACAGATAGGCCCAGGCAAAGGCCCGACTCCGCGTCCGTAGCAGCAATGACACCGGCAACGCGGCAATCGCGGCGAACAGAAGACTGTGCGTCAGCCCGCGATGGCCCAGATTGTCTGCATAATCGACACCGAAGGCGAAGCCCACGACATCCGCATCCGGCAGCATCGCCAGGGCCATTCCGGCGGCCAGCAGTCGCCGCGGCACCACATCCTTACCCAGACCAAGCCGCGCCGCGATGGGCAGGGCGGCATGAGACATGATCGTCGGCACGGGAGCGACCTATCCCAAACCTGCCGCCGCCCATTCCGCCTCATCGAAACCGACCAGCAGTGCGTCACCATGTTCAACGATGGGTCGCTTTATCAGGCTCGCATTGTCCGCCATCAACCGCACCGCCTTCCCCTGATCAATGTCCGCCTTGTCCGCATCGGACAGCTTGCGCCAGGTCGTACCGCGCTTGTTCAGCAGAACCTCCCAGCCGACCCGGTCCGCCCAGCCGGACAGCCGCGCCGCATTCGCGCCCGCCTTTTTGTAATCGTGAAAGCCATAATCCGTGCCCGCCGCATCAAGCCATTTGCGCGCCGTCTTCACCGTGTCGCAATTCGGAATGCCGTATAACGTCGTCACGTCCCGTCTCCATATTCGATGCTGATACTGGCAGCGGCCGCAGCCGCGGAAGCCCGCGCTTCCTCAATGCTCTCACCACGGGCAAGCGCAACGCCCATCCGCCGCCAGGGGCGTGTGGCGGGCTTGCCGAAAATGCGTATATCGGCGATCGCCAGTACCGCTTTCAGACCAGTGATACGGAAATCCTCGCTGTCCCGATCCGCCAGAATGACCGCGCTCGCCGATGGTCCCCGCAAGCCGATGTCCCCAAAAGGAAGCCCCAATAGGGCGCGGATGTGCAGGTCGAATTCATTTAGATCCTGGCTGATCAGGGTCACCATTCCCGTGTCGTGCGGCCGCGGGCTTAGCTCGGAAAAGATGACCTCGTCACCCTTCACGAAGAACTCGACACCGAACAGCCCCTTCCCACCCAGCGCGTCGACGACTTTTCGCGCCATGTCCTGTGCCTTTGCCAGCGCCGCGTCCGTCATGGCGGCGGGCTGCCAGCTCTCGCGATAGTCACCGCGCTCCTGCCGGTGGCCGATGGGTGCGCAGAAGCTCACACCGTCCTTCGTGCGAACGGTCAGCAGCGTGATCTCGTAATCGAAATCGACGAAACCCTCCGCGATCATCCGCACCCGGTCCCCGCGCATTCCGGCTGCGGCATGGTCCCAGGCGACATCGATATCCGCCACCGCGCGAACTGTGCTTTGCCCCTTGCCCGACGACGACATGACCGGCTTCACGACCAGCGGCAGCCCAACCGCATCCGCGGCCACATGCAACTCTTCAAGGCTTTCGGCATAGCGATAGGGTGACGTGACCAGCCCCAGCTCGCCCGCCGCCAGATCCCGGATCGCATCGCGGTTCATGGTCAGCTGCGCCGCCCGCGCAGAGGGCACGACGGTGAAGCCCTGCGCTTCATAATCCGCCAGAACCTCAGTCCGGATCGCCTCGATTTCCGGGACGATATAGTCGGGCCGATACCGCTCGATCACCGCGCCGAGCGCCGCGCCGTCCAGCATGGAGAAGACTTCCGGCTGGTCCGCTACCTGCATGGCGGGCGCATCCGCGTAGCTGTCGCAGGCGACGACATGACAGCCGAGCCGCTTGGCCGAAATCACGAATTCCCGGCCCAGTTCGCCCGATCCAAGCAGCAGGATTTTTGCGGTGGGGCGCATGGGCATGGAGCGAGCCTCGATATCTGACGGATCAGGTGCGTCTAGGTTGTCAGAACCGCGCTTCCAAGCTAATATGCCAAGCGATGCCCCATCTGATCGCCGAACATTCGAAGGATGTCGAAACCCGCAATGCCATTCCGGCGCTATTCACCGCCCTGATGGCCGCCTGCACCGACAATGACAGTATCGATGCCGCGAATGTGAAGCTGCGCGCGCAGGGCTTTCACAGCTATCTGGTCGGCGGTGAAATCCGCCCGTTCCTGCATCTGTCGCTCGCCATGATGCATGGGCGCGGTGATGCGGAAAAGGCGGCGCTGGCCGATGCGTTGCTAGACGCGGGCATAAGCGCCATGCCGGACGAAACGGAAATCACCGTCGAGATCCGCGACACCCACCGCGCCTCCCATCGAAAGCGCGCGGGACGCTAGGCCGTTTTATCCGGCCACAGGCAAATGTCGTTCAGGAAGCAGTCGCCGCATTTCGGGCTACGGCTGGTGCAGACTTTCTTGCCGAACTGGATCAGCCAGAAATGCCCCTCCGCCTTCGCCCAGCCGGGCGCGCGCGCGTCCAGGCGTTCGGCGACCTTCGCTTCGGTCTTCGCAGGCGCGAGTCCAGTCCGGTTGCAGACGCGGCCCACATGCGTATCGACCGCGATGACGTCCGCACCGAATGTGAAGCTCATGACGATATCGGCGCATTTGCGACCTATGCCCGGCATCTCCAGCAGGCCCGCGCGCGTTTCCGGTACGACCCCGTCCCGCTCGATCAACGCCGCGCAGAATTTGCGGATCGACTTCGCCTTGTTGTTGTAAAGCCCTGCCGGACGAATGGCGTCGATCAAGGCCTCATTACTCAGTTCCAGCATTTCCTCTGGCGTCTTCGCGAGCGCGAACAACGCCTTCGTCGCCTTCGCCGTATTGGAATCGAGCGATTGCGCCGACAACATACAAGCGATGCAGGACCGGAACGCGTCCGGCTGCCCTTTCGGCCCCTTCGCGCCGCCACCCTCGCCGCGCCAGTTGCCCGGCATGGCATCGGACAGGCGGCGGAACATGGTTTCGATATCGGCGGGCGGGAGTTCACCTGTGGCATTGGACTGCGTCACAACCAGAAACTTTCAACTGGATATTTCCGGATCGTCGCATCGCTTGTCACGAGCGTAAGTCCGGTCAGCCTTGCATGCGAAATTAACATCCGGTCTGCCGGATCACGATGAATGGTGGGTAGGTCATCCAGATCTCTCCAGACATCACCGGGAAGGTCGAGAAGCGTGAAACCGAGCATGTTCTGCAACTCTTCGATGTCGTCCAGCGCATCAATCCTGTCGCGCCGCCTCAGATCGGAATATTCCCAGGCGACGATCGCACTTACGAACAGTTCATTGTCGGCGGAAATGATCGCATCGACAACCGGACGCTTCAGACGCCGGTCCGCAACCGGAAACCAGACCAGTATCTGCGTATCAAGCAGCAGGCGGATGACCGAATTTCCTCTCGAACCGCTCATCGAGATCGTCATCGCTTATCTCGCCTGGAACGGTCAGACGTGCTTCCGAAAATTTGCCTTTATGACGACCGTATAACGCGCGCCGACGCGCCTCGACGGCGAGCCGTTTTTTTTCCGACGCTTCGGCGATCGCAAGAAACCTGATCTGAGGTTCACCCGCCTTCATCACAACGACATCCTGTCCATCCAGCGCGGCATTCAAGAGCTCGGAAAACCGCGCCTTCGCTTCGCCGACGTTCACGCTTATAGCCATACCGCAAATTAACTTGACCAAGCGCCTTGGTCAAGCCGTCGCCCGCCCCGTATCGCATTGCGCCTGCGCCGGGCAATTCGCGCAATCCATGCGCGACGGACGACAGTAATTCCGCCCGACTTCCTTCATCAGAAGGTGATGCTCGTTATAGTCGGCCGCCGTCCACTCTTCAGGAAGGATCGGCTCCAGCGCGGCATAGGCGCGGGCCGTGTCGGCTTTGGGCGGCACCAGTCCCATACGCTGGAGGATGCGCCGGTGATGACTGTCCAGCACCATCGCCTTCCGGCCGAGCGTGCTGGCGTTGACCACGCCCGCCGCGATTTTGCGCCCGACACCCGGCAGCGTCTCCAGCCAGTTCATCGCGGCGGGTGTCGTCATGCCTTCAAGGTGGGACAGGTCGGCTTTGCCACGCGCTTCGACCAGAGCCTCCAAACAGGATTTCAGCCGCTCCGCCGCCATGTTGGGATAGGTCTGCGTCTTGAGTTCATCCTGAAGTTCACCCAGCGGCGCCTTGGCCACCGCGTCCCAGCCGCCGTAGCGCGCCAGCAGCCTCTCCGTCGCCGCGTTCGACACATCCGAATGCGTCCGCGCACCGATCACCCCTTGCACCAGCACCCACTCCGGCTCCCGCCGTGCGCGCACAGCGCGTTCGATATGTCCGAACCGCTGGATCAGCAGCGGTTGCAGGCGGCGCAGGCGTTCCGTGCGCGGGTCGGAACCTAGGGGGAGTTGAGCGTTTCCGATCACCAAACTCCGGCGGCTAACAAGTCCATAAGTTCAGTTGTTCCGCATAGTGCGACCCAGCCCTGAAACCTTCCAAGCTGCGTAACCGGCCAACGCTCCAGCGCACAGGAAGACAGCAACGTCTATAATCTCGAGAAACCACCCGTAAGGCGTCAGCAAGCCATCAATTGACACGATATAGGCTCCACCACCCCATTGGCTACGAAAGCTATCATCAAGATACTCGCGCAACCCCATCAATCGCTGTATAAACATGACGACGAAGCACAAGATTGCGCCAAAAACAGCTCCGACCTTTATTGCGTCGCGCTTAGAAGAAAGGCCACGTCGTTCGCTGATTGCCCATACCGGAAAGCCAATCAACAAACATGTGAAGATAGCCAGCGGGAGCCCAAATACGGTATAGAACAGCACATGGGTAAGCAAACTAGGTTTCGCTTCTGAAACCCCGGAAATGACAAACGCTTCTATATAGGCAGCGGTGGTATAGACCGCCCAAGCGACCAAGGAGGCCACCACTAAACTAGCCAGCTTTCGGTTACCCGATAGAGGCCTCGCTACTCCCACTCGATCGTACCCGGCGGTTTCGATGTATAGTCATACACCACACGGTTGATGCCCTTCACCTCGTTAACAATCCTCGTCGCGACGTTCGACAGGAACTCGCTCGCAAACGGATAGACATCCGCCGTCATACCATCGGTGCTGGTGACGGCGCGCAGGCCGCAGACGCGGTCATAGGTGCGGTGATCGCCCATGACGCCGACCGTGCGCACGGGGAGGAGGACGGCGAACGCCTGCCAGATGGCGTCGTAAAGGCCCGCCTTGCGGATCTCGTCGAGGTAGATGGCGTCGGCCTTGCGCAGAATATCGCAGGCTTCCTTGGTGACTTCGCCCGGAATGCGGATGGCGAGGCCGGGACCGGGAAAGGGGTGCCGGCCAACGAACGGCTCCGGCAGTCCAAGTTCGCGGCCCAGGTCGCGAACCTCGTCCTTGAACAGCTCGCGCAGGGGTTCGACCAGCTCCATCTTCATACGCTCGGGGAGGCCGCCGACATTGTGATGCGACTTGATGGTCACGGATGGTCCGCCCGTAAAACTGACACTCTCGATCACGTCGGGATAAAGCGTGCCCTGCGCCAGAAAATCCGCGCCGCCAATCTTTTCCGCCTCTTCGTCGAATACGTCGATAAAGGTCGCGCCGATGAACTTACGCTTTTTTTCCGGATCGCTGACGCCAGCCAGTCCTTTCAGAAAGCGATCCTCGGCATCCACATGCACCAGCGGCATGTCATAATGGCCGCGGAACAGGCTGACGACCTGCTCGGCCTCGCCCTGGCGCAGCAGGCCATGGTCGACGAATACGCAGGTCAGCTGGTCGCCGATGGCTTCGTGGATCAGGACGGCGGCGACGGAAGAGTCAACGCCGCCGGACAGGCCGCAAATGACCTTCCGGTCGCCGACCTGTTCGCGGATTTCGGCGATCTTCTGGTCGCGGAACTCCGCCATCGTCCATTCTTCGGATATCGAGCAGACATGCCGCGCGAAATTGGCGATCAGCTTGCCGCCGTCGGGCGTATGCACGACCTCCGGATGAAACTGCACGCCATAGAATTTCCGCGCCTCGTCGGCGATGACGGCGAAGGGCGCGCCGTCCGAATGGGCGACGATGTCGAAGCCGTCGGGCAGGTTATCGACCTTGTCGCCATGGCTCATCCAGACCTGGTGCCGCTCGCCGGGCTGCCACAAGCCATCGAACAGCGCGCAGGGTTTTTCGACATCGATGAAGGCTCGTCCAAATTCGCCCATGTCGGCGTTCTTGACTGTCCCGCCAAGCTGGTTCACCATGACCTGCTGGCCATAGCAGATGCCGAATATCGGCACGCCCGCCGTCAGGAAGTTCTGCGGAATGCCCGGCGCGTCGATATTCGTCACGCTGTCCGGGCCGCCCGAAAGGATGATCCCTTTTGGATTCAATCGCTCGAACGCCTCTTCCGCCTTCGAGAAGGGCGCGATCTCGGAATAAACGCCCGCCTCCCTGACCCGGCGGGCGATCAGCTGCGTGACCTGGCTGCCGAAATCGACGACGAGGATGGTTTCCGTGGGTGTGACGCTCATGCGCGTGGGCGTTACGCGGAAGGCAGGATTCTGTCTAGCGCGGGCGGTCTAGCCAAAGCGGAACGCCGTTACCTGGCCGCCATCGGCGAAACAGGTAAAGTGTGAGAAGTCATCGCGTTCATCCACATTGCCGTTGTCGATCTTTCCCGTCACCCGCGTCTCCCGACCCTCGCGCATGACATCGTCGATCAGCAACACACGCGCATCCGCACCATAGCGGCTGCCAAGCGTTTCTGCCTCGCGCGCGCAGGCATCGATGGCCGCACGTTCGGAGGGGAAACGGTTCGCATAGTCCGGATCGACGTCGGCCCATACGCTGGAGCTGTTCCAACCGTCCTCGCCGCGGTCATCCCGTTCGTCCGGATAGCGCTCCTCGGGATAGGGCGCGGGCGGGAGCGGCGTTCCGACTCGCTCATCGCGTTTCTTTTTCCCCGCGTTGGCAAGGCCGATGATCGCGCCCAGAACCGCTGCGCCGACGATCGCATCGCCTACGTCGAAGCCGTCATGCTTGTGCCGCCGGTGGTAGCGGTGCGCATCGGCAGGAGATGCGAAACTGACGGCGATGCTGGTCGACAGGAATATGGCGATCAGCATCAGGCGCAGGCTTGTAAACATGGTCGGATGCCCTCCGTTACAAATATGTTCGCCGATCGCAGAAACTGCATTTACCTTCGCTGAACCGGTCAGATCATCAATGCGGTCAGCCCCAC
This sequence comes from Pacificimonas sp., assembly GCA_049650205.1. Taxonomy (GTDB): domain Bacteria; phylum Pseudomonadota; class Alphaproteobacteria; order Sphingomonadales; family Sphingomonadaceae; genus Pacificimonas. The sequence goes on along the minus strand of JBARZR010000104.1, from coordinate 49,240 downwards.
GCGCCAGTCGTCCGGCAGCGGCACGGGACGGCGGGTTTCGCGGTCGACATAGACATGTACGAAAAACCCCTCCGCAGCCGCGTCGGCAGCGCTCTCAGCGAAGATACCAACCTCATAGCGCACGCTGGACGTGCCAAGCTTTGCCACGCGCACGCCCGCCTCTATCTTCTGCGGGAAGGACAGCGGCGCGGCGTAGCGGCAGCCCGTTTCCACCACCAGGCCGATCATCGGGCCGGTTTCGATATTCAGCAGGCCCACCTCGATCAGCTGCGCGTTCACCGCCGTGTCGAACCAGCCATAATAGACGACATTGTTCACATGGCCGTAAACGTCATTGTCCGACCAGCGGGTGTTGATCCCCTGAAAGACCGGATAGGCTGCCCGCGGGCGAAGCGGATCCCGGCTCACAGCGCCGCCTCGTACAATCTTCGCGCATCGTCTCGGCTGATATCGGCGGGATTGTTGATCAGCAGGCGCTCCTGCTTCATCGCTTCGTCGGCCAGCATGTCAAGGTGGTCGGCGTTCACACCGACATCGGTGAGGCGCGGGCTCAGCCCCGTATCCGCCGCGATGGCGCGCAATGCCTCGACGAAGCCCTGCGCCCGCGCCTGCGTGCCGAGCGCGCCCAGCTTCGGATCGACCTCGACCGCCAGCTCCGCATAGAGTTCCCGCGCCGCGCCCATATTATGCGCCAGCACATGAGGCAGCATCAGCGCGTTCGACAGACCGTGCGGCACATGGAAATGCCCGCCAAGCGGATAGGCCAGCGCATGGACACCGGCAACGGGCGCATTGGAAAAGGCAACGCCCGCCAAATGCGCGCCCAGCAGCATGTTCCCGCGCGCGGCCTTGTTGTCCGGTTCGTCGCAGGCCGTGCGGATGTTCGCCGCCAGGATGCGCAGCGCCTCCCGCGCCAGGGCATCGGACAGCGGATTTTTCAGGCGTTTCGAGGTGTAGGCCTCGATCGCATGCACCATCGCGTCGATACCGGTCGCCGCCGTCACATGGCGCGGCAGGCCCAGTGTCAGATCCGCGTCCAGGACCGCGTGGTCCGCGTACAGCGCGGGCGAGACAATGCCCTTCTTTTCCGTATCTCCCACGGTCAGGATGGCGATCGGCGTCGCCTCCGATCCGGTACCCGCCGTCGTCGGCACCAGGATCAACGGCAGGCGCGCGCCCATCGCCACATCGACGCCGTAGATATCCTCCAGCGCATCGCCGCTACCGATCAGATAGCCCGCCGTTTTGGCTACATCCATCGGACTGCCGCCGCCAAAACCGATAACGGCAGTCGCGCCCCCATCGCGTCCGGCCTCCGCCGCCGCGTTCACCGTCGCGGCGCTGGGATCAGCTTCGACCCCGTCGAAAATCACGACATCACGTGCGCCAAGGCCAGCCAGAACCGCGTCCGCCAGACCGAGAGCGCGGACATTGCTGTCCGTCACGAACAAGATTGGGCCATCGGGTAAGAGGCGGTCAATCTCGCCAGCGCTGCCCGGACCGGAAACGACTCGCGGGCCGTAATTGAACTGAAATGATCGGATCATGGCCACTTCGTTGCGTGAATTGCGGGAAATGCGCAAGGTTTCGCACAACTCGTCCGATGTATTGCACAGCCCCGCGAGTCTGATCGAGAGTCGGGGCGACTCGCCGTCAATGGCTTTTTAAGATAATCATGCCAGCTTCGGAGTGTAGGAGCGAGTCGCCGTAGCGGTGTTCAACACATCGGTCGGCGGCGCAGTTTGGGGATTTGCACATGTTGGGTAGCGCGCAGCTGAAACTTCGGGATCCGCAGGAGAGCGCGATTGCGGAGATTCCGCGATCCCCGGCACTGCCCGAACGCCATGCGAATGATGGGCAATGTCTCGCACTCATCCGTTCGCTGGCAGGCGACATGCCTTTGCGCCTCGCGGCCGCCAGTCCTGAAGACCGCCCGTCCCTGACCGGTGCCACCATGCGCCTGCGCCGCTTTGTGCGCTTCTATCCCGCCTTCACCGGTGCCGCGCTATTCAGCACCGACGGGAAATTGCTGACAAGCGCCGACTTCCGAACCTCGAATATTCCCGTCGAGAGCGATCTGTTCTGGAGCGAGCAGGCCACCCTGTCGCTGGGTGTCGCCACGGACGAAGCCCTGGCGCGCGCCGTATCGCCCTTCGGCGGCGACACACTGCTTTACGCCAATGTCCACTGCCCTCGCGGCACAAATAGCTGCGGAATGCTGGTCACGCGCCTTCGCTGAGATTTAGTAATCCGCACTAAGAAAGGGGCCGGTGAGCATCATGTTCACCGGCCCCTTTCTTTGAATTGCCAGACGATAATGCGGCTTACGCGGCTTCGTCCATATCCTCATTGGAAAGCACCGGGCCGCTATCCTGGCCCTTGGCATCGGTATCGCGGTCGACGAATTCGATGATCGCCATCGGCGCGGCGTCGGACTGACGCATGCCAAGCTTCAGAACGCGGGTATAGCCACCCGGGCGGTCCGAATAGCGGTCGGCCATGACGTCGAACAGCTTCTTCAGCTGTGTTTCGTCCATCAGGCGGGACATGGCGAGACGACGGTTCGAGAGGCCGCCCTTCTTCGCCAGCGTCACCAGCTTCTCGACATAAGGGCGAAGCGCCTTCGCCTTGGGGACAGTTGTCTTGATCTGCTCATGCTTGATGAGCGCAGCCGCCATGTTCCGCATCAGTGCGATGCGGTGGCTGGAAGTCCGCTGGAGTTTTGGCTGTCCGTGACGATGGCGCATATTCTTTTCCTCTGTTTGAACAGGGGCCGTGCAAGGTACCCCAGTGCGGGCGGACTAAGGGGCCGCCCTTTTCCCAATCGGCAATGGCTTCAGCCGAGCAGATCCTGCTCCATCTTCTTGGCCATTTCCTCGATATTTTCGGGCGGCCAGCCGGGCAGTTCCATGCCGAGGCGAAGGCCCATTGACGACAGAACTTCCTTGATCTCGTTCAGCGACTTGCGGCCGAAATTCGGCGTGCGCAGCATCTCGGCCTCGGTTTTCTGAACCAAATCGCCGATATAGATGATGTTGTCGTTCTTCAGACAGTTCGCCGAACGGACACTAAGTTCCAGCTCGTCGACCTTCTTGAGGAGGAAGCGGTTGACCTGATCGTCATTTTCGTCTTCCGCCGTCTGTGCCGTCGACGGAGCCGCCTGGATGGCGCTCGATTCTTCAAAGTTGATGAACAGTGCCAACTGGTCCTGAAGGATACGCGCCGCATAGGCCACGGCATCTTCAGGTTTCACCGTACCGTCAGTCTCGACCGTCAGCAGCAGGCGGTCATAATCGAGTTCCTGTCCGACACGGGCGTTCTCGACCTTGTAGGATACCTGGCGAACCGGCGAATACAGCGAGTCGACTGGAATGAGCCCGATGGGCGCATCGGCGGCGCGGTTGGCGGCAGCCGTGCTATAGCCCTTGCCTGTGTTGGCCGTAAGCTCGACATTCAGGTTCGCACCGTCGTCGAGATGACAGATAACATGATCCGGATTCATAATTTCCATGTCGGAGGACACGGCAATCTGACCAGCTTTTACTTCGCCAGGGCCGGTCGCGGTCAGCTGAACGCGCTTCTGCTCGTTACCCTCCATCTTCAGGGCGACCTGTTTGATGTTAAGCACGATATCAGTGACATCCTCCCGAACACCCGGAAGCGAGGAAAACTCATGCAGCGCACCGTCCAGCTTGATGGACGTAATTGCCGCACCCTGCAACGAGGAGAGCAGCACGCGGCGAAGCGCATTGCCCAGCGTCAGGCCGAAGCCGCGTTCCAGCGGTTCCGCCACGAACGTTGCGCGGGATTTGGTCGTGGTGCCTTTGGTTTCAAGAGCGGACGGCTTGGTAAGTTCCTGCCAGTTCTTCGCGTTGACGGCCATAAAATGCTATCCCTTCGGGAAATATCCTGAAGGCCGGATGATCGGTCCGGCCAGATTGAAACGGGGCGAGGCGGTGATCGCCTGCCCCGGACCGGAGCTCAGACGCGGCGACGCTTTGGCGGACGAACGCCATTATGCGGGATCGGCGTCACGTCACGGATGGCCGTGATGGTGAAACCGATGGCCGACAGCGCGCGAAGTGCGGACTCACGTCCGGAACCCGGGCCTTTGACTTCGACCTCCAGCGTACGCATCCCGTGTTCCTGCGCCTTGCGACCGGCATCCTCAGCAGCGACCTGGGCGGCGTAAGGCGTCGATTTGCGGCTGCCCTTGAAACCCATCATGCCCGAAGATGACCAGCTGATCGCATTGCCCTGTGCGTCGGTGATAGTCACCATTGTGTTGTTGAATGTGGAGTTCACATGGGCGACGCCCGACGTGATGTTCTTGCGTTCCCTGCGGCGAACGCGGCCTGGTTCTTTTGCCATGGTCTAGCGTTCCTTACTTTTTCTTGCCGGCGATGGGCTTCGCCTTACCCTTGCGGGTGCGCGCATTGGTGTGCGTGCGCTGACCGCGCACCGGCAGGCCGCGGCGATGGCGCAGGCCGCGATAGCTGGCCAGATCCATAAGGCGCTTGATGTTCATCGAAACGTCGCGGCGCAGATCGCCCTCGACCTGGAAATCGGCATCGATCATCTCACGAATGGAGATGACTTCCTGCTCGGTCAGGTCCTGGACGCGGCGGTCGCGCGGAATCTTCAGTGTTTCGACGATATTGAGAGCGGATGTGCGTCCGATCCCGTGAATGTAGGTAAGGGCGATCTCGACCCGTTTATTGGTCGGGATATTGACGCCCGCAATGCGTGCCACGAAAAATGTCTCCTCGGCTCCACAGGTGGGCCGGGCTGGCCACCTATCTCAAAGCGTTTTCCTCAATGCGAAGCACCAGCATAGGCAAAAGCCCGGCCGGTGCCGTTCATTGAGATTAAATTCGGATGTACCGAAGGGTGTCAGATAGGATGCGACTCGGCGGCTGTCAACCGGCGTCTACGCTTATGCTATGCGTCGAGAATGCCAGCGATGCTCGCCTTCACCGCATCCATGGATGCCATGCCATCCACACGCGTGACCATATTCCGCGCGTCATAGATGGGAAGGATGGGTGCTGTCTTCGCGCGATATTCCTCAATTCGCGTGCGTACGGTCTCGGCATTGTCGTCCGGACGGCGCTTGAAGGCGTTCGCGCCGCAGCTGTCGCAGATCCCGTGCACCTTCGGCATCTTGTGCCGGTCGTGATAGCCTTCTCCGCATTTGGAACAGGTGAAACGGCCTTCGACCCGGTCGACCAGCGCCGCCTCATCGATCGAAAGCTCGATAACATGGTCGAGCGTCATGCCTTTTTCTGTCAGCATCGCGTCCAGGTGACCGGCCTGCGCCTCGGTCCGGGGATAGCCGTCCAGAATGAAACCGCCTGTTCGCACATCGCTACGGTCAAGCCGTTCGGAAACGATGCCGGACACGATCTCGTCGGAGACAAGTTCGCCCGCATCCATCACGGCCTTGGCCTTTTTCCCGACAGGTGTGCCCGCTTTGACCGCAGCGCGCAGCATGTCACCCGTCGACAGCTGTACCATGCCGCGTTCATTCTCCAGAAAGCTCGCCTGTGTTCCCTTGCCCGCTCCTGGCGGCCCAAGCAGTATGATATTCACGCCCCAGAGATCCCCCGCACTTAGCGCCGCTTACCGCGCAGCTTCGCCTTCTTGATAAGGCCTTCATATTGATGCGCAAGCAGATGCGATTGAATCTGCGCAACCGTGTCCATGGTGACGTTGACGACGATGAGAAGGCTTGTGCCGCCGAACAGCAATGCGAGGCCATAAGCGCCCATCACAAACTCCGGCAGCAAACAGATCAGAACAAGATAAGCCGCGCCAACCGTCGTGATCCGTGTCAGAACGTGATCCAGATAATCCGCCGTGCGCTGGCCCGGACGGATGCCTGGAATGAAGCCGCCCTGTCGCTTCAGATTGTCAGAGGTTTCCTCGGGATTGAAGACAATCGCCGTGTAGAAGAACGTGAAGAACGCAATGCCGAGCCCGTAGAGCGCCATGTAGAGCGGCGTGCCGTGCTGCAGCGCAGCCGTTACCTGCAGCATGAAATCGCCCCAGGCGCTGCCCGTGTCGGTCACCGGCGCGCCCTGCGCGGCCGCGCCGCCGCCCGAGAACTGCGCCACCGTCAACGGCGCGAGCAGGATGGACGATGCGAAGATCGGCGGGATGACGCCAGACGTATTGAGCTTCAGAGGCAGATGCGACGTCTCGGCCTGCGCCGGACGGCCATGCGCGACCTGCCGTTTGGGATATTGCACCAGCACACGCCTTTGCGCCCTCTCCATGAAGCAGATGAAGGCAATGATGCCGATACCGCCGAGAATGATCAGGATGACTGTGAAGTCGGAGATCGAGCCTGTGCGATTCTGCTCGAAGATGCCGACAAACGCACCGGGGAAGGTCGCGATGATCCCCGCCATGATGATGAGCGAAATGCCGTTACCGATGCCGCGTGCGGTGATCTGCTCGCCCAGCCACATCAGGAACATCGTACCGCCCAGAAGCGTGATCATGGTGGTGATGCGGAAGAACCAGCCCGGATCGATGACAGCTGAGCTGTCACCACCCCACCCCTCGAGGCCGCGCGCGATGCCATAGCCCTGTACAAGCGTCAGGAACACCGTGCCGAGACGGGTATACTGGTTGATCTTCTTGCGACCGCTCTCACCCTCTTTCTTGAGGGCAGCCATGGTCGGCGACAGCGACGTCATCAACTGTACGATGATCGACGCGGTGATATAGGGCATGATGTTGAGCGCGACGATCGACATCCGCTCCAGCGCGCCGCCGGAAAACATGTTGACGAAATCGAGAACGCCGCCGCGTGTGCGGTCGAACAGGATTTCCAGCTGCACCGGATCGATACCCGGCAACGGCACGAATGAGCAAAGCCGGAAAATAATCAGCGCACCCAGCGTGAACCAGATGCGCTTCTTCAGGTCGGATGCCTTGGAAAAGGAAGACCAGCTAAGGCCTGCTGCTAGCTGTTCGGCTGCTGATGCCATGTGAAATCGGTTCCCGCGTTACAGATATGCATTGGAACATAGGAGCAGGTCGTGCGCCATGCTACTCCCCTGCCATCGCGCCCTTGCCCGTGAACCCGGACAAGGGAGCGACGTCGAGGCATTACGCCTTCTTTTCAGGCCAGACTTTCGGGCCGACGGTCTGCGTGACCTTGCCACCAGCCTTTTCGACGGCGGCAACCGCACCCTTGGAAGCGCGCGCGACCGTCAGTTCGACTTTCGATTTCAGCTCGCCCTTGGCAAGCAGGCTGACGCCGTCCTTGCCGCCGCGGATCAGACCGGTTTCGCGCAAAGCCGCCTCGTCCAGCTTGCCGGCCTTCAGCTTCTTGTCGTCGATGGCCTTCTGCAACGTGCCGAGATTCAGTTCGGCATAGTCCGTGCCGAAGGGATTGTTGAAGCCGCGCTTCGGAATCCGCATGTGAAGCGGCATCTGGCCGCCTTCGAAGCCCTTTATTGCGACGCCCGAACGGGATTTCTGCCCTTTCATGCCGCGGCCGCCGGTCGTGCCCTTCCCGCTGCCTTCGCCGCGGCCGATGCGCATACGCTTCTTGCGTGCGCCTTCGTTATCGCTGAGATCACTTAACTTCATAATATGCACTCGCTTTCGCTTTTGTTCGCGCTTGTTTACATCAGATACAAAGAGAAGCCTGTGGCTCCCGACTGTTCGATATTTTTATCTACTTCGACGATTTCCTCGAAGTAAACTTTAGGTGTTGGATCAGTTGGCTTTGCAAATTCTTTCAAGCCTGCCAGCCACTCATCATCCTGAAGAAGTTTCAAAGCCGCTAGTTCTGCAGCTTCCGGACTCTCAGCGGCCACATAGCGTGTAGCAAAGAACCCGACGAGTTTTCGTTCCCCCCTCTATCTCTGCTGGAAAATTCTCTCCATTCGCGAGACATTTGAAGAAAGCCAACTATTCCTCGACCACCTGCACCAGGTGCGGAATGGAATTGACCATGCCACGTGTGGAGGGCGTATCCTCCAGTTCCACGACGCGGTGCATCTTGCCAAGGCCAAGACCTTTCAGCGTCGCACGCTGCTTTTCCGGACGGCGGATCGGCGAGCCGACCTGCTTGACCTTCATCATCTTCTTCTTTGCCATGTCGGCTTACTCCGCAGTTGCTTCGGCGGGTTCGGCGTCAGCCGTTTCCGCTTCGGGCTCGGCCTGGACATTGTCACGCTGACCGATCAGATCCGCGATCTTCTTGCCACGACGCTGAGCCACCATTTTGGGGCTATACTGATCGGCGAGCGCCTCGAACGTGGCTCGGATCATGTTATAGGGGTTCGACGTTCCGACCGACTTCGTCACGACATCGGCGACGCCGAGACTTTCGAAGATCGCGCGCATCGGACCGCCGGCAATGATACCCGTCCCCTGCGGAGCCGAGCGCACATGCACCTTGCCGGCGCCGAAACGGCCATAACCGTCATGATGCAGCGTGCGGCCATCGCGCAAAGGCACACGAACCATCGCCTTCTTCGCGGCGGCGGTCGCCTTGTTTATCGCCTCCGGCACTTCGCGCGCCTTGCCATGACCGAAACCGGCACGGCCCTTGCCATCGCCAACGACGACGAGCGCAGCGAAACCGAAGCGCTTACCGCCCTTGACGGTCTTGGAGACCCGATTGATGTGAACCAGCTTCTCGATCAGTTCCTCGCCGGTATCGTCGCCGCCGCGGCCACCACGGCCACCGCGATTGTCACGACCGCGGCCACCGCCGCGATTGTCACGACCACCCCCGGGGCCACCACGTCCGCGCCCGCCACCGGGACCACCGCGATTGCCGCCACCGGGACCACCACGGCGACCATCCTCGTTGGACGGCGCACCCTGTGGGTTCGTTGCGGCGGGCGGAGCCTCGCCGGGCGTGGGGTCGTTGGCGACCGATGGGATCGTTTTCTCGTCAGCCATATTAGAACTCCAGTCCGCCTTCACGTGCGGCATCGGCCAGCGCCTTGACGCGACCATGAAAAATAAAGCCGCCACGATCGAAGATCACACGGCCAATACCGGCGTCCTTCGCACGCGCGGCGACACGCTTGCCTACGTCGGCGGCGGCGGAGACGGTCGCACCGCCACCCTTGCTCTTGGCGCTTTTCGCATCCTTCTCCAGCGAAGATGCCGATGCGACCGTGCGGCCTTCCACATCGTCGATCACCTGCGCATAGATATGCTTCGAAGTGCGGTGGATGGACAGGCGCGGCTTCAGGCCACCCTTGGCGCGAAGAGCGCTGCGAACACGCCGGCGACGGCGGGCAAATTGAGACAGTTTCTGTGCCATATTACTTCTTCTTGCCTTCCTTGCGGAACACATATTCGCCGCGATATTTGATGCCCTTGCCCTTATAGGGTTCGGGCTTGCGCCAGCGGCGGATTTCCGCAGCGACCTGGCCGACCTTCTGCTTGTCCATGCCGCTGATTTCCACAGTGGTCTGGTCAGGCGTCTTGATGTCGATCCCTTCCGGGATCGCATAATCGACATCGTGGCTGTAGCCGAGCTGCAGCTTCAGGATCTTGCCCTGCATCGCCGCACGGTAACCGACACCGGAAATCTCCAGCACTTTGGTGAAGCCCTCGGTCACACCCGTGACCAGATTCTGCACCATTGTGCGCTGCATCCCCCAGAAGGGGCGACCTGCACGCTTGACGGGCGTGACCTTCACCACGCCGTCCTCGATCTTGTATTCGATCTCGTCGCGGGTCGGCATCGACAGTTCGCCCTTCGGCCCCTTGACCGACAGGATTTCACCGGCGAGCGACGCCGAGACACCGTCGGGCAGTGCGACGGGCACTTTTCCAATTCGTGACATCAGCGTTCCCCTAGAAGACCTGGCAAAGGAGCTCGCCGCCGACATTCTGTTCGCGCGCTTCCGCGTCGGACAGAACGCCTTTTGGCGTCGAGACAATGGTGATACCGAGACCCGAGCGGACCTTCGGCAGGTCGGTCGCGCCCGAATAGACACGGCGACCCGGCTTCGACACACGCTGCAGATACTGGATCGCGGGCGCGCCTTCGAAATATTTCAGCTCGATGCGCGTGAAGGTTTTGTTGCCGGACTGCTCCTCGTCGGAATGGCCACGGATATAACCTTCGCGCTCAAGCACGTTGAGAACATTGCGACGCAGCTTCGACGCCGGTGTCGTAATGGAATCCATCTTGGCCTGCTGGCCGTTGCGGATACGCGTGAGAAGGTCCGCGAGCGGATCTGTCATTGTCATGAGGTCGCTCCTTTCCTTACCAGCTGGATTTCGTGAGACCTGGGATCAGGCCCTTGTTGCCCAGTTCGCGCAGCATGATGCGCGACAGGCCGAACTTGCGGTAGTAGCCACGGCTACGTCCGGTCAGTTCGCAACGATTGCGCACACGCGTCGGATTCGCGTTGCGCGGGATTTCCGCCATCTTCAGACGCGCCATGAACCGCTCGTCGTCGTCGACGCTCTCATCCTCGGCAATCGCCTTCAGACGGGCATATTTACCCGCATATTTCTTCACGAGCTTCTTGCGATGCTCGTTCTTGTTCACCGAACTCAGTTTCGCCATGACTTAAGTTCTCTTTCCTTTCAATGAAGAGAGACGGGCCGGTTAGGCCGCCTTCTTCTCTTCTTCCTCGTCACCGCCCGTAAACGGCATCGACAGACCCTTGAGAAGCGCTCGCCCCTCGTCATCCGTCGTTGCCGTCGTCGTGATGATCACATCCATGCCGCGGGTCTGATCGACCTGGTCATAGTTGATCTCGGTGAAAACGATCTGTTCCTTGATGCCCATGGCGTAATTGCCACGACCGTCGAAGCTGTTCGGGTTCGTGCCGCGAAAGTCGCGGACGCGCGGCAGCGCGATGTTCACCAGCCGGTCCAGAAACTCCCACATGCGCTCACCGCGCAGCGTGACCTTGCAGCCGATCGGGTTACCCTCACGAAGCTTGAACGTCGCGATCGACTTCTTCGCCTTCGTGATGACCGGCTTCTGGCCAGAAATCTGCGTCATTTCCTGCACCGCGTTCATGAGGTGCTTCTTGTCGTCGACAGCCTTGCCGACGCCCATGTTGATGACGATCTTCTCGATCTTCGGGATCTGCATGTCATTCTTGAACCCGAACTGCTCTTTCAGAGCGGGACGGACGGTTTCCAGATACTTCTTCTGAAGCCGTGGAACATATTTATCCTCAGCCATTGATCACCTCGCCTGACTTCTTCGCGACGCGAACCTTTTTGCCGTCACGAACCTCGAAACCGACGCGCGTCGGCTTGCCCGTCTTGGGATCCTCGATCGCGACCTTCGACAGCGCCATGGGCGCCTCGAAACGGTCCAGACCGCCCTGCGGGTTCGCCTGAGAAGGCTTGCGGTGGCGCGTCATCACGTTGACACCCGACACGACGACTTTGCCGTCACTCGGAAGCACCTGGGTCACGTCGCCATGCTTGCCCTTGTCCTTGCCGGACAGGACCACGACACGGTCACCCTTCTTGATTTTAGCCGATGCCATTTTCAAAGCACCTCCGGCGCCAGGCTGACGATCTTCATCAGGCCCTTGCCGCGCAATTCGCGCGTCACGGGGCCAAAGATACGCGTTCCCAGCGGTTCCTTGTTCGTATTGATGAGCACAGCGGCATTCGAATCGAAACGGATGACCGTTCCATCGCTGCGGCGAATGTCCTTGGCGGTGCGAACGACGACGGCGCGGTGGACGTCGCCCTTTTTCACGCGGCCACGTGGCTGCGCTTCCTTTACGGAAACCACGATCGTGTCGCCCACGCCAGCGAACCGGCGCTTGGAGCCGCCCAGCACCTTGATGCACTGTACGCGCTTCGCGCCGCTATTGTCCGCGACTTCCAGGTTTGACTGCATCTGGATCATATTATGCTGCCTCCCCTTCCGTCAGATCACTGACGTTGATTTCCTCGGCCTTGCTGGGCATCGCCGCGACATTCGCGTCTTTCCCGGCCTTGCCGATGACTTTCCACGTCTTCGTCTTGGACATTGGCGGGCATTCCTCGATGCGAACGATATCGCCGATGGCGAATTCGTTCTTCTCGTCATGCGCGTGATACTTCTTGGAGCGGCGAATGATCTTGCCGTACAGCGGGTGCTGCACGCGCCGCTCGACGAGAACGGTCACCGTCTTGTCTGTCTTGTCGGACACAACCGGTCCGGCCATGATACGCTTGGGCATATCCTATCCTTCCGCCTGAGCGCGGTTGCGCTCCGTCTTCAGCGTGTTGATCCGCGCGATAGTCCTGCGGACCTCCTTTACGCGGCTCGGTTTCTCCAGCTGACCGGTGGCGGCCTGGAAGCGCAGGTTATACTGCTCCTTCTTCAGCTGCCCCAGCTCTTCGTTGAGCTGGTCGTCGGTCTTGCCCTTCAGATCGGCAATCTTGGTCATCAGTCATTGTCCCCCAGGCGGCGAACCACCTTCGTGCGAATGGGAAGTTTCGCGGCAGCGCGCTCGAAGGCGACCGTGGCGATGGCGGCGTTGACGCCGTCCAGTTCGAACAGGATCCGGCCAGGTTTGACCCGCGCGGCCCAATATTCCGGCGAACCCTTACCCTTACCCATGCGGACTTCCGCAGGCTTGGAACTGACAGGCACGTCAGGGAATACACGGATCCACAAACGCCCCTGGCGCTTGATGTGACGGGTGATCGCACGACGGGCGCTTTCGATCTGGCGCGCGGTGATGCGTTCCGGTTCCATGGCCTTCAGCCCGATGGAACCGAAGTTCAGGTCGGTACCGCCTTTGGCATTGCCGTGAATACGGCCCTTGTGCGCCTTGCGATATTTGGTGCGTTTTGGTTGCAGCATTGAAACTAGCCTTCTGACAGGAAAAGAGGTCCTCGATCAGGCGTCACGCCGCGGTATGATCTTTCGACCTACCGCGCGGGACGGACCCCGGATGTCTGTGCGTCCACCATGGCCTTTTCCTGACCAAGCGGGTCATGTTCCAAGATTTCACCCTTGAAGATCCAGACCTTGACGCCGCAGATGCCATAAGCGGTCTTCGCCTCGGCTTCCGCATAGTCGATATTCGCGCGAAGCGTGTGCAGGGGCACACGGCCCTCGCGATACCATTCCACGCGCGCGATTTCCGCGCCGCCCAGACGGCCGCCACAGGTAATCTTGATACCTTCCGCGCCAAGACGCAGCGCCGACTGCACCGCGCGCTTCATGGCGCGGCGGAACGCGATGCGGCGCTCCAGCTGATCGGCAACGCCCTGTGCAACGAGCTTGGCATCGACTTCCGGCTTGCGGATCTCGACAATGTTCAGCGAAACCTCGCTGCCCGTCATGTCGGCCAGCTTCTTGCGCAGCTTGTCGATGTCCGCACCCTTCTTGCCGATGATGACACCGGGGCGGGCGGCATAGACGCTCACGCGGCACAGTTTCGCGGGGCGTTCGATGACGACCTTCGAAATCGCGGCCTGCGGAACGGTCTTGAAAATGAATTCGCGAATCTTGAGGTCTTCGACCAGCTGGCGTGCATAGGTTTCGCCATCGGCGAACCAGCGGCTGTCCCAAGTGCGGTTGACCTGCAGGCGCAGGCCGATGGGATTTGATTTATGACCCATTAGTTCTGCTCCTCTTCGTCGTGCTCACGAACGACGATACGAATACGGCTGAATGGCTTGATGATCCGCGCGGAGCGACCACGAGCACGCGCCTTGAAGCGCTTCATTGTGATCGACTTGCCCACGGACGCCTCGGCAACGATCAGCGCGTCCACATCCAGATTGTGGTTGTTCTCCGCATTTGCAATGGCAGACGCCAGTGCCTTCTGGACGGGCTCGGCAAAGCCCTTGTTTGAGAACTTCAGGATGTTCAGCGCGTCCTCGGCCTTCTTGCCACGGATCAGACCCGCGACGAGGTTCAGCTTGTAGGGCGAACCACGCAACGTGTTGGCGACGGCAAGCGCTTCACGCTCACCAACGCGGCGGGAATTTTTCTGCTGTCCCATTAGCGTTTCGCTTTCTTGTCGGCGATGTGGCCCTGATAGGTACGGGTCGGAGCGAATTCGCCCAGCTTCATGCCCACCATGTCCTCGTTGACGGAAACCGGAATGAATTTCCGGCCATTATAAACATTGAAGGTCAGGCCCACGAACTGCGGCAGGATCGTCGAGCGACGCGACCAGGTCTTGATCGGCGTCTTCTTCGGCGCGTCCTGAGCGGCGTCGGCCTTCTTCAGAAGATGCAGGTCCACGAACGGACCCTTTTTGAGGGAACGTGCCATCGCTTACCGGCCCTTCTTGCGCGCGTGACGCGAACGGATGATCATCTTGTTGGAAGCCTTCTTCTTGTCACGGGTCTTCGCGCCCTTGGTTGGCTTGCCCCATGGCGTCACCGGATGACGACCACCGGACGTCCGACCTTCACCACCACCATGGGGGTGATCGACCGGGTTCTTGGCGACACCGCGTGTCAACGGACGGATGCCGCGCCAGCGGTTGCGGCCCGCCTTGGCAAGCGTCTGGTTGGAGTTGTCAGGATTGCTGACGGCACCGACCGTCGCCATGCAATTACCGGGAATGTAACGCGTCTCGCCACTACCCAGACGGATGATCGTCAGGCCGCGATCCTTGCCGACCACCTGGGCGTACGTGCCGGCCGAACGCGCCATCTGACCACCTTTGCCGGGCTTCAGCTCAACATTGTGAATGATTGTGCCAACCGGCATCTGGCTGGTCTCCATGGCATTGCCGGGTTTTACGTCGACCTTCTTGCCGGCGATCACCTTGTCACCCGGGCCAACACGCTGAGGCGCGAGGATATAGGTCTGTTCACCATCGGGGTAGGAGATGAGCGCAATGAACGCCGACCGGTTGGGGTCATATTCCAGACGCTCGATTGTGCCTTCGACGTCCCATTTCCGACGCTTGAAGTCCATGATGCGGTATTTGCGCTTGTGACCGCCGCCAATGCCACGCGAGGTGACGTGGCCCTTGTTGTTGCGGCCACCCGTCTTAGGCAGGCCCTCGGTAAGGGCCTTGACCGGGCCGCCCTTGTGCAGGGCGCTGCGGTCAACCAGCACCAGACCGCGACGGGCCGGGCTTGTCGGGCGATATTGCTTGAGTGCCATTAGTTCACTCCGCTCGTAATATCGATCATGTCACCCTCGGCGAGGGTCACGATCGCTTTTTTCACGTCGCTGCGCGTATAGGGACGACCCTTCCAGCGCTTTGTCTTGCCTTTGGCGATCAGCGTATTCACCGCCGTCACCTTGACTTCGTAAAGCGCCTCGATCGCCGCCTTGATCTGCGGCTTCGTCGCGTTGGTTGCGACCTTGAAAGCGACCTGATTATGCTCGGAAACCATGGTCGATTTCTCGGTGATGATGGGCGCGCGAATGACGTCGTAATGCGTCAGCTCCACCGCTTTCGGTTCCGCCTTAGCCATTGAAACGCGCCTCCAGTTTCTCGACAGCCGCTTTGGTCAGGACCAAAGTGTCGTGGTTGAGGATGTCGTACACATTGGCACCTGCGGCCGGCAGCACGTTCATGTGCGGCAGGTTGCGAACGGCCTTCGTGAACGCGTCCGTCTTGTCGGCATCCATGAACAGCGCCTTCGACAGACCCATTTTTCCGAGCATGTCCTTCATCGCGGACGTCTTGTGATCCTTGACCTCAAAGTCCTTGACCACGACGATCTTGCCCTCGGCAGCCTTGACGCTGAGCGCCGTTTTCAAGCCAAGAGCACGGATCTTCTTGTTGAGACTCTGGTCGAAGTCGCGGACGCGGGGGCCATGAGCCTTACCACCGCCGACGAAGATCGGCGCGCGACGGTTACCATGGCGGGCGGTGCCGCCACCCTTCTGTTTGCCGAATTTTGCGCCAGTGCGATTGACATCGCTACGTTCACGCACGCCGCGCGCCGTATTGCGTCGATTGGCAAGCTGCCACGTTACGACGCGGTGCAGGATGTCGGGACGCGCTTCGAGACCGAAGATATCGTCCTTCAGCTCGATGTCCCCCGAGGCCTTGCCGTCGAGGCTTTGTACCTTGACCTTCATTTAAGCCTCCGCGCTTGCGCTGTTGGCGTCATCGGACGTCTCGACCGGCGTTTCCGCAGTCTCATTGTTATTCGCGCCAACCACACTGCCCGGATAGGGCAGGTCGGCGGGCTGCTTGATCTTCACGGCATCGGACACGAGCAGCCAGCCGCCCTTGGAGCCAGGCACGGAGCCCTTTACGAACAACAAGCCGCGCTCGATATCTGTCTCGACAATCTCGAGATTCTGCTGAGTGCGGAAGCGGTTGCCCATCTGGCCAGCCATCTTCTTGCCCTTGAACACCTTGCCCGGATCCTGACGCTGGCCCGTCGAACCGTGCGAACGGTGGGAAAGCGACACACCATGGGTCGCGCGCAGACCGCCAAAGCCCCAGCGCTTCATGGCACCGGCAAAGCCCTTACCCTGGGTCCGGCCCTGAATGTCGACTTTTTGCCCGACGCCGAAATGGTCAGCGGAAATCACCGCACCCACATCGAGAAGGGCGTCCTCGGCAACGCGGAATTCCGCGATGCGCGCTTTCGGCTCGACTTCGGCCTTGCCATAGAAACCGCGCTGCGGCTTTTTCACATTCTTTGATTTCGCGGAGCCAGCACCAAGCTGGAGAGCGGTGTAGCCATCGACATCGTCCTTGCGGGTGCCGACAACCTGACAGCCTTCCAGGCTGAGGACGGTAACCGGAACGTGCCGGCCATCCTCCTGGAACAGGCGTGTCATGCCCATCTTTTTCGCGATCACGCCAGTGCGCATGATCATTCCTTTCCTTCAGAGGCCCGCCGGATGATCCGGAGGGCGTGATCCAAAATTTAATCCGGCCCGCCGCTTACGCGCCCAGCTTGATCTCTACGTCCACACCCGCCGACAGGTCGAGCTTCATGAGCGCGTCCACCGTCTGCGGCGTGGGTTGCACGATGTCGAGGAGGCGCTTGTGCGTCCGTACCTCGAACTGCTCGCGGCTTTTCTTGTCGATATGCGGCCCACGGTTGACCGTGAACTTCTCGATGCGCGTCGGCATCGGGATGGGGCCGCGAATCATGGCACCGGTGCGCTTCGCCGTATCGGCGATTTCACCCGTGGCCTGATCCAGCACACGATGGTCAAAGGCCTTTAACCGGATCCTGATATTCTGCGTTTCCATCGACGTCGACCTCAAACCTTCAAAACAAAAGAGAACCGGTCCAGCACGTTAGCGCCGGACCGGCTTTCGGTATCTCAACCTTACTTCGTGATGTCGCCCACAACGCCAGCGCCGACCGTACGGCCGCCCTCACGAATTGCGAAACGAAGACCCTTGTCCATGGCGATCGGCGCGATCAGCTTGACACCCAGGCTCACATTATCGCCCGGCATAACCATTTCCGTGCCCTCTGGCAACACCACTTCGCCAGTTACGTCGGTCGTGCGGAAATAGAACTGCGGACGGTAGTTCGCGAAGAACGGCGTGTGGCGGCCACCCTCGTCCTTGCCGAGGACATAGACCTCTGCCGAGAAATCGGTGTGGGGCGTGATGGAACCGGGCTTGGCCAGAACCTGACCACGCTCGACATCTTCACGCTTCGTGCCGCGTAGAAGCGCGCCGACATTGTCGCCGGCTTCACCGCGATCCAGAAGCTTGCGGAACATCTCGACGCCCGTGACCGTCGTCTTCACGGTGTCCTTGATGCCGACAATCTCAATTTCCTCGCCTACATTGACGACGCCGGTTTCAATACGGCCGGTCACAACCGTACCACGGCCCGAAATCGAGAACACGTCCTCGATGGGCATAAGGAAAGGCTGGTCCAGCGGACGCTCGGGCTGCGGGATGTAATCGTCGACGGCCTTCATCAGCTCGAGGATCTTCTCCTTGCCAATATTGTCGTCGCGGCCTTCGAGCGCAGCAAGCGCAGAACCCGCAACAATGGGGATGTCGTCACCAGGGAAATCATAGGAACTGAGCAGCTCGCGGATTTCCATCTCGACGAGCTCGAGCAGTTCCTCGTCATCGACCTGGTCCACCTTGTTCATGAACACCACCATGGCGGGCACGCCGACCTGACGCGCGAGCAGGATGTGCTCCTTGGTCTGTGGCATGGGACCGTCGGCGGCGTTCACCACCAGGATCGCGCCGTCCATCTGTGCGGCGCCGGTGATCATGTTCTTCACATAGTCGGCGTGGCCAGGGCAGTCGACATGCGCATAGTGACGATCTTCCGTCTCATATTCGACGTGTGCGGTCGAGATAGTGATGCCGCGCTCACGCTCTTCAGGAGCCTTGTCGATGTTCGCGAAATCGACGGCTTCGCCGTGACCGGCATCAGCCAGAACCTTGGTAATCGCCGCCGTCAGCGTCGTCTTGCCATGATCGACATGACCGATGGTGCCAATGTTGCAATGCGGCTTGTTGCGCTCGAATTTTGCCTTACCCATAATATGTAACCCTCTTCGTTCTTAGGTTAATCTCTAATTCTGAAATCGCGGTCAGCCGGCGAGCTTCGCCTTGACCTCGTCCGCGACATTCTGCGGCACTTCTTCATAATGGCTGAACTGCATCGTGTATTGCGCACGACCCTGGGTCATCGACCGCAGCTGATTCACATAGCCAAACATATTGGCGAGCGGAACCATGGCTTCAACCACCTGGGCGATCCCGCGCACTTCCGTGCCCTGAATCTGCCCGCGACGGGAATTGAGGTCGCCGATCACGTCACCCATGAACTCTTCCGGGGTAACGACTTCGACTTCCATCATCGGTTCGAGAAGTTTGATGCCCGCCTTGTCGGCAGCATCCCGCATCGCGCCGCGACCCGTGATCTCGAACGCCATCGCCGACGAGTCGACGTCATGATAAGCGCCGTCCGTCAGCTCGACGTTGAAGTCGATGATCGGGAAACCGATCAGCGCGCCGGACTCGGCGATTTCACGAATGCCCTTCTCGACGGAAGGGATGTATTCGCGCGGAATGTTGCCGCCCTTGACGCTGTCAACGAACGTCACGCCAGAACCGCGTTCGCCCGGCGATACCGTCATTTTCACGCGACCGAACTGGCCCGAACCGCCGGACTGCTTCTTATGCGTATAGTCGATATCGACCTGACGCTTCAGAGACTCGCGGTAGGCGACCTGGGGCGCACCGACATTGGCCTCCACCTTGAACTCGCGCTTCATGCGGTCGACCAGAATGTCGAGATGCAGTTCACCCATGCCCTTGATGATCGTCTGTCCGGATTCCTCATCCGACTGCACGCGAAAGGACGGATCCTCCTGTGCCAGGCGATTGAGCGCGATGCCCATCTTTTCCTGGTCGGCCTTGGTTTTCGGTTCGACGGCGACGGAAATCACCGGGTCGGGGAACTCCATGCGCTCAAGAATGATCGGCTTCGATGGTGCGCACAGCGTGTCGCCCGTGGTGACGTCTTTCAGACCAACCAGAGCGACGATGTCACCCGCAAAGGCTTCTTTAATATCCTCACGGTCGTTCGCATGCATAAGAAGCATACGACCGATTTTTTCCTTCTTGTCCTTCACGCTGTTCAGCACCTGCGTGGAGGCTTCCAGCTTGCCCGAATAGATGCGGGCGAAGGTCAGCGTACCCACGAACGGGTCGGTCATGATCTTGAACGCGAGCGCGGAGAACGGCGCTTCGTCTGACGACGGACGGCTGTCCTCGGTCGGCTCCTCATCCTCGCCATTGCCTGTGCCGGGAATGACACCCTTGATGGCCAGAACGTCGGTGGGGGACGGCATGTAATCGACCACGGCGTCCAGCAGAGGCTGAACGCCCTTGTTCTTGAACGCGGAACCGCACAGCACGGGAACGAAGTCCTGCGCCAGCGTACCCTTGCGGATCAGACGCTTCAGCGTGTCCAGATCAGGCTCGTTGCCCTCCAGATACGCTTCCATGACCTCGTCGTCCTGCTCGACGGCCATCTCGATCAGTTCAGAACGGGCGGCGGCGGCGGCGTCTTTCATGTCGTCGGGAATGTCGACGATGTTGAACTCGGCGCCCAGACCTTCGGACTCCCAGATGATCGCCTTGTTCTGCACAAGGTCGACAATACCCTGCAGGTCGGCTTCGATACCGACGGGGAGCGCCAGAACCGCGGCGCGCGCGCCCAGCCGGTCCTTGATCATGTCGACGCACATCTCGAAATTCGCACCCGTGCGGTCGAGCTTGTTGACGAAGCACATCCGCGGAACCTTGTACTTGTCCGCCTGACGCCACACGGTCTCCGACTGCGGCTCGACACCGGCAACACCGTCGAAAACGGCGACCGCGCCGTCGAGCACGCGAAGCGAACGCTCGACCTCGATTGTGAAGTCGACATGGCCCGGCGTATCGATGATGTTGACGCGGTGGTCTTTCCAGAACGTCGTCGTCGCGGCAGACGTGATCGTGATGCCGCGCTCCTGCTCCTGCTCCATCCAGTCCATCGTCGCGGCGCCATCATGGACTTCGCCGATCTTGTAGGACTTGCCGGTGTAATAAAGGATACGCTCGGTCGTGGTCGTCTTGCCGGCGTCAATATGCGCCATGATACCGATATTGCGGTATTTTTCGATTGGATGTTCGCGGGCCATGAGGGTGGTCTTCCTGCGTAAAAGTCTGGGGAACTACCAGCGGCGCTGATATTGCACCGCTTACCAGCGGTAGTGAGAGAAGGCGCGGTTGGCTTCGGCCATGCGATGCGCGTCTTCCCGCTTCTTGACGGCGTTGCCACGGTTTTGCGACGCGTCCATCAGTTCGGACGAAAGGCGCTGCGCCATGGTGTTCTCAGGGCGACCACGCGCCGACGAGATCAGCCAGCGGATGGCCAGCGCCTGCGCGCGCTCGGGGCGAACTTCGACCGGAACCTGATAGGTCGCACCACCGACGCGGCGGCTGCGCACCTCGACGGCCGGCTTCACATTATTCAGCGCCTCGTGAAACACGCCGAGCGGATCCGTCTTCATCTTGCCCTCGATTGTGTCGAGCGCGCCATAAACGATGCTTTCGGCAACGGACTTCTTGCCCTGATACATGACGAGGTTCATGAACTTGGTCAGGACCGTATCACCGAACCGGGGGTCGGGCAGGATTTCGCGTTTTTCTGGGCGGCGGCGACGTGCCATTTTCAAATTTCCTTTAATCTTCAGCGTGACCCGGAACCCGTCCGGCGCTTACTCTGGCTGCAATTACTTGGGCTTCTTGGTACCGTATTTCGAACGACTACGCTTGCGATCGCCGACACCCTGGGTATCGAGAACACCGCGCAGGACGTGGTAGCGCACGCCGGGAAGATCCTTCACACGGCCGCCGCGGATCAGGACCACAGAGTGCTCCTGAAGGTTATGCCCCTCACCCGGAATATAACCAATGACTTCAAAGCCATTCGTCAGGCGGATCTTGGCGACCTTACGCAGCGCGGAGTTCGGCTTCTTGGGAGTCGTCGTATAGACGCGCGTGCAGACGCCGCGCTTCTGCGGATTCGCTTCCAGCGCGGGAACCTTGTTGCGGGCCTTCTGCGGCACGCGTCCCTTGCGGACCAGCTGGTTGATCGTCGGCATTCGGTCACCTTCACTAGCAAAACTGGATTCGCGTTCTCCGACGGAGCACGCGAACGAAAAAAGACAGACCTTGCGGGGACCGTGGATTCGGGTTCCGCATGGACCTGCCTGTAACTGTATCAACGTAAACGGAAATTTCTCTCCGCTCTCGCCTTCGGACTACGTTTAAGGCCAATACCTTACGAGCCAGCCCGCGAGCTGTTGTGCAGCGCATATAGGAAAGTCCCCCGTCCGGGTCAACGCCGGAATCCGGGTGCCAACCTAGCGGACCCGCTCCCCGCCCTTCAGGACGGCGGCGACGTTTTCCAGCACGGTGACATCGCTGAGCGGATCGCCCTTCACCGCCACCATATCGCCCCACGAGCCGATTTTCAGCGCGCCGACATCCTCTTCGCGCCCAAGCGCTTCTGAGGCATTTACGGTCGCGGCGCGAATGGCCTGCAACGGTGTCATGCCAAAACGGACCATGACGGCGAACTGCTTCGCGTTGTCGCCGTGCGGATAGATGGCGGCGTCGGATCCGAAGACCATCCTGGCACCCGCTGCAGTGGCCTTGCGGAAACTCTCGCGCTGTATACTGCCGACCTGGCGCTCCTTGGCGATCGATTCCGGCAGCACACCGTTCTTCTCGCCTTCCGCCAGCGTGTATTCGGTATTGTAGATATCCATCGAGAAGGCCGTGCCATTTGCCTTGGCTAGCCGGATGGCCTCGTCATCCAGATAGCTGGCATGCTCCACGGTATCGACGCCGCCGCGAATGGCGGCCTTGATCCCCGCATTGCCGTGCGCGTGCGCCGCGACCTTCAGGCCGAGAAGATGCGCCGCATCGACCGCCGAACGGATTTCCTCCTCGGTTAGCTGTTGTTCGCCCACGGTTGTGCCGCGTGAGAAGACGCCGCCGGTCGCGCAGATCTTGATGACCTCCGCACCATATTTGCGCATCTGCTTGACCCTCTTGTCGAATTCGTCCGGATTGTCCGCGGTGCTGTTCGAGGGCAGCTCCATGCTGGGCGGGAGGCCGTTATTATCGCAATGTCCGCCGGTCGCACCGATGGCATAGCCCGCCGCGACGATACGCGGTCCGGGGATACGGCCTTCGTCTATCGCCTGGCGCAGCGCGACGTCGGCATAGTCGCTACTACCGACATTGCGCACCGTGGTGAATCCGGCATCGAGCGTCGCCCTGGCATTGGGAACACCCATTACCGTCCAGAACCCGTCGGTATATTGCAGCCCGCGAAAGCCGCCAATATCCGCGACGCCGGTCAAATGCACATGCATGTCGATCAGACCGGGCAGAAGCGTATGGCCGGAAAGATCGATGCGCTCGGCGTCATCCGGCGCGCCCGTCCCGTCGAGCGAGACGATGCGGCCATCGGTGACGACGATCTGCGGCGCCTCGACATATTTGCCGGAAACGACGTCCAGCATCCGGTCGGCGGTGATGACACTCGTTGCGGAAAGGGCGGGACTGGCCGCGAGGGCCAGAAACGGGATCAGCATTTTCATGTACCCGCACTAGACGCGAAAACACACGCTCGGCAAGCGCCTTAGCCGAGAAGGCCGGCCAACTTGCGATAGATCGGCGGATATAGCGGTTTCAGAAAGGCGCATCCATAATGCCCCTGGCCGGATCGGACCACGACCGCCTGAAAGCCGCGCATGTCCGCCAGACGCAGATACAATTTCGTGCCAACCGGCACATGCAACGGGCTTTCAAAGCGGAACCCGGTCAGGGACAGGTCGCTGATGACGCCATGAATGCGCATCGCTCCGCTATCGCGCGCTTCTGCGGCCAGCTCGACGGACAAACGCTCCGCGCTGCGCATTTCAGTATCGGCTTCGGTAACGGCAAGCGACATGGCGAACTCCCAGGTTCACCACAGCGATTACAATGGCAGAGTTAAACCCAGGTTAAATACCAACACTCAGGCGCCAACACTCCCATGGCAGTGCTTGTACTTGCGGCCCGAACCGCATGGGCAGGCCGCATTGCGACTGACTGGTCCTGTCCCTTCGGGCAGTTCGCTCCGCGCGCCCTGTGCCGGACCGGGTTTGTCCGTGTGGGGAAAGCTGTCATCCTCCCCGGTGAACGGGTCGATGTGCGTCGTGATGAACTCGCTCGGTTCCGGTTCGGGCGGCGGCGCGGTGATACGGGCATTGGCCAGCATCCGCGTCACATCCTCGCGAATGGTCGTCAGCATGTGTTCGAACAGCTGAAAGGCTTCCTGCTTATACTCGTTGATCGGCTGCTTCTGGGCATAGGCGCGCAGATGGATGGAACCGCGCAACGCGTCCAGCGTCGCCAGATGTTCCTTCCAGCGGGTGTCGATCGCCTGCAGCATGAAGCTTTTTTCGACCTCGAACCACTGCCCTTCCGGCAGATGGGCGATCTTCTCCGAAAGCTCACCCGCCGCGCGTTCGGAGACGCGCTCGATGAAGATATCCTGATCGACAGCGTCCTCGGTCGTCCATTCGTCGAACGGCAGGTCGAGCCCCATGACACGGGCAATTTCCTCGCGCATACCCGTCACATCCCACTTCTCGGGATAGGAACCCTGCGGCGCATAGGTATACACCAGATCGGTCACCGTCTCGGACCGCATTTCCTCGACCACGTCATCGACGCGGGCCGAGTCCATGACCTCCTCGCGCTGCTCATAGATGACCTTACGCTGGTCGTTCATCACGTCGTCATATTGCAGCAGGTTCTTGCGCACGTCGTAGTTGCGCGCCTCCACCTTCTTCTGCGCGGTCTCGATGGCCTTGGAAATCCACGGGTGCTCGATCGCCTCGCCGTCTTCGAGACCCGACTGCATCATGCGGTTGAGGAGATTCGCCTGACCGAAAATACGCAACAGGTCATCGTCGAGTGACAGAAAGAAACGGCTGACGCCCGGATCGCCCTGCCGGCCCGCACGTCCGCGCAACTGGTTGTCGATACGGCGGCTCTCATGCCGCTCGGTACCAAGGACGAACAGGCCGCCCGCTGCCAGTACGGCGTCACGTTCCGCCGCGATCTCCGCGCGGATGCGGTCGATCTCGGTGTCCTTCTGCGGCCCGTCTTCCATTGTCGACAGTTCGTCGCCGACGCGGAATTCCAGATTGCCGCCCAGCTGGATGTCGGTGCCGCGGCCCGCCATGTTGGTCGCCAGCGTCACTGCGCCCAGGCGGCCAGCCTGCGCCACGATGTGCGCCTCCTGCTCGTGGAAGCGGGCGTTGAGGACACTATGTTCCACGCCTTCCTTTTTCAGATATTCCGACAGCATCTCGGACTTCTCGATGCTGGTCGTACCCACCAGAGTCGGCTGGCCCTTGTTGCTGGCCTCGCGGATCGCCTCGACAATAGCACCGAACTTGTCGTCCGCGTTTTTGAAGAACTGGTCGTCATGGTCTTCGCGCTTGACCGGTACGTTGGTCGGGATCTCGACGGTGTTCAGCTTGTAGATTTCATAGAATTCCGCGGCCTCGGTCGCTGCTGTACCGGTCATGCCCGCCAGCTTCGGGTACATACGGAAATAATTCTGGAAGGTGATGGTCGCCAGCGTCTGGTTCTCCGGCTTGATGTCGACGCCTTCCTTCGCCTCCACCGCCTGATGCAGGCCGTCGGACCAGCGGCGTCCGTCCATCATGCGACCAGTGAACTCGTCGATGATGACGATCTTGCCGTCTTTTACGATATAATCCTTGTCCTTCTTGAACATCTTGATCGCGCGCAGCGCCTGATTGGTGTGATGCACAACCTGCGTATTCTCGATGTCGTAGAGATTCTCGCCGACCAGCAGATCGTTCTTCTCAAGCAGGCGCTCGACCTTTTCGGTCCCCTCCTCGGTCAGAATGATGGACTTCTGCTTCTCGTCGATCTCGTAATCATCGTCGTCCAGTTCCGAAACGATCGCATCGACACGGTTGTACATGTCGGATTTGTCTTCGGTCGGGCCGGAAATGATCAGCGGCGTCCGCGCCTCGTCCACCAGTACGGAATCGACCTCGTCGATGACAGCGTAATTGAACGGACGCTGCACCATCGCGTCGCGCGAATATTTCATGTTGTCGCGCAGATAATCGAAGCCGAATTCGTTGTTCGTGCCATAGGTGATGTCGCAGGCATAGGCGCGGCGGCGCTCGTCCTCCGGCAGGTCCGGGACGATGACACCGACGCTCAGCTGCAGGAATTCATAGACCTGCGCCATCCAGGCGGCGTCACGGCTGGCAAGATAGTCGTTGACGGTCACGACGTGAACGCCCTTCCCCTCCAGCGCGTTCAGATAGACGGCGAGTGTGGCGACCAGGGTCTTGCCCTCGCCCGTCCGCATCTCGGCGATCTCGCCGCGGTGAAGGACGATACCGCCCACCATCTGCACGTCGAAGTGGCGCATACCCAAGCGGCGCTTGGCGGCTTCGCGAACGACGGCGAAAGCTTCGGGCAACAGGTCATCCAGCGTCTCGCCATTCGCCAGACGCTCACGGAAAACCGGAGTTTTGCCGCTCAGCTCGTCATCGGTCAGGGCTGCGATCTCCGGTTCCAGCCCTTCGATCTTTGCCACCAGTGGGTTCAGCGAGCGAACATAGCGGTCGTTGGAAGAGCCAAAAAGGCGCTTCGCAATCCTGTCCATACCGAGCATTGGAAATCCTTGCCGTAAGTGCCGCGCGTCGGGGCCGGACCTGTTCCGGCGGTCGTGCGGGCATGAATAACTGTCAGGGGCGCGACATAGGTGCGGCCCCCTTAAGGGTCAATGAAGCGCGAGTTTTGGCGCGGCGGTCAACCTGCGTGGACGACGGCGCGGCAACGACCCTCGGCCTTGGCCTGATACAACGCGGCGTCGGCACGGCGACGCAGCGTTCGGATATCGTCGGCATGCGTAGGATAAATCGCCCCGCCGACACTGAAGCAGACCTGTTTTCCATCTGCCTCCCTAAGAGCCGATGTGGCCAGCGCGCGGAGCATCGACGCGTCCGCTATATTCGGGATCACGACACCGAATTCGTCACCGCCGATACGGGCGACTGTCGCAGGCGCGGCAAAGAGATTGCGCAGATGTTCGGCAATTCCGCACAGTACATTGTCACCCTCTTCATGACCGTAGGAGTCATTGATCTTTTTGAAGTTGTCGATGTCGATAAACAAAAGGCCGCATTCGCCCTCGCCCTCCTCGGCCCGCACCAGACCGGCCGTCAGCATGTCATGGAACAGCGCCCGGTTGGGCAGGCCGGTCAGGGGGTCGTGCAGCGCCAGCCAGCGAATGCGTTCTTCGCTTTTGCGGCGCTCCGTCATGTCGGCCCGCGTCCCGATCATGCGCAGGGCACGGCCGTCCTTGTCGCGTTCCACGACACGGGCGCGTTCCAGCATCCAGATCCAATTGCCGTTTTTGTGCCGCATGCGGTGTTCGTCGGCGACCATTTCGCTTGTACCCTTGGCGCAGGACGACAGCAGCTTCTCCCAGCGCGGCCAGTCATCGGGATGGAAATAGTCCTTCGCCCCAAGGGTATGCGTGCGGACGTCGCCTTTTATGAAACCCTGTACGGCAAGCGCGCTGTCGGACATCCATACGTCACCGGAGACCATGTCCCAGTCCCAGACGCCGAACCCGGTCGCATCGAGGGCGAGCGAGAGACGTGCCTCTGCAGTAGAATGGCGCGAATTCGACAGGCGCAGAGCCGCGTTTTCGGCGCTAAGCCGGGCAATCTCTTCCCGATACTGGTCTGCGGGAGCATTTGCGAATGCGGGATCCCCGTCCCGCTTTGTATTTTCTTTCATATCCGGCTCCCGGAACGTCTCGAACATACGGTCAGCTGATACGCTAACATGATGACTAGCACAGATATCCTCCTAAAAATTAAATCTGCATCAGGTGAACGTTCCGGAGCGCCCTTTACGCCCGCCTTTCGGTAAGTCTAAGGACGAGTGCTCATACCGACCCGAGCAGGCGTTTTCCCCGCAATGTCAGATCGTTCTCCTCTTGCTCCCAATCATTTCCCTGACCTGCCCGATATTCCGGGCGTTCAGCTCGCTGTCGCCCATGCGGGCTTTCATTATCGTTCCAGAATGGACCTCCTGATTGGCCGATTCGCCGAAGGAACGCGCGTGACGGGCGTCACGACTCGATCCGCCTGCGCTTCGCCGGAGGTCGAGTGGTGTCGTGCACGGCTTCCCGGGCGTGCTCGCGCACTGGTGGTTTCTTCCGGCAATTCCAACGCCTTTACTGGCAAGAAAGGGCAGGCGGCGGCGCAGATGATCGGAGACAGGATCGCCGCGCTTGAAGACGTACCCATTTCAGAAGTGTTTCTTTCCGCAACCGGCGTCATAGGTGTGCCGCTGCCGGCGGAGCGGGCAATGGATGCGCTCGCGTCCGCTTCCCGCGCGCCAGGAACGGCGGGCTGGGAGGATGCCGCCAGGGCGATCTCGACGACCGACACCTTCCCCAAGGGCGCCGCCGCGACCGCGATCGTCGGGGACAGTACGGTGAGCCTCTCCGGCATTGCCAAGGGATCCGGAATGATCGCGCCGGACATGGCGACGATGCTGGCCTATGTGTTTACCGACGCGGACATAGGTACAGCCCTGCTTCAGGACATGGTCGAAAAGGCGAACGACCGCAGCTTCAACAGCATCACGGTGGACGGCGACACCTCGACCAGTGACACGCTGCTGGTCTTCGCAACCGGCAGGACCGGTCCGCACATCGGCAGCATGGACGATCCCGGCGCGGATGCCTTTGCCGCCGCACTCTCCGATATTTGCCAGAACCTCGCTCGGCAGATCGTCCGCGATGGCGAGGGGGCGGCGAAATTCATTTCGGTCGATGTGGATGGCGCCGTCAGCGACGAAAGTGCGAAGCGCATCGCGCTCAGCATCGCCAATTCGCCGCTGGTCAAGACCGCCATAGCGGGGGAAGATGCGAACTGGGGCCGTGTGGTCATGGCGGTCGGCAAGGCGGGGGAGCCCGCCGATCGCGACCTGCTTTGCATACGTTTCGGCGACATAGTGGTCGCGGCAAATGGCGAAGTCGTCGACGGCTATGACGAAACGCCCGTCGCCGCCCATTTGAAAGGCGATGAAATCGACATCGGCGTCTCTCTCAATATCGGCGATGGCCGCGCAAGAGTCTGGACCTGCGACCTTACCCATGGCTACATCAGCATAAATGCAGATTACAGGAGCTGAGCTTGACCGACACGCCCGAAATCGTCCTCCACGACTATCCCCATTCGCCGTTCGCGCAGATGGTGCGGCTGGCGCTCGGCCTAAAGGGACTTAGCTGGAAATCCGTCGAACAGCCGAATATCAAACCGAAGCCCGACCTCAGTGCGCTCACGGGTGGCTATGAACATATTCCTGTCCTGCAGATCGGTGCCGATATCTATTGCGATACGGCAATCATCATGGACGCGCTGGAGGCGCACCAGCCGCAGCCTTCCCTCTATCCGAAACCGATGGCGTTCGCGGGACGCCTGCTCGCGCTTTGGGCCGGGTCCAGCTGGTTCATGCCCAGTGTTGGCGTCGCGCTGGGCAGCAACCCCGAGGTGGTGCCGCCCGCCTTTTGGGAGGACCGCAAGACGCGCTTCGGGATGAACCCGGAGACCTTCCTGCCAACCGTTCCGCATCTCGCGTCGCAATTTGCGGCGGGTGCGAATTTGTTGGAGGAAATACTCGGCGACGGTCGGGATTTCGTTGGCGGCGATCAGGCGGGCCATGCCGATTTCGCGCTTTACATGAATGTCCGCTTCGTCGGTTTCGCCGGACACAAGCCCGCCGATCTCGGCGAGTCTATTGCCGACTGGTATGACCGTGTCGCCGCCATTGGCGAGGGCACGTTGGAACTCTGGACAGGTGAGCAGGCCATCGCCCACGCGTCCGCATTTACTCCAATACACGACAGCGCCATCGCGCCGGATCGCGGCTTCAAGGCCGGGGATATGGTCAGCGTGAAAACGGAGTCTCCCGATCCCGCCGCCGTCAGCGGAACGCTGATCGGCCTCGACGATCGCCGCATCATCCTGGCTCGCGACGACGATCGCGCAGGCCGGGTGCATGTGCATTTCCCCCGGCTGGGTCAGGTTCTCCTACCCGGATAGCCTTTACAGGTTTGGCCTCAGCCACCGTTCCGCTTCATCGACCTTCATGCCCCTTCGCGCGGCATAATCCTCCAGCTGGTCGCGCCCGATCCGGGCCACACCGAAATACTGGCTGTCGGGATGCGCGAAGTAGAGGCCCGATACCGAGGATGCCGGAAGCATTGCCATGGATTCCGTAAGCGTGACGCCCGTCGCCGCCGTCGCGCCCAGCATGTCGAACAGGATTGGCTTCAGCAAATGGTCCGGGCAGGCCGGGTAGCCAGGGGCGGGGCGAATACCGCGATAGCGTTCCCTGACGATATCGGCGTCGGAAAGATCCTCGTCCGGCGCATAACCCCACAGTTCACGCCGGGTCCGCGCGTGCAGATATTCCGCGAACGCCTCCGCCAGCCGGTCCGCCAGCGCCTTCAGGAGGATGTCCGAATAGTCGTCATGCGCCGCCTTAAAACCGGTCGAACGGGATTCGACGCCGCCGGAGGTTACGCAGAACGCACCCATCCAGTCGCCGTCCGGCTTCACGAAATCGGCCAGGCACATATTCGCCCTGCCTTCCCGCTTCGCCATCTGCTGACGCAACATCGGAACGCGCGCGATTTCGTTTGTGCGCGCGTCATCGGCGAACACCAGTATGTCATCACCGTCGCGCGTCACCGGCCAGAACCCGGCGACGCCTCTGGGGGCGAGCCAGTCCTCGGCTTCGATCCGGTCCAGCATCGCCTGCGCGTCGGCATATAGCGATCGCGCGCTTTCGCCGACGACATCGTCATCCAGAATCGCCGGATAATTGCCGTGCAACTCCCACGAGCGAAAGAAGGGCGTCCAGTCGATCCAGGACCGTAACATGCGCACCGTCACATCGTCGATCTCCCAGGGACCGAGATTTCTGGGGCGCGGCGGCTCGTAAGCGGAAAAGTCGATGTCGAAGCCATTGGCGCGTGCCGCCGCGAGCGGCAGCAGTTTGGACTCGCCCTTGTTCGTCCGGTCGACCCGAATTTTTTCATAGTCGGCACGGGTTTGCGCGATCAGGTCGACGCCGCCCTGCCCTTCGGACGTCAACGCGCTCGCGACGCCGACCGCGCGGCTCGCGTCCAGCACATGCAGTGTCGGCCCGTCATAGGCCTGCTCGATCTTCAGCGCGGTATGCACTTTCGACGTCGTCGCCCCACCGATCAGCAGCGGCATGGTCATCCCGGACTTCTGCATTTCTTCCGCCACTGTCACCATTTCGTCCAGTGACGGCGTAATAAGGCCCGAAAGCCCGATGATATCCGCGTCATGGTCGTTCGCGGCCTTCAATATGTCCTGCCACGGCACCATCACGCCCAGGTCGATGATCTCGAAATTATTACACTGAAGCACCACGCCGACGATGTTCTTGCCGATGTCGTGCACGTCGCCCTTCACCGTCGCCATGACGATCTTGCCCTTGGCCTTCGCGCCCTCCTCTTTCTCATCCTCGATGAAGGGAATCAGGTGCGCCACGGCCTTTTTCATGACGCGCGCGGATTTCACCACCTGCGGCAGGAACATCTTGCCCGATCCGAACAGGTCGCCGACGACGTTCATGCCGTCCATCAGCGGCCCTTCGATGACATGGATCGGCTTCTCAGCGGATTGCCGCGCCTCCTCGGTATCGGCAACGACAAACTCGTCGATTCCCTTGACGAGTGCGTGCGACAGCCGCTCTTTCACCGGCAGCTCACGCCACGCCATGTCCTTGATCAGCGTTTTCGCACCGCCGCCCTTGTAGCGTTCAGCCAGGTCCAGCAGCCGGTCGGTGGCGTCGTCCCGCCGGTTTAGAACGACATCCTCCGCCGCCTCGCGCAGTTCCGGATCGATATCGTCATAGATATCCAGCTGGCCCGCATTGACGATGGCCATGTCCATGCCCGCCGGGATGGCGTGATACAGGAAAACACTATGCATCGCCCGCCGTACCGGCTCGTTGCCGCGAAAGCTGAACGACAGATTGCTTAACCCGCCAGAAATCTTCGCGTGCGGGCAGCGTTTCTTGATCTCGCGCGTCGCCTCGATGAAATCGACGCCGTAATTATTATGTTCCTCAATGCCCGTCGCCACTGCGAACACATTGGGGTCGAAAATAATATCCTCTGCCGGAAAACCATCCGCCACCAGCAGCTTGTAGGCCCGTTCGCAAATCTCGATCTTGCGCGCGGCGGTGTCCGCCTGCCCCGTTTCGTCAAAGGCCATGACGATCGCCGCCGCACCATAGCGGCGCACCTTGCGCGCGGATTCCAGGAAGGCGTCCTCACCCTCCTTCATGCTGATCGAGTTCACGACGGCCTTGCCCGCGACGCAGCGCAGCCCCGCCTCGATGACTTCCCATTTCGACGAATCGATCATCACCGGCACGCGCGCGATATCGGGTTCCGCCGCGATCAGCTTCAGGAACGTTTCCATGGCCCGGGCCGCGTCCAGCAGCCCCTCGTCCATGTTCACGTCGATGATCTGCGCGCCATTCTCCACCTGCTGCCGCGCCACCTCGACGGCGGCGTCATGGTCGCCGCCCATGATCAGCTTCTTGAACCGCGCCGAGCCCGTAACGTTCGTGCGTT
Source organism: Pacificimonas sp. (assembly GCA_049650205.1). GTDB lineage: Bacteria > Pseudomonadota > Alphaproteobacteria > Sphingomonadales > Sphingomonadaceae > Pacificimonas. Next base: position 17,044 of record JBARZR010000104.1, on the reverse strand, counting down.
CGCCGACATTGATGAAATTGGTTGCGGAACTGGTCATGCCGCCACCGTAAACGGTTCGAGTCCAGAAAGCCGCATCGCGGCGGGCTTGGTCGCCACGTCGCGCGGAGTCATGTCCTTTACGGCGTCCGCCATCGCCGCGATATGTTCGGGCGTCGTGCCGCAGCAGCCGCCGAGCGCGTTGACATAGCCTTCCTCTGCCCATGCCCGCACCAATGCCGCCGTTGTCTCCGCCGCCTCGTCATATTCGCCCATCTCGTTCGGCAGGCCCGCATTGGGATAAACCATCACGGGCACGTCGGCGATCTTCGCCAGCGCCGCCACATGCGGGCGCAACTCGGTCGCCCCGAACGAGCAGTTCAGCCCGATGGTCAGCGGCCTGACATGCCTCACCGAATACCAGAAGGCCTCCACCGTCTGCCCCGACAGATTGCGTCCTGCCATGTCTGTCAACGTCATCGACAGCATGACAGGCAGATCGTGGCCCAACGCGTCTCCAGCCTCCATCGCCGCCATCGCCGCCGCCTTCGCATTCAGCGTGTCGAACACCGTCTCGATCAGAATGATATCGACGCCGCCCTCGACCAGCGCGTCGATCTGCTCGCGATAAACCGCCTTCACGCCGTCAAACTCGACCTCGCGATAGCCGGGATTGTTGACGTCGGGGGAAATCGAAAGCGTCTTGTTGGTCGGGCCGATAGCACCGCAGACGAAACGCCGCCGCCCATCCTGACGCGCATCGACGGCGCCGCGCAATATGCTTGCCGCCGACCGGTTGATGTCACCCACCAGATGCTGCGCATCGTAATCGCCCTGCGAGATCTCCGTCGCGTTGAACGTGTTGGTTGCCACTATGTCCGCGCCTGCGTCCAGATATTCATCGGCGATCTCGCGGATCAGCGCAGGCCGCGTCAGGTTCAGCAGGTCGTTATTGCCCTTCTGATCCGCCGTCAGGCCGCTATCGCCCTTGTAGTCCGCCTCGGTCAGCTTTCGCTTCTGGATCGCGGTTCCGTAAGGTCCGTCCTTGATCAGGATGCGTTCGGCGACCAGCGCCTCGAAATCGCTCCGCACGCTCATATCGCTTTCGCCCTCAGTCCCAGCATATGGCAAATCGCATAGCTAAGCTCCGCCCGGTTCAATGTGTAAAAATGAAAATCGCGCACGCCGCCTGCATAGAGGCGGCGGCACATTTCAGCGGCGACGGTCGCGGCGACCAGCTTGCGCGCATCCGGCTTGTCGTCCAGCCCCTCGAACAACCGTTCCAGCCAGCCTGGCAGAGCCGTTCCGTTCATCGCGGCGAACTTCTTCGTCTGTTTGAAATTCGAAACCGGCAATATCCCCGGCAGGATTGGCGCGGATATGCCATACGCCGCCGCCGCGTCCCGAAAGCGGAAAAACGCCTCGGCGGAAAAGAAGAACTGCGTGATCGCCTGCGACGCGCCCGCGTCCAGCTTGCGCTTCAGATTGTCGAGGTCGGCCGACATCGTTCCGGATTCCGGATGGGTTTCCGGATATGCCGCGACGGAAATCTCGAAGTCTGCGACATCCTTTAGTCCCGCCACCAGGCTCGCCGCGCAATCATAGCCGTCCGGGTGCGCCGAAAACGCCTCGCCCTTGCGCGGTGGATCCCCTCTCAGCGCAACGATGTGGCGAACCCCGGCGTCCCAATAGCCTTGCGCCACCTCCGCGATATCCGCACGGCTGGCATCGACGCAGGTCAAGTGCGCGGCGGGGGTCAGCCCCGTTTCCCGGACGAGGCGCGAGACAGTCGCATGGGTGCGGCCGCGTGTGGACCCGCCCGCCCCATAAGTCACGCTGACGAATTTCGGCGACAACGGCTCCAGAGTTTTGATGGACGACCATAATGTCTCCTCCATCTTGTCGCTGGCGGGTGGGAAGAACTCGAAGGAGACGTCTATATCGCCAAGCATGTCTGCGAACATCGGGTTCGCATGGGCGCGTGCGTCGGCAGGCGGTTCGACAGGGTTGTTCACATCGGTCATGCCGCTATCTCCTTCAACTCGGGACGCTTTTCACCCAGCCAGATCGTCACCGTCAGCGGACCCTCCAAATGCTCGGGCGCGCGGGGCGTCAGGCCTGCCGCCGTCAGCCAGTCCGTCACCGTCCGGTCGGCAAAGCCCAGTCGCACATGCGCATGATCACGGCGCAGTTCTTCCCGGTCATGTGGCGCGAAGTCCGCGATCAACAGCCGGCCGCCCGGCGCAAGAACGCGCGCCGCCTCGCGAATGGCACCTTGCGGCTGCTCGGCGAAGTGCAGGACGTGATGCAGGATCACCGTGTCGACACTGGCATCGTCCAATGGCAGTGCGAACATATCCCCCTGCCGCACGGGCAGGTCGCCAAGGCCCACGGCCTCAAGCTTGCCACGCGCCGCGCGCAGCATCTCGGCGCTGCGGTCGATACCGACGGCGTGCGATGCGCGGGGGGCGAGCAGTTCCAGCATCCGCCCCGTCCCCGTGCCGATGTCCATCAACTTGCCCAGGGGTTTCCGTCCCAGCAGACGCAGGATCGCGGCTTCGACTTCGCTGTCCGCGACGTGCAAACTGCGGATCCGGTCCCAGTCGCTGGCATGGCTGGCAAAATAACGCTCCGCCGCCGCGACGCGCGTGGCCCGAACGGAATCAAGGCGGTTTAGATCGCCAGCCAGCTCGTCGCTATCCTCGCCTTCCAGCAACGCTCCAATCTCACTGGCAGGTGCCGCGCGCGAAAACCCGATAAAGGCCCAGCTGCCTTCCTTGCGCCGCACCACCAGTCCGGCATCTGCCAGGATTTTTACATGGCGCGATACGCGCGGCTGCGACTGGTCCAGCACATCCGCCAGTTCGCCGACGGTCAGTTCCATATGCCGCGCCAGCCGCGCAATGCGCAGCCGCGTCGGGTCGGCAAGCGCCCGGAAAATGTCGATCAGCGAGGACATCTCAAAACACATATAAAGATATCTTTATATGTCAATCTGACATTCTGCCCCGACACGTCTTCCGCACCCTTGCCCGAACCGCTAGGCTATAGGGGAGTAACCGAAAGTCTCCTGTCATGCGTATCTTCGCCCTCCTTCCCCTCTTCGCACTAACCGCGGCATGCGCGACCACCCCATCCGGCTACCGGGAAGGTGACAGCCTGGAGGGTTTCAACCGCAAGATGTACAGTTTCAACGACGCGGTGGACGGCGCGGTGCTGAAACCCGTCGCCAAGGGCTATCGCGCCGTCGTTCCGAAGCCAGCGCGCACGGGCGTCGCCAACGCGCTCGACAATGTCGACGAACCGCTCAGTTTCATCAACGCGCTCCTGCAGGGCAAGATCAAGCGGGCCTTTCGCGCCGTTGACCGCCTGGCCATCAATTCCACCTATGGGTTTCTCGGCACGACCGACCGCGCGGCAGAACTGGGGCTTGACCGGCAGGAGGAGGATTTCGGCCAGACACTGGCGGTCTGGGGCGTCGGCTCCGGACCTTATATCGTCCTTCCGATCCTCGGCCCGTCCTCCCTGCGTGACGTGGCAGGCTTCGGCGTCGATTCCGTAACCGACCCCTGGGCCCGTTTCCAGGACCGCACTCTGGGCCTAAGCGGGACCGAGCAGATCGGCGTGACCGGCGGCGAAGTCATCGAACTGCGCTCCCGCCTGATCGATACCGCCGACCCGGTCCTCGCCAATGCGCTCGACCCCTATGCAACGCTGAAATCCGCCTACATCCAGTCTCGCTTGCAGGAAATTCACGACGGCAATGTCCCGTCCAGCGGAGAATCGATGGACGATTTCGAAGCCTCCGACGATTTCTTCGCCGACGAGGACCCGGCGCTGACCGAACCCGAAGCGCCACAGGCTGGCGATGACGATCCGCAGAATTAGTCCGGCTTGAAAGCCACGCCCTGCGCTAAGGGGAACAGCGCGCTGAACGGAAATGCCGGTTCGCGCTCGAGCGGAACCCTCACCAGCTCAAACCCAGCCGCCCGTATGTGCGTGGTCGTGTCCCGGTTCAGATTGCAACCGACGCCAATCACCCGCTGCACCGGGTTCAGTCGTCTCTGCCAGCGCGCCACCGCCGGCCGGTCCGACAGCACATGTTCCATGAAATGAAAGCCGCCGCCCGGTTTCAGAACACGCTTCACTTCTGCCAGAACCTGCGCTGGATCATCCACGCTGCACAGGGTCAGGCTGCACACGACATGGTCGATACTGGCGTCGTCGACCGGCAGGCTTTCGCCCGCCCGCGGCAGTAGCCGGACCGGTACATTTGCTGCGGCGATCCTCTTTATCGCGGTTTCGTTCATCCCCGCAGACGGTTCGACGGCTATCAGTTCCGTTACATCTGCGGGATAGAACTCCGCCGACAGGCCGGTTCCAAACCCGATTTCCAGAACCTGCCCAGCGACATCCGCAACCAGCCGCCGACGGCGGTCCTGGATTTCCGGCGCGCGCATCGCACGATCGCAAAGCGCGGGGAACAGCCGCTCGGAATACAGCTTCACGAAACCTCTTTCCTTTTGCTGCGTTCTTGGCATGATACGGCGCCTGTGGCGCGTATTGCCACAGAAAACGAAAACTGAATTTAGGGGAATATCGATGACCAACCTGACCAAGGGCTTCGCCGCCGCCATGCTCGTGGCCGGACTTGGCCTCTCCGCATGTAGCGAAGGCACCGAGAACAACGCCGAGGCGACCATGGAAGGCGCTGGCGACGACGCCGAAATGGCCGGCCAGGCCGCAATCGACGATATGGAAGCCGGCATGGACGAAATGGGTGCCGAACTCGACGCCATGGGCGACGAGATGGGTGCCGAATTCGACGAAATGGGCAACGAGATCGAAGGCGCAGCGGACGAAGCCGCCACCGAAACCGATGCCGCCATGGACGAAATGGAAGCGGACATCGACGAAGAGATGTAGTCGTCTACGGTCCTTCGGATCGACAGATCAGGGTCGCCCGCTCCATCCGGACAGGCGGCCCTTTTCTTTAGTTAGCCTCACTCGGCGGGAACCGGGTCTCGCTTTCCATAAGGACAGCGTTCCTCCTTCAGGGCGCGCAGCCCGATCAGATAGGCGATACCGCCGCCCGCAAGGTTCGCCGCCAGCTCTCCCGCAAACACGCCGGACGCGTCCGCCAGCCGTGCGCCAACCCAGGCAACGGGGATCATGATGCCCAATACGCGCAAGGCGCTCACCATCGTCGCCGTCGGCGCCCTGTCGATGGCATTCAGCGCACCGTTGGTGACAATCAGCGCGCCATATCCGCAAAACCCCCAGGCCGCGATGCTCAGATAAGTGCTGATCTGGTCGATGACGCCGGGATCGTTGGTGAAGACTGACGCCGCTTCCTGCCGGAACGCCACCAGCAGCGCGGCGATCGCGACACCATATCCGACCGAGAAAAGGCTCGCCTCATGCAGTGCCAGCCGTGCCCTGTCGGGCAGTCCCGCGCCCCAGTTCTGCCCGACGATCCCTCCAATCGAGGACGACATCGCCAGCAGTGGCACCACCGCCAGACTCTGCAGGCGACCAGCGACGCCAAAGGCGGCGACTGCGTCATTGCCATAGCTGGAAAGCATGGCCGTCAACACCGCCAGACCGACCGGATTTATCGAATTGGAAAGCGCGGCGGGTCCGCCGACCTTGCCCAGCGAATGGACACCCGGCCCCCAGTCGCCTTCCCGCAAGCGGTCCGGGTGCAAACCGAGATCGCTACGCGCGCTCAGCCAAAGGCCCACCAGCATGGCGAGCGCGAATGACCCGACGCTCGCATAGGCCGCGCCCGCAATGCCAAAGGAGGGAAACGGACCCCAGCCTGCGATCAGCAGCGGGTCCAGCACCCAGTTGGCCGCCGCCATCGTGCCCAGGATTATCGCCGAGCGCGAGGCAGCACCCTGCGCACGCAGGGTCGCGTTTGCGCCCATGCTGACCAGCAGCAGCGGCAGGCCAAGCGCATAGGGGCGCATATAATCCGAGATTAGCGGACGCAGTTCCTCCGCCGCGCCCATCAGGCGAAACAGCGGCCCCTCAACGACAAACAATGCGGCACCCACAATCAGGCCGAAGCCAAGCGCCAGCGCCACGCCCTGCACCGCACGCCGCTCGGCGATCTTGCGTTCCCCCGACCCCAGCGCCCGCGATACCACGCTGTTGATACCCACCAGCACGCCGACCCCCAGGCTGGACAGCACCACGGTGATGGGAAAGATGAAACTGATCGCCGCCAGCGGATCGGGACCCAGCTGGCCGACAAAATAGGCGTCGATAATCCCGACGGACATGATGCTGGCAATCCCCAACAGCATGGGCGCGGTTTGCGCGACGAGGTGGTGGCGGATCGATCCGCGCGTCAGTTTCGCATCTTGGGACATGGGCACCGCTTAGCGGCAAACCGTATATAGGAAAGACCGGCGCGATCTTGTTTCGCCTGTGGGTGTGATTGCCATCACAGACCGGTTTCCCGATCGTGGCCTAATCGACCTGCGACCGGACTGACCCGACAGGTCGATCCCTCCGTATGTTCGAAAAACTGACGTTGCGTTGCGTTTTCCATTCAATTCCATGGAGAACAACGATGAGCAAGATTCCATTCGCAGAACCCATTCCCGCCGGTTCGCGCCGCGCCCGCGCCGCGAAGGCGCAGCGCGACCTCGCCACGGAAATCGCCCGGCTACGCCCACAGGCGCTGACGCTGTCCAATGGCGAAGAGGGCGACAGTGACGGCAAATTCGCCTCAAACTTCACGAAGGGGCTTTTGCATGATGACAACGGCCTGCTCGTCACGCCGAAATCCTACCATTGCTTCGTCGAGGGCATCAACGCTGCTGACCGGCATTTCTTCGACAAACACGTCCCCAATGGTGACGATACAGGCGTTACCTTCGCCTGCACGGTAAATGGCGCGCCGCCAAAATGGCGGGGCTGGGAGAGTCCCCGCTCCGGCCATGTCTATGAACTCGAAGGCCCCGATGCGGGCGCGGTCGGCATGGCCCCCGCCCCGCGCGTCGGCTCCAGCGAACTCAGCGCCGAAATGGCGGAGGTCTATGCCCTCGCCATCCTGCGCGACGTTCCCTTCACCGAAATCGCCAAAGGCGCGGCGGGAAGTGAGAAACGCATCAGCGGCGGCAAGGCGCAACTGAAGATCGGTACGATCATCGACGATCTGAATGGCATGGCCTTCTTCAGCGGCACGAATGTCCGCTCCTCGACACCGCAGCAGGTGGACGGCGGCGGCCTCAACCGGTTCGAGCGCAATCGCCGCGATGCGCGTACCATCGCTTCACCGACCCTCGACGGACAGACCATCTTCCGTGGCTCGACCATCGGCGCGCAAACCGGTCCCTATATCTCGCAATTCATGCTGGCGGGCTCGACAGGCCTTGGCGGCGCGACGGGCGGCACACCAAGTTATCCCGCAAAAGCCAGCGCCTTCGATCCCGAAGACGGTTACATCAGCTATGGTAACCAGATCATCGATCAGCGCGTCACCGTCCACAAGGAATGCCTGGACCATATGACAAACTGGCCGGAATGGCTGGACGTTCAAAATGGCGCGAACTTCAAAGGTGCGAACCTGTATGAGGATGAGCGGCGTTTCATCACGACGCCGCGCGACCTCGCCACCTATGTGCATTTTGACGCGCTCTATCAGGCCTATCTCAATGCCGCGCTCATTCTGCTCGGGATCGGCACGCCGGCATCGCGGGGCTTCCCGGAACCCAGCCCGAACGGCGCACGCGACAGTTTCGCCACATTTGGCGGACCGCACATTCTGTCGCTGGTGACTGAAGTGGCGACCCGATGCCTGAAGGCCGTGCGCCGCCAGAAGTTCAACTATCACCGCCGCTGCCGCCCCGAAGCGCTCGGCGGGCGCGCGACGCTCGTCGGCATTGGGCGTCCCGGTGAACTGGGCGCGGCGGAGACCGCCTATCAGCAATTGCACAACGACATGCCCGCAAAACTCAGGATGGGCATCGTCGATCATAACAAGGACCAGAACAGTGCGGCGATGAAGGACATGCGCATGGTCAAATGCGCAGGAGGCGACGAACCCTCAGGCGTCAACCCGAACACGTTTGCCGATAACAATCTGTTGCTGCCCATGGCTTTCCCTGAGGGCTCGCCCATGCACCCAGCCTATGGCGCGGGTCATGCCACCGTCGCTGGCGGCTGCGTCACGATGTTGAAAGCGTTCTTCGACATGTTCGCCGAAAATGATGGCGCCGCGCTCCGGATTTTGAAACTTGGCAGCAAGGACTATTTCGAACCGAGCGCGGACGGCAAGAAACTCGTCAACAGGGATGGCGTCAAGCTGACCGTACAGGGCGAACTCGACAAACTCGCCGCCAATATCGCCATCGGCCGCAACATGGCGGGCGTCCATTACTATGCCGACTATTATGACTCGCTTCGCATGGGCGAGCGCATCGCCATCGGCATATTGATGGAGCAAATCCCGACCTATGGCGAATCCGTCACCACCGCATTCGACAGCTTCGACGGCGACCGCGTCATCATTCGCGGCGAGCCGGAATCCTGCCCGACGCTTGCGGTCACAGACAGGGAAGGCGATCGCGTCGGCCATGACGACTGGTGGCTGCGTCACGTCCCCGGCCAGGAAGTTTCCGAGGATCTGATGCACTGAGCGGCCCAAAGATATACGCCCAGAATAGGAAAGGGCCGCCCCGCGAGGGACGGCCCTTTCTTCATTTATGGCCAATATGGTTGGCGTCGGACCTAGAAACCCATGCCACCGCCCATGCCGCCCATACCGCCCATGTCGGGCATGCCGCCGCCGGACTTGCCGTCATCCGGCACGTCCGAGACGGTGGCTTCCGTGGTGATCAGCAGACCGGCAACCGAGGCTGCGTCCTGCAGGGCCGCGCGGACAACCTTGGTCGGGTCGACGACACCGGCCTTGAGGAGATCCTCATAGACATCGGTCGCGGCGTTGAAGCCGAAGTTGTCGTCCTTGCCGTCGATCAGCTTGCCGCTGACAACCGCTCCGTCGAAACCGGCGTTCTGCGCGATCTGGCGAACGGGCGATGTCAACGCCTTGCGGATGATGTCGACACCGCGGGTCTGGTCATCGTTGGCGCCTTCCAAGCCCTCAAGCGCACGCGTGGCGTAGAGAAGCGCGGTACCACCGCCGGGGACAATGCCCTCTTCGACCGCTGCGCGCGTGGCGTGCAACGCGTCGTCGACGCGGTCCTTCTTTTCCTTCACTTCGACTTCGGAGGCACCGCCGACCTTGATGACGGCCACGCCGCCAGCGAGCTTCGCGAGGCGTTCCTGCAGCTTTTCCTTGTCATAGTCGGACGTGGTCGTCTCGATCTGCGCACGGATCTGCTCGACGCGGGCCTTGATGCCCTCTGCCGCACCGGCACCATCGACAATCGTGGTGTTGTCCTTGTCGATCGTGACGGTCTTCGCCGAGCCCAGCATGTCGAGCGTGACGTTCTCCAGCTTGATGCCGAGGTCTTCGGAAATCATCTGGCCTTCCGTCAGGATGGCGATGTCTTCCAGCATGGCCTTGCGGCGATCGCCGAAGCCAGGTGCCTTGACCGCCGCGATCTTCAGACCGCCGCGCAGTTTGTTGACGACCAGCGTCGCGAGCGCTTCGCCCTCGACATCCTCGGCAATGATGAGCAGCGGACGACCCGACTGCATCACGGCCTCGAGAATGGGCAGCATGGCCTGCAGGCTCGACAGCTTCTTCTCGTGGATCAGGATATAGGGATTTTCCAGATCGACGATCATCTTGTCGGGATTGGTAATGAAGTAAGGCGACAGGTAACCACGGTCGAACTGCATACCTTCGACGGTCTCCAGTTCACTGACTAGACCCTTGGCCTCCTCGACGGTGATGACGCCTTCCTTGCCGACCTTTTCCATGGCCTGCGCGATCATGTCGCCGACCTCGGTGTCGCCATTGGCCGAAATCGTGCCGACCTGCTTGATCTCATCGTTACCGGCGACCGGCTTCGAACGCGACTGCAGGTTCTCGACGACCTTCGTGACAGCGAGGTCGATGCCGCGCTTCAGGTCCATCGGGTTCATGCCAGCGGACACGGACTTCATACCTTCACGGACGATGGCCTGCGCCAGAACCGTCGCGGTCGTCGTGCCGTCGCCGGCGATGTCGTTGGTCTTGGAAGCGACCTCACGCAGCATCTGCGCGCCCATATTCTCGAACTTGTCTTTCAGTTCGATCTCCTTGGCGACCGTCACACCGTCCTTGGTGATTCGGGGCGCGCCGAAGCTCTTCTCGATGACCACGTTGCGACCCTTGGGGCCAAGCGTGACCTTCACTGCGTTGGCGAGGATATCGACACCGGCCAGAATGCGTTCGCGCGCGTCACGTCCGAATTTTACGTCTTTGGCTGCCATGATTGACTACCTTTCAGTTGGATTGAATTGAATTTGGAGTAAGCGCCCCGGTTCAGGACATGATGCCCAGAATGTCGCTTTCCTTCATGATGATCAGATCTTCGCCGTCGATCTTGACCTCTGTGCCGGACCATTTGCCGAACAGGATCTTGTCGCCGGCCTTGACTTCCAGCGGTGCGATTTCACCGGCGTCGTTGCGGGCACCCGTGCCTGCGGAGACGACTTCGCCTTCCTGCGGCTTTTCCTTGGCGCTGTCGGGAATGATGATGCCGCCCGTGGTCTTTTCATCGGCCTCGATACGGCGAACGAGAACACGGTCGTGCAAGGGACGAAAGTTCATGATTGTCACCTTTCTGTTAGGTGTGGAAATATAAATTGGCACTCACGGCATGCGAGTGCCAACACCATGCGATATGTGAGGCGAGGGACCGTTCGTCAACGGCGCGGCGCATAAAATTTTAATGACAGATGAATATGTCAAATCGCAGGCTTGGGACTGGACGCATCGCGCCAGACCATTACATCGTCAATGAACCGATAGCGAAGGCGTTCCACAATGGCATTGATCAAGGGCTTCTGGCATTTCCTGGTGGGTGTGAAGGACTTTCTGGTCCTTCTCCTCATGCTGCTGATCTTCGCCGCCATTCTGGCTGCCCGCTCCGCTTCCGACGAAGCGCCGACTGTCGCCGATGGCGGCGCGCTCACCATCCCCCTGGAAGGGTTCCTGGTGACGGAGAAGCAGGAAATCGACCCACTCGAATTTTTCAGCGGCCCGGCGCCTTCGGGGGAAATCCCTGTCGCCGAGCTGATCGCCGCAATCGAACGCGCGAAGGACGATGACCGGGTCAAGTCGCTGGTCCTCGACATGGACGGCTTCTTCGGCGGCGGCCTCGCCAATGTGCAGGCCGTGGCCGATGCGGTCGCAGATTTCCGCACTGTCGGAGATGACGACGAGGCCAAGACCGTCCACGTCTATGCGTCGGCCTATTTCGACGACAGCTGGCTGATCGCCGCCCATGCCGACGAAATCTGGCTCAACCCGCTTGGTGCCGTCGTTATTGGCGGCCCGGGCGGCAGCCAGCTCTATTTTGCCGATGCCCTCGAAAAGCTGAAGGTGGACGTCAACGTCTTCAAGGTCGGCACCTACAAGAGTTTCGTCGAGCCCTATATACTGAACGAAGCATCTGAACCCGCGAAACAGGCGCGGCAGGCGCTGCTGGACGATCTATGGGAAGTTTTCCTTCAGGACGCCGAAACTGCGCGCCCCGGAAGCGACCTTCCGGCTTACATTGCCGGGCTGGGTGACAATGTGCGCGGCGCAGGCGGTGATTTCGCCCAGGCCGCGCTGGCAGCCGGACTGATCGACCGCGTCGGTACGCGCGTCGAGTTCGGCGACGCCATATCGGAAGCCGTCGGCCGGGGAGACAATGACGAGCCGGGCCTGTACGCCTCCACGGACTATGCCGTCTACAATCGCGATGGACGTGGTATATTGCCGAAATCCGGGGATGCCGTTGCCATCGTCAATGTCGCGGGCAGCATCGTCGACGGCGAAGCCCCCGCAGGAACGGCAGGCGGCGGCAGCATCGCCATGCTGATCGAGGACGCCGCCGCTGAAGACGATGTGAAAGCCATCGTCCTGCGCGTCGACTCCGGCGGTGGCAGCGTCACCGCATCCGAGGAAATCCGCCAGGCGCTGCTGACCGCGAAAGCCGAAGGCATTCCCGTCATCGCCAGCTTTGGCAGCGTCGCGGCATCGGGCGGATACTGGGTCGCCACGGCTGCGGACGAGATTTTCGCACAGCCGTCCACCATCACCGGCTCCATCGGCGTGTTCGCCATCCTGCCGACGTTCGAACGCACGCTTGCCGACCTGGGTGTCAATGCTGATGGTTCCGGCGTCACACCCTATTCGGGTGCGCCCGATATATTGGGCGGGCTTAATCCGGAAACCGAGGAGTTGTTCCAGCTGAGTGTCGAGGATATCTATCGCCGCTTCACCGGCATCGTCGCCGAAGCGCGCGGTATGACGGTCGCGCAGGTCGACGACGTCGGACAGGGTCGGGTCTGGTCCGGCGGCGCGGCGCGTCAGCTGGGCCTGGTTGACCGATTCGGTACGCTCGACGACGCCATTGCCGCCGCGGAAAAGGCCGCCGGTTTTGAAACCGGCGAACTGCGCCGCATGACCATGGCGCGGCCCAAACCGATCGGCGTGCAGATCCTGGAAGACCTGTTTTCCTCGGAAGACGCTGTCGTCCCAAGGTCCATGCTCGATCTGGCCGCAGCGCGCAGCCGGATGCAGGCCGCGGTGGGCATTGCCGATGCCGCCCAGGTGGTTAGCGGCCCCGCACTGCAGGTACGCTGCCTGGCCTGCACGGGCCTGGTTTCCGCACCGGCGCGCCTGTCGCCAGACCTGAAACAATGGCTGCGCAACGTTACAAACTGACTCAGTCGGCCAGTTTCAGCAATATCCCCGGTCAGCGTGATCCCGCTCACGGGATTTTCGCCGCTGTCATCGTAAAGAGAGTCATGGCTGGCGGATCGTTAACCAGCAAGCGTGACAGCTTGGGAACCGAAGGCCTGTAGGCCGGGGTTCGGGAACTACGCGTCGCGGGGCTGTCGGATACGAACATCTTCCGGCCCACTGTGCATTTCACGGGGATCAGGAAAACGAAATGACATTGAAAGCGAATAGCCACATAAGGACTACCGTTGCTGCGGCCCTGGGTTTTGCAATGATGGCGACCGCACCGGTGTCTGCGGTGATGGCCGTCACGGCTGCCAGCTATGAACGTCCCGGCCTTGGCCAGGAAGCCGTTGCGCGCGCGGAGCAGAAGGCAGCCGACGCACGTGCCGAGTGTGTGGGCAAGTCCGGACCTGACAGGATCGCAGTCACCAACTGCATCGCCCAGGCCCGTGCCGAGGCTTACCGCGAACAGGCGAATGTCGACAAGCGGCAGAAGAGGTCCGGAAACAGATAGAAGATGATCATGCCCAGGGCATAGCGGTTCTACCCGCCATGTCCCCGCGCTATACCGTTAGTCGTTAACCTGCCGTTTGAAAAATGCGGGGATCTCCAATGGGTCGTCCCCGCCGCCCGCTTTTTCACCTTCCGGAAACAGGTCTTCCCGCGCCCGCTTGGCTTCCGTCTTGCCTTTGCCAATAGACGTCATGCGCTCGAACAGACTGGGGCCGCGCTCCTGCACGGGCGGCGCATCACGCACGGGGCGGATGCCATCGGAATAGGGCCGCTCCTCGGCGACCTCTTCGGCCTCTACAGCAGGTTCGCTCGCCACATCCGGCGCGGACGGCGTCATGCGAAGCGGCGTCACATTATCCTCGGTAAGTGTCACCTCCGATATATTTACCACCGGCTCATCGCTGCCATCGCCAATCGCGTCTTCCAGTGGCAGTGGATCGCTCTCGCTCGTGGCCACCTCAGCGGTTGCAGGCTCCACCTCTTCTGAAACAGGTGCAGCATCTTCCAGCGGGGCTCCTGTCTCCGCTACGGTTTCAGCCTCGACAGGCTTGGCGCCGGATTCCGGCAGATCGGATTTCGCGGCAACCGCGGGTTTGGCTGCGCTCAGGCCGCCAAAACCGCCCGCGACTGTCCCGAACGACGTCCTCGCGGCGGGTGCGGGTCTTTCGCCGGCGTCAGCTTCGGCGTCGATCCCCGTCGCAACCACGGAAACGCGCAGCTTGCCGTTCAGGTCTTCGTTGAATGCGCTGCCGAAGATGATGTTGGCGTCGGCATCGACCATGTCGCGGATATGGTTGGCGGCCTCGTCGACCTCCATCAGGCCCATATCGTCACCGCCCGTGATGTTGATGAGCAGTGCCTTGGCCCCGCGCAGAGAAACCTCGTCCAGCAGCGGGTTGGAAATCGCCTTGTTGGCAGCCTCTATGGCGCGGTTTTCGCCCTCCGCCTCGCCCGTTCCCATCATAGCCTTGCCCATTTCGGACATGACGGTGCGCACATCGGCGAAATCGAGGTTGATCAGGCCGGGCATCATCATCAAATCGGTGATGCCGCGCACACCCTGGTGCAGCACCTGGTCGGCCATCTCGAACGCTTCCTTGAACGTTGTCGATGGGCTGGCGATCATGAACAGGTTCTGGTTTGGAATGACGATCAGTGTATCGACATGCTTCTGCAGTTCCTCGATGCCGCTTTCGGCGGCACGCGAGCGTTTCGCGCCTTCGAAACCGAACGGCTTGGTGACGACACCCACAGTCAGAATGCCGCGCTCACGCGCATATTGCGCGATGACAGGTGCCGCGCCCGTGCCTGTGCCGCCGCCCATACCGGCAGTGATGAAGCACATGTGCGAGCCATTTAGCGCCTGCTCGATTTCCTCGACATTTTCCTCGGCGGCGGCGCGTCCGATTTCGGGACGCGCGCCGGCGCCCAGACCCTGCGTGATCTTGTGGCCCAGTTGAATGCGTGTTTCGGCGGCGCTGGCGGCCAGCGCCTGCGCGTCCGTGTTCGCGACGACGAAATCGACGCCCTCAAGGCCGGAATCGATCATGTTCGCTACGGCGTTGCCGCCCGCGCCGCCGACGCCGATGACGCTGATGCGCGGTTTCAGTTCCGTCAGTTCCGGACGCTCGAATTCGACCATGATGCGCTCCTCTATGTGCTTTGCGCAGACCCTATAGAATCGGGGAGTCCGCGTGAATCCCAAAAATGAATTTTCTTCCGCCGGCTATATATTCTGCTTCAGCATCTGCCACATCTTGCCGAAACCCGACCCTTTCGCGGGTGCGAAGGAGGTCGAGCTCTGCCGCCAGAAGTTCGGCGTTTCGCTTGCGGCGTGAAGGGCAAGCCCCGTCAACACATTGAAGGCGCTTGACTGCTGCGCGTCCGGCATCCCGGTCAGGCCCGACGGCGTCCCGATCCGGACATGCCGGCCCAGAACGCCCTCCGCGTAATCCGCGATACCCGCCAGCGAAGCGCCGCCGCCGGTCAGGACCACCTGCCGCGCGCGCGGTCCCTGAAACCCCAGCTCGCCAAAACGCTCCTCGACCATGCCGAACAACACGTCGAGACGCCCACGAATGGCCTGCACCAGTTCGGCGCGCGGGCGGTGCAACAGCTCGGACGACCCAGCCAGTCCCGGCACGTCGATCATCTCGTGATTGTCGCGCGGAACGGCGCTGGCGGAGCCTTTCAACGCCTTCAGCCGCTCCGCCGCCGCGCGCGGTGTTCCCAGCGCGCTCGCCACATCCGCCGTCACATCCTCGCCGCCCGTTTCGATGGAGGAGAACCCGGCCAGCATGCCCTGCGCGAAGATCGCCACATTGGTCCGCCCCGCGCCCATATCGACCAGCGCCACGCCCAGATCCTTCTCCTGCGTTCCCAGACAGGCGCGGGCGGCGGCAACGGGTGCGGCCACCTTGGCGATGACATTCAGGTCGGCGCTGCGAACCGCCGTTTCCAGATTCTGCATGGGCGCGCGGTCGGCGCTCAGGATGTGGATCGACACGCCCAGCGTCTCGGCATGCAGGCCAAGCGGATTCATCACCGCATTCTGACCGTCAAGCGTGTAAAGCGCGGGTTCCGCATGCAGGATCGCGCGCCCGTCCGGCTCGATCCGCGCGCGCGCCTCGGCATGGACATGCTCCAGATCGGCCTTCTCGATTCGTTGTCCGCCGATATCGACCTCGACCGTGGCGATGTCGCTTTCCAGCCCACCAGCCGACACGGACACCGTGACATCCTCCACCGTCACCCCGGCATTTCGCTCGGCCCGGTCCATGGCCTGCCGCACCGCGCCCTCGACGGCCTGAAGATCGGACACCAGACCGTTTTTCAAGCCGTTGCAGGCCAGCTGGTGACTGCCGATCACGCGCGGCGCGTCGTCACCGCCACTGACCAGCGCGATCAGTGCCGCCACCTTCGACGTACCGACGTCCAGGACGGCGATCGTGCGCTCACCGCGCGGTTTCGCAGCCCCTCTCTTCATATTTCCGTCCCGTCGATGGTCATCAGCGCCTCGCCCTCACCTTCGGCGCCTGCTCGCACGACCATCTGTTTCGGAACCCGGAAATCCAGCGCCGCGAAGCCGCGCCCGGTCAGCTGCGTATCGCGCTCCAGCCGCACAAAACTGTCCAGCGCGCGCCGTGTCGCGCCACCGCCCTCGGGCAGCAGGATCGTTTCCCCCGATTTCAGTTGCACGTCCCAGCGCCGCCCGCCGCGCCAGGTGGCGCTGGCGAAATGTTCGGCGAAGGCGGGGTAATCCGCCAGCAGTTTCGTCAATCCGCGTACCTGGCGGTCCGCGCCGTCATCCACCACCAGAGGCAGATGCGCGAACCGGCTCAGATCGTCCGCCTGCAATATCCGCCCCTCGGCATCGACCAGCCGGTGCATGCCGTCATTCTGCCAGATCGCAGCCGGCTTGCGTTCAGTTATTGCGATGGTCAGGCGGTTCGGCAGCACACGCCCCACACTCGCCTCCTCGACCCAGGGCAGCAGCTCCAGCCTCTCTTTCACCTCATCCAGATCGACCAGCAGCATGGAATCAGAGGCGCCGTCCAGCGCCGCCGTATAAACTGGCAGATTGGCCATCTCCTGCGCGCCGGTCACGTCGACATCCTGCACCTCGAACCCCGCAGCGGCGACCCCGCGCGCCGCCGCCAGCCACAGCCGGTCGGGCAGTTGGTAGACCCACGC
>JBARZR010000103.1:0-2303 GCA_049650205.1 Pacificimonas sp. | reverse complement strand
GATCATCTCACCATAGGTCGGGATCATCTCACCATAGGTCGGGATCATCTCACCATAGGTCGGCGCGTCGGTGGCTGCCGCGCTGCTGGCGCTCAGCGCCGCGGCGGTCAGGGCGATGGATGAAGCAAGAATTGAAATACGCATAACAGACGAACCCCTCGTTGAAGTTAACGGAAACTTAACCTATCAACGATATAATACAAGGGCTGTTCCGGAAGCGCATATTTAAGCATCCAAAACTCTGTCCAATATGAACAATCAGAGCCTGACCTCTGACAGCGCTGTCATTCACTACGGATCTAGCGGTTCGCGACTCGGGCGACATATCCCCGCGCGGAATCTCCACGTGCGCAATTCCCCCGCGGAACGGGACATGGTCCCTTTTCGGCTACCAGAAATTGGCGGCGGGGCGGAACCCTATCGCTGGCGCTTCGATGGCATTCAGATGCTCATGCTGCGCGAGGAATGTCCGCAGCCGTTCGAGCGGCATGGGACGTCCCGTAAGATAGCCCTGCACCCGGTCGCAGCCCATGACACGAAGCAGTGCGAGGGCGGCGGGCGCCTCAATGCCTTCCGCCGTCACTTCCATGCCGAGGCCGTGGGCCAGGTCGATGGACGACCGCATCAGCATGGGGTCGTTGTGGCTGCGCGTCAGTTCCGCCGCGAACAGCCGGTCGATCTTCAGTTCGCTGGCGGGGACGCGCTTCAGATAGGTCAGCGACGACATGCCCGCGCCATAATCGTCGATGGAGAGATCGATGCCCGCCTCCTTCAGCATGTCGAGCCCGGCGAGCGCCGCGTCGGGATCGTCGATGATGGCGGTCTCGGTAATTTCCATCGTCAGCCGCCCTGCCCGTCCTTCGCAGCGACGAATGGCATCGCTGAGGAAGCGGCGGTTGGAAACCAGTCCGGCACTGAGATTGATGCTCATGTCGAGGATCACGCCCTTTGCGGCGAGGGCGCGCTGATCGCCGATGGCGCGCTCCAGCGTCCAATGCGTCAGCGCGATAATATCGCCCGAATCCTCTGCCGTGCGGATGAAGTCGCCGGGCATGATCGCGCCCCTGGTCGGGTGCTGCCAGCGGATCAGGCCCTCAATGCTGTCGATCTCGTTGGAGCGGCATTTCATCTTGGGCTGATAGTGCAGCGCGACCTCGCCCTTGCCATAGGCGGCGCGGAGCTCTCCCATCAAGCGGCGTTCGGCCAGCGGCAGGAAGGTGCCCGCCGTCGGTGCCGGCTTGCGCTGCATGACGGCCATGTCGGCAAGCGGCGTGAAGGGCAGCATGGCCGCGACCTTCGCCGCCTCCATCGTCCCCACGTAATTGGGGCCGGAAACCCGGTCGATACCGGCGATGATGATGGCCCGCTCGGTCGCGGGGCCATCGACGCCGTGCATGGTGGTGGCGACCCCGGCGGCCCTTGCCATGGCGATCAGGCGGCGGAGGCGATTGGGCTTCAGGCCGCGGCCAAGGGAAAGCAGGTCGACACGCCCGCTTTTCAGCGCGGCGCGAACGCCGCGCCCGGCGTAAATGCTGATGATGACGCCCGCGTCGCGCAGCCGGTCGACGGCGGCGGGATGACGGGAAAGCGCGGCGGCGGGAAGGTTCGCCGTCAGGTGGATATTGCGGCAGTCCTGCGCGGCGGTGACGATGCGCTCGACGAGGTTCGAATAGGAAAGAACGCGGCTTTCCAGCGGCAACGCGACCCCGATTGTGGGCCAGTCGCGCGCATCACTGACCAGCTTCTCCAGCGCGGAGACAAGTTGCCCTGGCTTCAAGGGGCCGTCGAAGACAGCCTCTATCGACACGAGCGCACCGGTGCGAATGTCCATAATCGGCTGATAACCATGCGCCGATAGCGGGTCAATCCGGCCTGACCACGGGCGCGGCCCATGGCTGGAAAAGCGCGGAGCCGCCAGCGTCGTTACGGCAGCGCCGCCCGCCAGCGCAGCACACAGAAGCGGCTGTCCCGCATACGCCGCCGCGACCGTCGCCGCGTTCATCGCAAATGGCAGCGCCTTTTGCAGGCCAGGGAGCGGAATCATGGACATTGCAGACGTGGCTAGGCGCATTTTGGTTAATGAATCGTAATGATCTTCGCGAGAACCTCATGCTTTCCATGAGAAGTCCGGCCTGTCATGGAGGCGGGAGCGAACAAGGAGACAGGATCATGCGCATTGTCGAACATCTGATCGGGGGCGGACGTACCAAGGGCGGCACGCGGACGAAGGATATTTTCAACCCCTCGACGGGCGAAGTTCAGGCGACCGTGCAACTGGGCACGCCCGCCGATCTGGACCGGGC
>JBARZR010000102.1:0-4710 GCA_049650205.1 Pacificimonas sp. | reverse complement strand
CGAACCAGCCATTCGGCATGAAGGGTTCGAATTCCGCGCCGTTCATAACGGGCAGCGTCAGCGCGATGAAGACGGTGAGCGCGGTGACCTTGATCGCGACGAGGACCGCGTTCACACGCGCGCTTTCCGTCGTTCCGACCATCAGCAGCAGCGTGACGAGAAGCGCGATCAGAAGCGCGGGCAGGTTGACGATACCGCCCGCATAGGGACCGACGGTGAATGCCAGCGGCAGGTCGATGCCCCAGCTGGACATCAGGCCGACGAAATAGCCGGACCAGCCGACGGACACGGCGCTGGCGGCGACGGCATATTCCAGGATCAGCGCCCAGCCGACCGACCAGGCGAGGAGCTCGCCCATCACGGCATATGTGTAGGTATAGGCGCTGCCCGCGACAGGAACCATGGAGGCGAGTTCCGAATAGCAGAGCGCCGCGACGCCGCAGACCAGCGCCGCGATCACGAATGCCCACATCATGCCGGGTCCGGCTTTTTGCGCCGCCTCCGACGTCAGGACGAAAATGCCCGTGCCGATGATAGCACCGACGCCCAGCAGGGTCAGCTGCACCGCGCCGAGCGTGCGCGTCAGCCCGTTTTTCTCTGCGGTGGCGAGGATCGCATCGAGCGGTTTGACACGGTCCAGAAACATATGGCCGAAACCCTTATGAGCCGAAAATCCCGAAGATCAGGATGGCGGTCAGCGCAATAGGACAAAGCCAGGCGATGAGAAAGCGATATGTAAGGTGCAGGCCGCCCGATATGCCGTTTTCCGCGTCGATCAGCTTCCGGTCCGCCACCCAGCCGACGAAGACCGAGGTCAGCAGCGCCGCGAGGGGCAGGAAAATCTTTCCGGTCAGCGTGTCGAGACTGTCGAATATGCCCTGACCCTCGAACAGCGGAATGAAACCGAGCGGCTGGAAATCGGCGAGGATGTTGAAGCTGAGCGCGGCGGCGATACCGATGACGAAGGCGAGGCCGCCGACGACGAGCGCGGTGGGGAGGCGTGCGGAATCGAACTTGTCCATGATCCAGACGGTCGGCGCCTCGAGGAGCGCGACCGAGCTGGTCAGCGCCGCGAAGAAGACCATGACGAAGAACAGCAGCCCGATCAGCGAGCCCGCGGGCATCGCCATGAAGCTGGTCGGCAGAGTCTGGAACATCAGCGCGGGACCGCCATCTACCGCCAAACCCGCCGCGAAAACGATGGGGAAGATGGCAAGACCGGCTATGATCGCAACGGATGTATCGGCGGCGGCAATGATGGCGCTGGTCGTGGCCAAATTGACGCTCCTGTCGGCATAGGCGCCGTAAGTGATCATCAGCGCCGAACCGAGGGACAGCGAGAAGAACGCCTGACCCAGCGCGGAGAGCATGACGCTTCCCGTGAGTTTCGACGGCTCGAAATGGAACAGGAAGGCCATAGCCTCGGCGAAATCGCCCGTGAAGGCACCATAGATGGTGATGCCGAGGAACAGGAAGAAAAAGGCCGGCATCAGCCACGTCGCGACCAGCTCGATGCCGCCCGAAACGCCGCGCGCGACGACGAAAACGGTGATGCCCATGAAGACGGCGTGCAGGGTGAGAAGGGTGGTGTTGTCGGCGAACAGCGCGGGCAGCAATGCCTGCACATCCTCGGCGCTGCGATCCTGAAACGCGCCGCTGGTGATGTTGCCCAGCGACCCGGCGAGGTCGCCTGCGAACTGGCCGACATAAAACAGCACCCAGCCGCCAAGGACGCTGTAGAAGCTGATGATGAGGAAGGCGGCGATGGCGCCGACGATGGCCAGGATGGCCCAGCGTTCGGACGCGCCGGATTCGCGGGCGACTTTCCTGACGCTACCGGGTGCGGAGGTCTGCCCGTGCCGCCCGATCAGGGTTTCGGACAGCAGTACCGGGAGGCCAATCAGAACAACGCAGACGATGTAGAAAATGACGAAGGCGCCGCCGCCATTCGTTCCGGCCTCGCTGGGGAAACGCCACAGATTCCCGAGGCCGACTGCGGAGCCGATTGCGGCCAGTATGAATGCCGAGCGTGATGACCAGCCCTCTTTGCCCGCCCCGGATACCGCCATGTTCGCTATTCCTCCCCCAATGTGACGGCAGCCTTACAAGCGGCCCGTGGGGAGAGGAAGCGGAAGTTGCGGCCTATTTGTTCAGGCGCTCGCGCAGATCCTTGCCCGCCTTGAAATGCGGAACGCTCTTGGCTTCGACCTTGACGGCTTCACCGGTGCGCGGGTTGCGGCCCGTGCGGGCGTCGCGAGCGCGCGTGGAAAAGGCACCGAAACCGCGCAGTTCGACGCGGCGGCCATCGGCGAGCGCGCCGATGATGGATTCGAAGATGGTCGCGACGACACGCTCGGCCTCGCGGGCGGAGAGGTGCGGATGCGCCTCGGCAACAGCGGTCACAAGTTCCGAACGGATCATTTCATTCCCCTAGCAGATGGATTACGCAAACCGCACAACGCAAAGCGCAATGCGGCATACTAACGCAAATTAGGTTTTTCAACAAAAAGCGCTCCGAACAACGAGTCGTCCGGAGCGCTTATAGCTTATTATTGAAAGAACGTCACTTTTTGCCGTCGTCCTTGTCCTTCGCGTCCTTGTCCTTCGCGTCCTTGCCGCCCTTTCCGAGCGCTTCGCCAAGGATGTCGCCGAGCGACGCACCCGAGTCCGAGGAACCGTACTGCTTGACGGCTTCCTTCTCTTCGGTGATCTGCAGCGCCTTGATCGAGAGGTTCGGCTTCTTGGAACGATCGAAGCCCGTGACCAGCGCATCGACCTTCTGACCGACCTGCCAGCGCTCGGGGCGCTGCTCGTCGCGGTCGCGGGAAAGGTCGGAGCGGCGAATGAAACCGGTCGTCGCACCGCCGTCGATGGAAACCTCGACGCCGCCATCGCGGACATCGACGACCTCGCCGGTGACGGTGTCGCCCTTCTTGACGCCTGAGGTGACCTGCACGCTCGATGCGCCCTCCTCGGCCTGGTCCATCTGCTTGATGCCAAGCGAGATACGCTCCTTCTCGGCGTCCACGTCGAGCACGACGGCTTTGACCGTCTCGCCCTTGTGGTGCATGTCGAGGGCTTCCTCGCCGTTCACGCCCCAGGCGATGTCCGACATGTGGACCATGCCGTCGACATCGCCTTCCAGGCCGACGAACAGGCCGAATTCGGTCGTGTTCTTGACTTCGCCCTCGACAATGGAACCGACGGGATGCTTGTCGGCGAAATCATCCCAGGGGTTGGAGATGGCCTGCTTGAGGCCGAGCGAGATGCGGCGCTTCTCTTCGTCCACCTCGATGACCACGACCTCGACTTCCTGGCTGGTCGAGACGATCTTGCCGGGATGCACGTTCTTCTTGGTCCAGGACATTTCCGAAACATGGACGAGACCCTCGATACCGTCCTCCAGTTCCACGAAGGCACCGTAATCGGTGATGTTCGTGACACGGCCCGTGGCCTTCTGGTCGACCTGGTATTTCGCGGCGACGCCGTCCCACGGATCGGCCTCAAGCTGCTTCATGCCGAGCGAAATGCGCTGCGTCTCGCGGTTGATGCGGACGATCTGCACCTTCACCTTGTCGCCGATATTGACGATTTCGGACGGGTGGCCGACGCGCTTGTAGCTCATGTCGGTGACGTGCAGCAGGCCATCGATGCCGCCAAGGTCGACGAACGCGCCATAGTCGGTGATGTTCTTGACATCGCCCTCGACCACCTGACCCTCGGTGAGGGACTGGATGAGGTCGGAACGCTGCTCCATGCGGGTCTCTTCCAGAATGGCGCGGCGAGAGACGACGATGTTGCCGCGCTTGCGGTCCATCTTCAGGATCTGGAAGGGCTGCGGCATGCCCATCAGCGGGCCGACGTCGCGCACGGGACGCACATCGACCTGGCTGCCCGGCAGGAAGGCCACGGCGCCGCCAAGATCGACGGTGAATCCGCCCTTGACGCGGCCGAAGATCGTCCCCTCGACGCGGGCTTCGCCTTCGGCTTCGGTCTCGAGGCGGTCCCATGCGGCTTCGCGGCGGGCGCGGTCGCGGCTGAGCATCGCTTCGCCATGCGCGTTCTCGACGCGGTCGACATAGACCTCGACTTCGTCGCCGGGGGAAAGTTCGGCCTTCTGGCCGGGCGCGGCGAACTCGCGGAGGTGAATGCGGCCTTCGGATTTCAGGCCGACATCGACGATGGCCATGTCATTCTCGATGGCGGTGACGGTGCCCTTCACGACGCGGCCCTCAAAGGTCTCGCTGCCGCCTAGGCTTTCCTCCAGCATGGAGGCGAAATCGTCACGGGTGGGCTGTGCTGCTGTAGCCATAAATCTATGTAAGTCCTTGTAAATGTCTATTCATGCCGACCGGTTGGTTCCGGCGGTCTGGGGCGGAATTGCCCCTGTCGTTGATCCCTCAATCCCATAGCCAAAGCGGACGGTCCCGGGAGTGACCCGCCGCCCGCTGACAATGAGGCTGAACCTGCGTACGGCCAAAGGCCACTCTTGCAGACATGGTTCCCATAGGCCGAAATGACTCGGAAAGCAAGATTATTGGGCGGTGCGCGCCAGCGCCGACACCACCGCCGCGAGCGCCGCCGCGATGGAGGCCTCGATGCCGAGCTTCGTCGTGTCGATCAGCGTCGCGTCGTCCGCGATCTTCAGCGGCGCGGCGGCGCGTCCCTGATCGCGCTCGTCGCGCGCGATCAGGTCCGCCTCTATGGCGG
>JBARZR010000101.1:0-2370 GCA_049650205.1 Pacificimonas sp. | reverse complement strand
GCGTATGTTTCATCGGTCGTCTCTTTTCCCCTCTCCGCTGGAGGGGGGAAGATGATCACAGCGTCCGTTCGCGCTCTTCGACTTCGAAGGTCTCCAGCATGTCGCCAGGCTTGATGTCCTTGAAGCTGTCGAAGACCACACCGCATTCGAGGCCGGTCTTGACCTCCGGCACATCGTCCTTAAAGCGGCGCAGGCTGGCGACCTTGCCGTTGTAGATGATGACGTCGTCGCGGGTGATGCGGGTGAGAATGTCCTTCTTGATGACGCCTTCGGTAACCAGCAGACCGGCGGCTTTGCCGGTCTTGCCCGCAGAGAAGACTTCCTTCACCTCGGCGCGGCCAACGACATTCTCGATACGCTCCGGGCCCAGCTGTCCAGCCATGGCCGCCTTGGTCTCGTCGATCAGGTCATAGATCACGTCATAATAGCGCAGCTCCGTACCTTCCTTCGCGGCGACGTCACGCGCCTTCGCGTTGGGACGCACGTTGAAGCCGTAGAGCGGCGCGTTCGACGCGGCGGCCAGGCTGACATCGGATTCGGTGATCGCACCCACGCCGGAATGCAGCACCTGGACCTTGATCTCGTCGGTGGACAGCGCGTTCAGCGACGACTTGATCGCCTCCACACTGCCCTGAACGTCGCCCTTGATGACAACGGGATAGATTTCCGCATTGTCGGCATGGGCCGCGAACAGCTCGTCGACATTGGTTGGCGCGGTGACGAAGCGCTTCTTGCGCACCTGATTGGCGCGGTAATCGGCGACTTCGCGCGCACGGGATTCATCCTCGACGACCGACATCATGTCGCCCGCCATGGGCGCGCCCGACAGGCCGAGAACTTCGACCGGTTTCGACGGCCCGGCCTCCTTGATCTGCTTGCCATGCTCGTCGATCAGGGCGCGTACGCGGCCCTGTTCCGCGCCGACGACGAAGATGTCGCCGCGCCTGAGCGTGCCGCGGTTGACGAGGACGGTGGCCACCGGGCCGCGGCCCTTGTCGAGCTTCGCCTCGATCACGGTCGCCTCGGCGTCGCGGTCCGGATTGGCCTGCAATTCCATCAGCTCGGCCTGGTCGTTGATCTTCTGGATCAGCGTGTCGAGGCCGGTCTTCTTCAGTGCGGAGACTTCCACGTCCTGCACGTCGCCGGACATTTCCTCGACGATCACTTCATGTTCCAGCAGGCGGGTGCGGATCGTGGTCGGATCGGCGCCCTCCTTGTCCATCTTGTTGATGGCGACGATCATGGGGACGCCCGCCGCCTTGGTGTGCTTGATGGCCTCGATGGTCTGCGGCATCAGGCCGTCGTCCGCGGCGACGACCAGCACGACGATATCGGTGACATTCGCGCCCCGCATCCGCATTTCGGTAAACGCCTCATGGCCGGGCGTGTCGAGGAACGTGATCGGCCCCGAGCCCTTGGGCGTGATCTGATAGGCGCCGATATGCTGGGTGATGCCGCCCGCCTCGCCACGGGTCACGTCGGTCCCGCGCAGCGCGTCCAGCAGCGACGTCTTGCCGTGATCGACATGGCCCATGATCGTGACCACGGGAGGACGCGGCTTCAGATCCTTCTCGTCGTCATCGTCCTGGCCGATCAGGCCGGATTCGATGTCGCTTTCCGAAACGCGCTTCACATTGTGGCCGAATTCCTCGACGAGGATCTCGGCGGTATCCTGGTCGATGGTCTGGTTGATCGTGACCATGGACCCCATGTTGAACAGCGACTTGACGAGGTCGGAGCCCTTTTCCGACATGCGGTTGGCGAGTTCCTGAACCGTGATCGCTTCCGGCACCACGACATCGCGCACCTGCTTCTTCGTCTTCGACGCATCGAAGGCGTGCTGATTGTGCTGTTTCTCGCGCTGGCGGCGCATGCGCGCCATCGACATGGGCCGGCCGTCCTCGGAGCGCATGGCGTTGGAGACGGTCAGGCGGCCAGAGCGGCGCTTGTCGCGGAGTGCGGGGCGCTGCGGCTTGTCATCGTCCTTCTTCTTGCGCCCGTCCTTGCGGCCGGCCTCCTCGAAAGCGGGGTCGGCGGAGGCGTTGACGGCGGCCTCTGCGGCGGCCTGTTCCTGCTTCGCCTGCTCGGCTTCGGCTGCGGCCTCGGCAGCGGCGGCCTTGGCCTCTTCTTCCTCGCGGCGCTTATTCTCTTCGGCGCGGCGCTTCTCTTCTTCCAGCGCGCCCGTCTTCGCCTCATCCTCGCGGCGGCGGGCATCCTCGGCCATTTTCAGCCGCTCTTCCTCGGCCTCGCGCAGCAGCTTCTCCTGCATTTCCTTGCGGCTGAGGCGCTGTTCGGATTCCGAAAGTTTCGGCTTCGTCACGGCGCGCGGCGGCGGGGCCTTTGGCGCGGGTTTGGGCGCGGGCGCGGGCG
>JBARZR010000100.1:0-1738 GCA_049650205.1 Pacificimonas sp. | reverse complement strand
ACCCGTGGCGGCGGCGCAGGCGGAGGCCGGGTACGGACCGTGGTCACCGGCGCAGGCGGCGGTGGCAGGGATTCGACAACCACATCGGGCGGCGGAACATAAGGGGGGATCTCATCGAGCTGTTCTGGCGGTGGTGGCGGTTCGTCCTCCACTTCGACCTGTTCCTCGACCTCGAACGTTTCCATTGGACCGGTGATGGTCTCGATGGCCTCCATCGCAAGACCGCTTACAAAGGCCCACGCCAGGGCAACATGAATAAGCGCAACGAGAATAAGCGAAATCAATCGCTTGTTGCTCATCCCACCGTCGTCGACAAATGAAGAAGCCATGGCTGTCCCGAATACTCCCAGACTGTTCGCGATAAACGCCGACCGGCGCGAATCGTTTCATATGTGTCAGGAAAATGGTGCGGGCCGTCAACCCTATTCGCGCTTATCCGAAAGACGGATACTGCGGAACTCCCATTCCCTTTCAAAAGTCCTAACTTCCCTGTTCCACGCCCGCAAGCGCCTTATCCGGTAAAGCGCAGGTTCACATGTTATATGGTCTGTGGCACGATGCGAGCAACGACTACAGGAATATCAAGGATAACATATATATGCGCCTTTCCCTTCCGAGTATGAAATGCTCCGGTTTCATGATTGCCGCAGCGGTGGTTTGTACGCTGTCAAGTGCGGGATTGGCGGCAGAATCACCTGTTCCGGGCCGTGCCGATCTGGCGGATATGGCGCTACAGTCGGACACGATTCTGTCCGCTCGCATCACCAAGACGCGCAAGGTATCGGCGGAACGCGCCCCCGGTCTCGCTACGGGATTTGTCCGGTTGCTGGTCCAGGCGGATGTGGAAACGTTAATCAGTGCGAGGTCCGGTGTACCTGCCGAGATCGAGTATCTGGTCGATCTCCCGCTGACGGCCCGCGGCACGTCACCGAAACTGAAGGACGAGCGCGTTCTCCTTTTCCTTGGCCGCGAATATGCCCCGGGCGAATTCCAGCTGTCGCACAAATATGGCCAGCAGCTCTGGCAGGCAGCGCGGGAGACGGACGTGCGCCGCTTTGTCAAGGAACGGGCCGATCCGAAACTTTCTGCGCTGAAACCGACCCAGATCGTATCGGCCTTTCACGTACCGGGCTCCCTGCCCGGCGAATCCGAAAGCCAGATTTTCGTTGAGACCGAATCCGGTCGGCCGATGTCGCTTGTCGTTCTCAATCGACCTGGCGAAACGAAACGCTACGCCGTGGCGACCGGCGATCTTATCGACGCCAGCGCCTCGCCGCCCGAAGCGGGCTCTCTGGTGGCCCTGATGCTGTCATGTGAATTGCCGCAGTCGCTGCCGAGCGACATTCTGGATACGCAGCCGCGTCAAGCGGCGACGGCGTTGGCGGAGGATTATGGCTTCGTCCGCGCTTCCCTCGGCGCGTGCGACCGAAACTTCTAGATCTTGTCGAAGTCCGCGGAGAAGCTGACATGTCGCGCACCGGCGTCGACATGGATGGTCTGACCGGTAACGGCTTTGGCACCCGCAAGATAAGCGGCGGCCTCCGCGATATCTCCAGGTTCAGGCAGCAAGCCAAGCGGCATTGACCCGCGTGCCGCTGCCATCATGTCATCGGTGTAGGCATCGGTCGGCAGGGTCAGGCCCGGCGCGACCGCGTTGACACGAATGCGCGGTGCCAAACTGCGCGCAAGTATTTCCGTCAGTCCGGCGAGCGCATATTTCGACAAGGTATAGGCCAGG
>JBARZR010000099.1:0-3445 GCA_049650205.1 Pacificimonas sp. | reverse complement strand
GAGGAGTTGCAGCCGTTTTATCAGCCGTTCAACTTTAACCCGTTCAACATTTACCAGACCCCGCTGGAGCAGTTCCGCATCTATGGTTCTGCAAATTACGAGATCAACGACAATGCCGAAGTCTTCGCTGAGGCCCTGTTCTCGAAGAGCTCGACGAGCACCATCATCGCGCCGTCTGGTAGCTTCGGTAACGTTCTTACGTTCCCGCTGAGCAACCCCTTCCTTCCTGACGGCATCCGCAATCAGATTTGCGGCCGTGATACCGACTCCACAACGCCGGGCGTGCAGCGTCTCTTCACACAGGAAGAGTGTGACAACGCTTCGGTCGCGTTGAGCCCTGACGATGACGACTTCCGCACGTTCGATTTGGTGACGGCACGTCGTTTCATCGAGCTCGGAACGCGTAACAACGAGTATCAGACCACGCTTTTCCAGATCAGCGGTGGCGTTCGCGGCAACATTTTCGAAAATCTGGATTATCAGATTTCCGGTGCTTATGGCGAAAGCGAAAACCGCTCCCGCCAGTCGGGCAACGGTACGTTGACGCGTCTGCTGCAGTCGGCGTTTTCGACTAGCGAAGACGAGTGTCTTGACAGCAGCAATGGGTGTGTGCCTATCGATCTGTTCGGACCGCAGGGCAGCATCACGCAGGACGTCGCCGATTTCCTTGATGTTGGTAATCAGTCGGCGACCTTCACGACGCTTGGTCAGGTTTCGGCGTTCATCACTGGTGATGTCGGAATTACAAGCCCGATTTCGGAAGAGCCGATCAGCGTCGTGCTCGGCACCGAATATCGTGACTATTCCGCAGGCACCTCCTCCGATTTGCTGTCGCAGACTCCGGGCGAAGTTTTGGGTAACGGCGCTGCCAACCCGGACTCGAGCGGTGGCTACGACGTGAAGGAAGCCTTTGGTGAGTTGATCGTTCCTCTCGTCTCGGCGCGTCCCGGCTTTGAGGAGCTTACCTTGCAGCTTGGCGGTCGTGTTTCCGACTACTCGTCCACGGGTACGGAGTACACCTACAAGATCGGTGGTGTTTACGCGCCGGTCCCAAGCCTGACGATCCGCGGCAACTATCAGCGTGTCACGCGTGCCCCCAATATCGGTGAGTTGTTCTCGCCGGCGACAACGGGCCTCGACAACTTCTCGACTGATCCGTGCGCAGGTGCTGGCCCCGTCGGGAATGCGACGCTGACGGCGATCTGCCTGGCGCAGATCCCAGGTGACGGTTCCGCTTTCATCGGCAACATCCAGGTTGACCCCGCTGGTCAGGTAAACGTCACACAAGGCGGAAACCCTGATCTGGACGCTGAGGATGCTGACACGTGGACGGTTGGTGCTGTGTTCCAGCCCGACTTCATCCGCGGCCTGTCGATCACGGCTGACTATTACAACATCAAGGTCGAGGGCGCGATTACGAGCCCGACGCCTGGTGATGTGTTCGCAGCCTGCTTCGGCCCCGGTTTCGAAAGCGGTAGTTTCGACATTGACGGGGCATCTGCCGCATCGGCAGCCTGTACCTCAATCCGTCGCAACCCTGCCACTGGCAACCTGTTCGGCAGCGTCGCAACAACACCTGGCCTGCCACTGGTTCTGTCGAACCTTGGTACGATCGAGACCGACGGTATCGATCTGAACGTCAACTATGCTCGTGATTTCGGGTTCGCCGGTTTGAACCTGAACTTCTTCGGCAACTGGACGAACAGCAGCAAGTTCCAGGCAACACCGACGTCGATCAATCGTGAATGCGTTGGATTCTACAGCACCAACTGCGCCTCGATCCAGCCAGAGTTCAGCTTTACGCAACGGACCACGCTGTCGTTTGACGATTTCGACGTGTCGCTCCTGTGGCGCTTTATCGATGCCGTGGAAGTCGAGCCGGAGGTTGCGGGCAACTTCCAGCCCGAGTTCGAATCGATTGACGCGAAGCACTATTTCGATCTGACCATGCGGGCTTCCGTCGTGGAGAACCTGGACCTGATCTTCGCGGTACAGAACCTGTTCGACAAGGATCCACCCCTCGTCGGCAGCAACATCGGTTCGACCGCGTACAACAGCGGTAACACGTTCCCTTCGACATATGACCCGCTGGGCCGTCGTTACTCCGCTACGGCGAAGCTACGTTTCTAAAGCGCGGCCTTGGTCGTAATCAACGAAGAGGGGCGGGAGAACTTCCGCCCCTCTTTTTTTGGAGATATATTCGGTATTTCGACGCCGCTTATGGAGCCTGATCGAGACAAGCCGGCCTGAACGCGCCGTGTGTGCCGAGGACGACCTATGGCATCACATCCGCTCCAAGACGGCGCTCATTCCGTCAGGACCGGCCCGGTACAGAGGGGCGATCCGCACAAGACGCCTACGACAGATGGCCTTCTTGTTTCGGCGTTGTCTCAGCCGCAGGCACCGGTGCCAAGACCCTGGTATCCGATCTGCCAGGGTCGCCATCGGATTGCATGGCAAGGCGCTTGCAAATTCAATCCAGTATCAGGCGTTTTGTTGGTAGAGATATCCGGGCGACCGTGCCCCCATTCTCGCGGGGAGCGAGCGATAGCTCGCCACCATGCAATTCCGCAAACTGGCGGACGAGGGCGAGGCCGAGGCCGACGCCGCCATAGCGTCGCGATTCCGCCTGTTCCACTTGCACGAACGGATCCTGCACGGTCTTCAGCATGGCCTCCGATATGCCGATACCGTTGTCTTCGACGACGATATCGACGCGGCCATCCTTGCGGCGCGACAGGCGCAGATCGATCTCCGGTTCGCCCTCGCAGAACTTCGCGGCATTTTCCATCAGGTTGATGACGGCCTGCCGCAGCAGGCGCTGGTCTCCGGTCATGATGATGGGCGTTGCTGGCAGATCCTCGGTGAAGCGGATCGGCAGGTCGCGCGGGCGCGCGTCGACCAGCAGGCGCGCACTGCGGATCAGTTCGCCAAGGTCGAATTCGCTCTCATTCAGCTTGACCTTGCCCGCCTCGATACGGGCGAGGTCGAGAAGGTCGTCGACGATGGCGAGCAGGTGATGGCCACTATCGGAAATGACCTTCGCATATTCCGAATGGCGCGCCGGGTCGGCGCGGCCACGCTCATGATCCTGGCCGATCAGGTCAGCGAAACCGATGACGGCGTTCAAAGGTGTCCTGAGTTCATGGCTCATCTTGGCCAGGAATTCCGATTTGGCCGTATTGGCCGCTTCGGCGCGGTCCCGCGCGGCGACGAGATCGTCCTGCAGCGCGAGAAGCTGCTGTTCGTTCGCTTTCAGGATCGTCACGTCGACATGGTTGATGGCGATATGGCCGTTCGACAGGGGGCCGATGCTGGTCTGGTACCAGCGTTCGCCGAGCGCGAAGGTCTGCGCGAATGTGGAGGGCACGGGGCCGACGCGGCGCAATATGGTGTCTTCGGGCAGCGCGTGGCTGTTTTCCGTTTCCATGTCGCGCCAGTGCTG
>JBARZR010000098.1:0-8419 GCA_049650205.1 Pacificimonas sp. | reverse complement strand
CGCGCCGCCATGCCGGGCCAGCCGAGCACATGGTCGATGCGGGAGGCGCGGAGCAGATTGCCGCCGTGCAGGCTGGTCAGCCGCCCGTCGCCAAGCCTGACCGCACGCAGACCCGCCCGCGCCATGGCGTCATGTCCCTGCTGCGCATCGGGCCAGGCCTCGCCCCGCGCTTCATAGGCGGCGCGTAGCATGTGCAGCCATTCCATCAAAAGAATCAGGTCGGCGGGACAGCGGCTGGCCGGGAGCCCATGTGGATGGATGAAGGCGTTCATTGCCCCGTCCAGCAGCTTCTCCGCCCGCGCCAGACGCCGCTCGCCCCGCTCCAGCATCAGGCCCGCCATGACCAGACCGGCGGCGGCGATGATGCGCGGCAGGCCCTGCGGCGCGCGCGCCATGTGCCGCTCGGCATGAGTGGCCGCCCGGGCATAATGGCCCAGTACCGCGCCGCGATAGTCCGCGTCGCGCGTCGACAGGATATAGGGTGCGTACAGCGCCCAATAAGCCAGCCGCGCGCCGATGCGGTCCGCCCGCCAGGCGTCGCCCTCCGGTTCGTCGTGCCGCGCCAGCCAGCCGGAAACGATCGGACGCACGAATTCGCCGCCGCGCTCCTGCGGCAACGCCCGTGCCACGTCGCGCAGCCAGTAAAATCCATGCACATAATCGCGAAATGCGTCCGACGCGCGCGGCATATCCCAGTTCGCACCGCGCAGGATCAGGGTCTCCGACCCATAGATGATTTCCCCCCGCGTCAGCGCCCGCGCCGCGTCCTGATCGCCCGAGACCGGATCGGTTACGGTCGCCATGAAACGGACCGGCACTTTCTGACCGAAACCAAGCCGGAACCCAAGTCTCTCTGTCCAGCTCATATCCGCGCGCTAACCACGAAGGGCTGCGATGTTCGCCGCATAATGATCCGGACCGCCGCGGAACGTCGCCGTGCCTGCGACCAGTACGTCGGCGCCCGCGTCGCGGCACAGTTTTGACGTCTTCACATCGACGCCGCCATCGACTTCCAGCTCGATGGCCTTGCCGGTCTCCTCGATGCGCCCCCGGATCGCCTCGATCTTGCGCAGCTGCGAATCGATGAAACTCTGGCCGCCAAAGCCCGGATTGACGCTCATCACCAGGATCAGGTCCAGATCGTCGATGACATAATCGAGCACGTCGAGCGATGTGGCTGGGTTGAGGACGACGCCCGCCTTCTTGCCCAGCGACCCGATGGTCTGGATGGTGCGGTGCAGATGCGGGCCGGATTCCGGGTGTACGCTCAATATATCCGCGCCCGCGTCGGCGAACGCCTCAAGATATTCATCCACCGGCGCGATCATCAGATGCACGTCGAACGGCTTTTTCGTGTGCGGGCGCAGCGCCTTCACCACCGCGGGGCCGATGGTGATGTTCGGCACGAAATGGCCGTCCATGACGTCGACATGGATATAGTCGGCGCCGGCGGCGTCGATCGCGCGGACTTCCTCCCCCAGATTGGCGAAGTCGGCGGAAAGAATGGACGGAGAAATGCGGACGGCGGTCATACCGTTTCGCTTAGCAGACGAACCTGCGCCGCCCAAGCGTGAACACGCTCAATCGCGCGTTAATCGCGCCATGAAGAATCCATCGAGGCCGCCCTGAGCCGATAGCTGTCCGGGCAGGGTTCGGACCCATCCCTCGGGCGTGGGCGCGATCCCGTCAGGCAGCGCACCGTCCGGTACGGGCTCGATGCGCCAGCCGGGGCTGCGATCGAGGAACGCCAGCAGCTGATCCTCGCCCTCCTGCCGCTCCAGCGAGCAGACGGAATAGACCAGACGCCCGCCCGGCTTCACCCATTGCGCGGCGTGGTTGAGGAGTGCCGCCTGCACGGCGACGATTTCCTTGAGCGTCGTCGGCTTGCGCAAATGCAGGACATCGGGATGCCGTCGGAAAATGCCGGTCGCGGAACAGGGCGTATCGAGGAGGACGGCGTCGGAAAGCCCGTCCGGCTGATATTTCCGTGCGTCGATTTCGACCACATCCACGCTCAATCCGGTGCGCGCCATATTCTCGCGCAACCGCTCCAGCCTTGGCCCACTATTGTCGAGCGCGGTAACATGCGCGCCGGTCGCGGCCAGCTGCATGGTCTTGCCGCCCGGTGCCGCCGCCACATCCAGCACATGCTCGCCCGCTTTCGCCGCCAGCAGCCGCGCGGGCAGCGACGCCGCCAGATCCTGCACCCACCAGCCGCCCTCGGCGAAACCGGGCAGCTCCTCGATGCGCCCACCGGATGGTATCCGCAAATGCCCCGGTAAGAAACTGATCGCGCCCGGCGCAAAGCCCTCCGGCGCCGCATTGCCCTTGAAGGTCAGATCGGTCGGCGGTGGTTCGGCCAGGGCACGGCCCGCCGCGTCAACGACCTCGTCGCCCCAGGACATCTGCCAGCGCAAAGCCCAGGGGTTCGGCGCCTGCGGATATTCTGGCAGCCGCGTCCCCTCGCGCAGGATTGCACCAAGTACGCCGTGCACGACCCGGCGCGGCCCGCCTTCGACCAGCGGCAGGGCGGTTGCGACGACCGCATGGTGCGGGGTATCCATCAGCAGCGCCTGCGCCAGTGCCATGCGCAGCACCATCCGCGCCGGCGCGTCGACGGGCAGCAACCGCTCCATATTGTCGTCGATCAGCGCGTCGAGGTCGGGCAGCCAGCGCAGCACCAGGCTGGCGATGTTGCGTGCCAGCGCCCGGTCCGGGCCGCCGTCGATTTTCCGCAAGGCACGCGGCAGCGCTGAATCGAGGGCCTGTCCACGCCACAAGACGGCCTGCAGCAGCGTCAGCGCGGCGCGGCGGGCAGGCAATCCGGCGGGAAGGTCGGTCAGGTCGTGGCTTTCTCGTTTGCGCCACCCAGAAAGGTGCCGATCCGCTTCCAGTAGCCGACCGGAAACAGCCTTGTCATCCAGTCGATGAATTTCGCGTCCTTGCCGATGAGAACACGGTGCGCGCCGCGCTCCATGCCGGTGATGATGGTTTCCGCCGCATCCTCCGCCGAGGTTGGCGCGTTCGCCAGAAACGCGTTCGGATCGTTCAGCGCCGTGCCGTCGATGCCGCGAATGAATTTCGCATTATGCGCCACCCGCGTCTTGATGCCGCCGGGATGCACGCGCACGACATGCACATGCGGGTCTGTCTCCGACAGCTCCAGATGCATCGCCTCCGACAAGCCGCGGACGGCATATTTCGACGCGTTGTAGGCGCTTTGTGTTGGATAGCCCATCATGCCGAACACGCTGGAGATATTGACGATCCAGCCTGCGTCGGTCTTGCGCACATGCGACAGCGCCGCGCGGCAGCCGCGCACGACCGCGTTGAAATTCACGTCCATCACCCGGTCGAAATCCTCCGCAGGTGTATGTTCAAACGGTGCGATGACGCTAAGCCCCGCATTGTTGACGATACCGTTCAGGCCGCCAAATTCGCGCGCGGCCTCCTCGATCCAATCCTCCAGCACGCCCGGATCGGTGACATCGAACACCCGTGTGGAGTGCGGATAGTTACCCAGCATCCGGCTGGTCTCCGCAAGGCCGTCGGCATCCCGGTCTGCCAGCGCCACCTTCGCGCCGCGTTTGGTCAAAGCCAGCGCCAATGCGCGACCGATGCCGCTACCCGCCCCTGTAACAGCGATGGTGCGTCCCTCAATTGAAATCATATTCCGGTCCCCCGTGCCATCATGCCCCCTTAACGTGCCCCGCGCCAATGCGTTAGGCTGTCATTATGACTGAGAAAGCCAAGACACCGCTCGAAGATGCCCACCAGCCCCAGCCCGAACGCGAAGGTCCGCCCAGCGCGCCCAATGGCAAGAAAAAGGAAATCGGCGGTCGCAAGGGGCCGGAACCCACGCGCTACGGTGACTGGGAATCGAAGGGCATTGCGCACGATTTCTAGCGTTGGAAGGCGGCATCCCGATGATCCCGTCATCCTGGCCCAAGAATCCGTCATCGTGAACTTGTTTTAGGATCTCATGGGGTTTCGAGCTTAATCGCACTTCATTTCCGACGAAATCCTGAAACAAGTTCAGGATGACAACGTGTTACAGGGCGGGCGGACGAGCGCCCCCGCCCTACACCCCCTCCTCCCGCAGCGGCCGCGCCAGCAATGCCCCCAGTGCCTCGCGTGCGTCGAACCGGCCCTCGATCAGCGCCAGCACGACCTCCGAAATCGGCATGTCGATGCCCAGCTGGCGCGCCGCTTCCATCAGCACCGGCGCAGTATGCACACCTTCGGCCACCGTCACCCGGTCCGCCATCAGTTCCGCCGCCGAGGCGCCTTCGCCCAGCGCTTTTCCGAAACTCATGTTGCGCGACGCCTCCGACGAACAGGTCAGCACCAGGTCGCCGAGGCCAGACAGCCCGCCCAGCGTCTCCTCACGCGCGCCCTTCGCCAGGCCGAAACGCGTCATTTCCGCGAAGCCCCGGCTGATCAGCGCCGCGCGCGCGTTCTGGCCGAGATCGAGGCCGGTCGCCACACCGCAGGCGATGGCCAGCACGTTCTTGACCGCGCCGCCCACCTCCGCGCCAATAACGTCGTCGGTAAAATAGGGCCGGAATCCCGGCTGCGCGATACGTTCGATCACCGGCCGCGCGGCGCTTTCGTCGGCGCAGGCGAAGGTCACCGCGGTCGGCAACCCGCGCGCGACTTCAGCGGCGAATGTCGGCCCCGACAGCACCATGACCGGTGCGTCCGGGCAGGCGTCGGCGGCGACGTCGCTCATCAGGCGAACCGTCCCTGCCTCTATCCCCTTCGAACAGAGGATGACGGGACGCCCGCCGATATCAGCCTTCGACAGTGTCGCGCCCAGATGCTGCGCGGGCGTAACGAGAAGCAGCGCCTCGCAATCCGCCAGATCACCGAAATCATTTGTTGGCTGGATCGCATCCGACAACGACACGCTGGGTAGAAATGTCTTATTCTCCCGCCGCTTGAGGATGCTTTCGACGACATCGGGCTCGCGCGCCCATAGCCGCACAGGCCCGCCGCCAGCGGCGACCTGCGCCAGTGCCGTTCCCCATGCGCCCGCACCGATTATCCCTAATTTCACGCCTTGAGTCCTGCCGCGCCTGCATCGGGATCGAGGGGCCAACGCGCCCGCGCCGGCGTGTCGAGCGGATCGGTGTCCCCGCGCCGGAACTTCTCCACACCGGCCCAGGCGATCATCGCCGCGTTATCGGTACAAAGGGCCATGGGCGGCGCGACCAGCCGCAGGTCATTTTCCGCCGCAAGCGTCGTCAGTGCAGCACGCACGGTCTGGTTCGCCGCCACGCCGCCCGCGATCACGAACGCCGTCGCCTCAGGCATGGCCCTGAGTGCGATGCGGCTCCGATCGATCAGACAATCGCACGCCGCCGCCTGAAAACTCGCCGCCAGATCGGCGGGGTCTGGCGCAGGATCGGCGTCGGCGGCGCGCAAGACCGCGCTCTTCAGGCCGGCAAAGGAAAAATTCGCATCGCCAGAGCCGATCAGCGGACGCGGCAATGGTATGGCTTCGGGATCACCATCCTTCGCCAGCCGCTCCAGCGCGGGCCCACCCGGATAGCCGAGCCCCAATATCTTCGCGCTCTTGTCGAACGCCTCACCCGCCGCATCGTCGATGGTCGTCGCCAGCCGCCGATACGCGCCAACGTTCTCGACGGCGAGCAGCTGCGTGTGACCGCCCGACACCAGCAAGAGCAGATAGGGAAATTCCAGGTCCGCATCGGCAAGGCGCGGGCTGAGCGCATGACCCTCCAGATGGTTCACGGCGATCAACGGCTTGGACGCCGCATAGGCCAGCGCCTTGCCGGTAACGAGGCCGACCATCACGCCGCCGATCAGGCCCGGTCCCGCCGTGGCGGCAATCGCGTCCACATCGGCCAGCGTCACGCCCGCTTCGGTCAGCACCGCGTCGATCAGGGGCGTCAGTCGCTCTGAATGCGCCCGCGCGGCAATCTCCGGGACAACGCCGCCATAGGGCGCGTGTTCTGCCTCCTGCCCGGCGACGCGCTCGGCCAGGATCGTCCGGTCGCCCGTAACCAGCGCGGCGGCAGTCTCGTCGCAGCTCGACTCGAGGCCCAGTATCAGCGGAAATCTTGTGTCTGCCATATCCCTTCGTTAGCCCGCTCGGCAATGATTGGGAACGTCTATCGCATCGGTACAAGGGGCTCACCACTCGCGCTCGCGCAGGCGCGGATGGTCGCGGATGCACTTGGCGTGCCCAGCGAGCTCAGCATCGTCAGGACGGCGGGTGACCGCGAACAGCGCAAACCCCTGGCGGAACTTGGCGGCAAGGGTGTCTGGACCAAAGAACTGGAACGCGCGCTTCTCGACGGCGAAATCGACATGGCCGTTCACAGCATGAAGGACGTCGAGAGCGAACGCCCGTCCGGTTTGTTCATCGCCGCCATGCTGCCCCGCGCGGATGTGCGCGACCGGCTGATCGGGCCGGTCAGCCTCGACGCGCTCCGTCCCGGCATGACCGTCGGCACATCGTCGCCGCGCCGCGCTGCGCAAATGCAGCGGCGCGTTCCCGGCCTCACTGTCATCCCCTTTCGCGGCAATGTCGCCCGGCGTCTGCGAAGGCTGGCAGAGAACGAGGCGGACGCGACGCTGCTGGCCGCGGCGGGTCTCGACCGTCTGGGTCAGGCCGGAGGCGTTGCCGTTGAAACCACCGACATGCTGCCCGCCCCCGGACAGGGTGCGATCGGCATCGAGGTGCGCGCCGACAATACGGAGCTGCGCGCCCGGCTTGCGGGCCTCTCCGACGCGGCAACGTTCACGGCGGTCAGCGCCGAGCGCGCCATGGCCAGCGCGCTGGGTGGCAGCTGCCACAGTCCTGTCGCGGCGTTGGCGATCGCAGATGGCGACGGGTTTTTTCTAAGGGGCGAAATCCTGTCGCTCGACGGGCAGGTCATGCGGAGCGGCGAGCGGCATTTCGCCCCCCGCGACGCGGCCCGCGCCGGCGATTCCCTGGGTCGCGAGCTGCTTTCGGACGCGCCGCCCGAAATCGCCGCGCTGTTCGATGGCCCGCCGGACGGATGACGCCATGACCGTCCTTGTCACCCGCCCGTACGCGCAGGCGGAACGGACGGCGCGGCGCCTGGACGCGCTCGGCCATGACAGCCTGATCGCGCCGCTGCTGGAAATCGTGCCGCAGCCCTGGGCCACGCCGGAGATGACGCCTGACCTGATCCTGATCACCAGTGCCAATGCCGTGCGGGCCGCGATACCGCCGACACTGCTGGACATACCCGTTCTCGCCATGGGAAGCGCGAGCGCCGCCGCCGCGCGCGATGCCGGGTTCATGTCCGTCGAAACCAGCAATGCGAACGGAGCCGCCGCACTTTACCGATTGGCGGCAAAAGGCGCGCCGGGACGAGCGCTGCACCTGTGCGGGCGCGACCTGACCGCCGCGGGGACACCGCCTGGCCTGCACCTCGAGCGGATCACGACCTACCGCGCGGAGCTGCTGCCGCTATCTGCGGACGCGGCGAGCGCGCTTGCGGACGGAGGCATCAACATGACCCTCCTCTATTCGCAACGCACCGCGCTCCATTTTCTGGCGGAGCTGGAGCGCCTCGATATTCCACGAGCGAACCAGCATGTCACGCTCCTGGGCATCCGGCCCCCCGGCTTCCCGCCGGGCGGCTGGGCCAGCATGACCCTGGCGTCCGCGCCGACCGAAGATTCGCTGTTCGCCGCCGCCAATTTGTTGCACCGGAACCATAGTGCGGCGTAGAGGGTGGATATGGACGATATCGACAGAACCGAAACCGCCGAGAAACCCGTTCCGAAGAAGGAGGGCGGCAAGCCTTCCCAGCCCGGCAACCGCGACAGGAACCGTCAGGCCGCGCAGAGTGCGAAACGGGGCGGCAGCCTGTTCCCCTGGGTGCTGGTTGTAGCCCTGCTGAGCTTTTCGGCAGGCATGATCATGAATCCATGGTTCGAGCGGGAAGTGCGCACGCGCCTGCCAGGTGTTGCTCAGGAGGCCGATCTGGGCGCGGTATCCGCGCGGCTGGAGCAGCAGCAGAGTAATCTGACTCAACTGGATACCCGCGTCGCCGCGCTGGAACAGCGGCCCGCGCCGCTGGCGGGTTCCGTCGATACTTCGGGCGCAGCGCCCATTCCCGCACCCGCGCAGAATGACGATGAACCGCCTGCGCTCAACGACCCTGTTGCCCCGGCCCTGGCCGCCAACCTCGCCAGCGACCGGGTTGCGCGCGTGGAGTCGCGCGTCGATGCGATGGACCGGCAGCAGGCGGCGATATCGGGACGGGTCGACAATCTGTCCGCCGAAGTCGCCGGGCTGACCGTGCGGGTCGAGGATTCGCGCGGCGAGGCCACCAGTCGCATGGCGGAGGCCGAGCGCATGGCATCGGGCGCGCGCGCCGTGCTGCTGCTGGGCCGTGCCCGCGCCGCCTTCGAA
>JBARZR010000097.1:0-11775 GCA_049650205.1 Pacificimonas sp. | reverse complement strand
GGGGAATGCTGAGCGAGGGTTCCAGATAGACGGTGTTGAAGCTGCGCGAGTCTGTCTGATCCGGTCCCATCGGATCCTCGACCCCCGTCAGCGCCGGGTCGGGATCGCCACGTCCATTGGAATAATGCCTGACGCCCGCCTGGACGTTGATGTCGGAGCCTTCGATGGCGGCGATGTCGAGATCGCTGCGATAGCGGTAGAACAGCTCAGGCTGGAAATCTATGGAACGGAACGGAGAGGAGTCTTCGCCAAGATCCCAGAACATAGTCTGGGTGAAGCCGAAATAGATGCCGCGCAGAAAGGAGAAATCCGAGGCGGCGTCACCGTCGGGATCGACCAGCGCATATTTGAAGCTGAACTGCAGCTTGGCGTTTAGCGGGCTGGTTCCCAGCAGCGCATACATTGGCCGATAGGTGGAGAAATTCAAATTGCCATCCGCTGACGCCTCCGCGAGGGCTTCGG
This sequence comes from Pacificimonas sp., assembly GCA_049650205.1. Classification (GTDB taxonomy): domain Bacteria; phylum Pseudomonadota; class Alphaproteobacteria; order Sphingomonadales; family Sphingomonadaceae; genus Pacificimonas. The sequence continues at coordinate 11,313 of JBARZR010000097.1, read as the reverse complement.
GTTCGGCGCGGCTATCGGGCGGCGTCGTGGCGAGCTGCACCTCTGCGGGAGCCATCTCCTCCTCGGTGGCGGTGTTCCGCGCCAGGGTAGCAGGACGCGCCAGGACTAGGGATGCCGTCACCGCCATATCGCCTGCAATACGCAGTTGAATGGGTTTTGCAGGTGACACGCTTTCTGGAGGGACGAAGGCATAGCGCTGCTTCGCATAGCCACCCGCCGCTATGGCGTCGCCGCCCGCTTCCCGCGTCAGCACGACCGGCATATCGACACCGTCCTGCGCGACGACCGCCTCCAGGGTTGCAGGAGGCGTAAGAACATCCGGGCCATCGTTGAGGAAAATGAGCGTGGCAACGGTCCGCCCGTCTTCGCCGCGTTCCGCGGCGGGCGTGACGACGATTTCGGCCGCGCAAAGCGGACTGCCGACGAGCAGGGCGGACCCTGCGAGGAGGACGGGAATCATGAAGCGCATGGCGGGCGTTCCTAAATGGCTTTCCGAAAAAGGAAAAGGACCGGCCGCCACGGGACAATGGCGACCGGCCCTTCTCTTGACTGCGGACTCGCTGGCAGGGGTGGGCCAGCTACCCGCATCCTCCGCACCGCCCGATAGGGGGGGGATGGCGGCGCGGTGTTCGTTATCGGGTTCCGCGCTCTTCTGTACGGGCGGACCTGCGTTCTTCCCTCATGGCTTCCCGCGCGGTGTTGCGCTCTTCGCGGGTGACCGTGCCGTCATTGTCGGCGTCAGCGCGGGCAAAGCGCGCCATTGCGGGGGCCTGAAGCTCCGCGAGGGTCAGGCGGCCATCGCTGTTTGCATCGGCCCGGTCGAACAAGCCCGCCCCGCGCTGACCACGCTCGCCGCGTTCGCCGCGCCTGTCCTTCCGCTCCATGCGCATCTCCCGGGCCGCGGTCATTTCCGCCGCGGAAAGTTCACCATTTCCGTCGGCATCCAAGCGCGCGAAACGGTCGTCGCGCTTGTCCGAACGGCGTTCGTCGCGCCTGGCGCTCCTGATATCGGCGCGCGCGTCAAATTCGGCCTTGCTGAGGCTGCCATTGCCATCCGCGTCCGCCGCAGCAAGGCGTTCGGCACGGCGCTCGGCGCGTTTCGCCTGACGATCGGCCTTCATCGCGGTACGGGCGGTTTCCGCCTCGGCTTTCGTCACGACACCGTCTGCATCGGCGTCCATCATCTGAAAGCGCTCGGCGATCTTCGCCTCGACGGCGGCGCGGGTCATCGGTTCCGCGCCATGCGCGCCATGATGGGCCGCAAAAGCACCTCCGGCGGCGAGCGTGGCCATGCCGGCGGCGATCAGGAAATTATTCGTCATGGGATATCCTCCGTTGATAGAACCGGGCAGCACAAAGGGGGGAATGCTGCCCGGCCTGATCCTGATTACGCGGACGCGAATGCATATCCCTTGAATGCGGGGTTCATCCCTGCGAAATGCGCGTTGAACCCTGCCTCCGGAAAGTCCCTACATGCCTGAGATCAAGCGCGTCGTTCTTGCCTATTCCGGCGGTCTCGACACCAGCGTCATCCTGAAATGGCTGCAGACGGAGTATTCCTGCGAGGTCGTGACCTTCACAGCGGATCTGGGCCAGGGCGAGGAACTCGGTCCCGTGCGCGGCAAGGCCGAAGCGGCGGGCGTGAAACCGGAGCACATCTTCATCGACGACCTGCGCGAGGAATTCGCGCGCGACTATATCTTTCCCATGATGCGCGCCAACGCGCTTTACGAGGGGCTGTATCTGCTCGGCACTTCCATCGCGCGGCCACTGATTTCCAAGCGCCAGATCGAAATCGCGAAAGACATCGGCGCGGACGCGGTCAGCCATGGCGCGACCGGCAAGGGCAACGATCAGGTGCGCTTCGAGCTGGGCTATTACGCCCTCAATCCCGACATCAAGGTCATCGCCCCGTGGCGCGAATGGAATCTGACCAGCCGCACCCGCCTGATCGCCTTTGCCGAGGAGCATGGCATTGAGGTCACGAAGGACAAGCGCGGCGAAGCGCCCTTTTCCACCGACGCCAACATGCTGCACACCTCCAGCGAGGGCAAAGTTCTGGAGGATCCGTGGGAGGAAACGCCGGACTATGTCTATTCTCGCACAGTGAACCCCGAGGATGCGCCCGACACGCCGGAATATATCACCGTGGATTTCGAATCCGGTAATGCCGTCGCCATCAATGGCCAGGCGAAATCGCCGGCCGAAGTAATCGAAACGTTGAACGAATATGGCCGCGTCCATGGCATCGGACGGCTCGATCTGGTCGAGAACCGCTTCGTCGGCATGAAATCGCGCGGCATGTACGAGACGCCCGGCGGGACCATCTATCTGGAGGCGCATCGCGGCATCGAGCAGCTGACGCTCGACGGCGGTGCAGGACATCTGAAGGACGAGTTGATGCCGCGCTATGCCGAGCTGATCTACAACGGCATGTGGTTCACGCCCGAGCGCGAGATGCTGCAGGCCGCCATCGACCACAGCCAGAAGGATGTGACGGGGCAGGTGCGGCTGAAACTCTACAAGGGCAGCGTGCAGACGGTGGGCCGCCGTGCCGACATCAGCTTCAACCTCTATTCGCAGGACGTCGTCACGTTCGAGGACGACAAGGGCATCTACAACCAGCGCGACGCGGAGGGCTTCATCCGCCTCAACGCGCTCCGCCTGCGCCTTCTGGGACAGCGCAAACGTGGCCTCTGATTTCTGGAACGACATCGAGGACTTCTTCGAGAATTACGTCGCGGCGCTGAATGCGAACGACGAGGATGTCATCCTGTCGTTCCTGGCGACGCCGCACGGCATCCGCACCGACAACGAGACGGTGTTCCTGGAAACCACGGAACAGCTGCGTACCGAGATGGACGCCATGCTGCTGACCTATGAGCAGCAGAATGTCGAGATCATGGACGCCCGGTTGATGGAATGTACCGAACTGCCCGGTGATGCGGCGGCGGCACGTCTTTCATGGAATTTGCGGAACGTCGATGGCGACAGTCTGCTCGCCTTCGATACGCTTTACACCCTTGCTGCGGAGGACGGCGTCTGGGCCATCGTCGCGGTCGATGCGTCTGGCGAGATGGCTGCGCGCGATGCGGCGGGATGGATTCCGCAGCCGCTCTAATGAAGAGCCGCACACACGGCCTCGCTACGACGCTGCACAAATGGATCGCGCTGGTTGTCGGTGTGCAACTGATGCTGTGGACCGCGTCCGGCCTGTTCATGACGATCTTTCCCATCGAGCAGGTGCGCGGTGAGCATCTGGTGAAAACCGCCCCCGAGGTCTCTCTCGACAAACCCTTCATCATGCCGGACTTCGACGGCGAACCCGTGACCGGTGTGGCGCTTCGCATGATCGGCGACCGTCCCGTCCTGGTCGTTTCCCACCCCACGCGCCGCATGATGCACGATCCCTATAGCGGGGACATGATCCCCGCGCCGGGAGAGGCGGAAATCGCAGCCCTTGCCCGCGCGGCCTATGCGGGCGACGAACCAGTGGAGGCGGTTACCCTTATCACCAAAGTCGCGCCCTCCGAATGGCGCGGCACGCTCCCCGTCTGGCAGGTCCGGTTCGCAGGCGCGGACAATCTGCGTTTCTACATGGATGCCGATACTGGCGAACTGTTGACGCGCCGGACACGGCTTTGGAGGGTTTATGATTTCATGTGGATGCTGCACATCATGGATTACCAGGGCCGGGAGGATTTCAACAACTGGCTGGTGCAGGCGGCGGCGGGCCTGGGCCTGTCCGTGACCTTGTCGGGCGTCCTGCTGCTGTTCTATCGCATGCTGCGCCCGAAATGGCGGAAACGGCGCATCGCGTTAACCAGGACTTAGCCTGCCGTGCCCTAAGGCGGGTCTCCCGGATGCGAACAGGGCGATTCCTCTTATGACGACGACCGCCCTGACGGGCACGGAATTCCCAATCGATGTCGCCGCCGGGCGGAAACCGGCCACTCGGTTCCTGAACTGGTGCTTCACCTGGCTGCTGCTGCCGAACCTGCCGTTCATGATCCTTTGGTTCATCGGCGGCCCCGCACGCCAGACTCCTATACTCGCATTCGCTGTTGCTGGCCTAATACTCCGCAAGGCGTCGCGGGCCGTGCAATTGCCAGTCTGGATCGCCCTGTTCGGTCACATGTGCGTCTATTTCGTGTCAGCCCTGTTCAACCTGAGCGTCGCCAGCCTTTTCCACGCACTCCGCTTCGCGGCGGAGCTTAGCCCGTCGGCGTCAACGCAATATCTCGTCATGGGAATCGCCATATTGGCGACGCTGGGCGCTGCCGTCTGGACCACGGGACGCGACCAGGCCTTCACGGATCTGAGGCTGTTCATGCTGGCGCTACTCGTTTCCGGCGGGTTCGCATTCACCGATTACCGAATGACCGACGAGGCGCAGGGCACTTACAAACACAGCGCCCCCGAGGGCGCACCGCATGACTCCGGTGTCCTCAATCTGAATATTGACGAGGCGATCGCGAAGCGGCGCAATGTGGTTGTTATCATGGTCGAGTCCCTTGGACTGCCCCGAAACACGCGCCTGCGCGACATGATCGACGCGCCCTGGCAGAACGCCGCCATCCGTGACCGCTATGACGTTTCCAGCGGGTCGACCGCCTATTTCGGGTCGACGACAGCGGGCGAGATGCGGGAGCTTTGCGGTCGATGGGGCGAATATCACGATCTTGTCGCCCGGACCGACGAAAGCTGCCTGCCCGCGAAACTGCGCCAGGCGGGTTATGAGACGACATCGGTCCATAGTTTCGATGGAAAATTCTTCGATCGCAACAAATGGTATCCCAACATCGGCTTCGATCGCTCGATTTTCAGCGACGACCTGCGCGAACGCGGCGCGGCGCGTTGCAGCGGCGTGTTCGCGGGCGCCTGCGACCGTGACGTACCGAGGATGATCGCCGAAGAACTGCGCGGCAAGACGCAGCCACAGCTGCTTTACTGGCTGACGCTCAATTCACATCTGCCCGTCCCTGCCGACCGCGGTATGAAGACCGACGACTGCGATTGGTACGATACGGATCTGAATGCCGAGTTTCCAATGATCTGCCGCCTGATGGCAATCTATGCGGATGTGTCGGCCCAGCTGGTTCCCGTCCTGACGGATCCCGACCTGCCGCCGACGGACATCCTGCTGGTTGGCGATCATATGCCACCCTTTTACGACCGCGCGCATCGCAGCCAGTTCGACGGCACACGCGTTCCGTGGGTGCTGCTGACCCATAAGGACTGAAGGTGCGGAGCGTATCCGCTCTGCGCTTCAGTTCCGGAAGATGACGCGATCATAGATCAGGAAATTGGCGACCAGTCCGGTCGCGGTGCCGATGGCGAGCGCGGCGAGCGGCGTGACGCCCAGCAGCAGGCTCGCCGTATATCCGGCCATGTTGAGCCCGAGGCCCAGTGTCGACGCTCCGATGTAGAGGCCATATTCTCGCAACGATGACGTTCCGGCCTTGACGCTGAATGCGAGATTTCGATTGATGAGCCAGCTGACCGTGACGGCAACAGCGAAAGCGGGAACTTGCGCCAGCATCGGCGAAACACCGGTGGCAATCGACAGTTTCAGTGCCGCAGCGCCTGCGAGAAACGCCGTCCCGCCCGCCAGAATAAAGCCGGAGAGCTTGCGTTTCACTGCAGCGGCAGCGCTGGCTGCGATAGATAGACGAGGCGTGTATGTTCGACCCGCGCACGGGTCAGGCTGTCGAGGATCAGACCGCAAACTAGGGCGAGCGTGCCTATGATCCCGGTTGACGCCGCCAGCACCGCTGTCGGCAGGCGCGGCACGAGGCCGGTGGCGAGGAACTCGGCGATGACCGGCACACCGAGCGCGGCGGCGATGCCGAAGGCGAGGCAGGCGACATAGCCATAGAAGATCGCGGGGCGCACTTCCTTCAGCAGCATCAAAAAGGTGGCGAGGATGCGACCACCGTCGCGGAAGGTGCGCAGCTTCGACGCCGATCCTTCGGGGCGAACGCCGTAGGGACAGGGAATTTCCGCAACCGGCAGCATCAGCTGGCTGGCGTGGACGGACATTTCCGTTTCGATCTCGAAACCGCCGCTGACGGCGGGAAAGCTCTTGGCGAAACGGCGCGTGAACACTCGGTAGCCGGAGAATATATCGGTATAGTCATGCCCGAACATGCCGCGATAGAGCGTGTTGAACAGGCGGTTGCCCACGGCGTGCCCGCGCCGTCCGGCATCGTCCGTCACGCCTTCGCGTGTGCCGACCACCATGTCGGTCCGGCGCGTGACGAGCGCCTCGACCAGTTTTGGCGCGGCGGAGGCGTCATATGTGCCGTCGCCGTCGGCCATGACATAGATATCGGCATCCACTTCGGCGAACATGCGGCGGACGACATGACCCTTGCCCTGACGTGTTTCGGTGATGACATGCGCGCCTGCCGCGCGGGCGACTTCCGCCGTCTCGTCGCTCGAATTGTTGTCGAAGACATGGATGGCGGCACCCGGCAGCGCATTGCGGAAATCCGCGATGACGGAAGCAATGGTCTGCGCTTCGTTGTAACAGGGCAGGACGACGGCGACATTCAGGCCGTCCCAGATGGAAATGGATGTCATGCGGATTGCCCCGTTCTGGCCTGTTGCGTCACCCGGTCCGCTTAGCAAACAGGTCGTTAACCAAAGGTAAGGGCATGGCTGCGATAGGGCGGGCCATGACGGGGACGACCACCGACAGGCACACCATGCCCGCCGCAACCGGTGGCCATGCGGTCTATGTGGCGCTTGGCTGGGTGGTGATGGCGGCGCTGCTGGTCTTTACCCGCTGGCCGACGATTGGCGCATTCGCCCTTCCCGACACGGACGATGTCATGCGCATGGTGCAGGTGCGCGACTGGCTGAACGGGCAGGATTTTTCCGACGTCCGGCAGTATCGCATGATGCCCGCGTCCGGAGGTGCGGACATGCACTGGTCGCGTCTGGTCGATCTGCCTCTGGCAGGACTGATCCTGCTGCTGGAGCCGCTATTCGGCATGGCGCGTGCGGAGCGGATTGCGGCGACCGTCGTACCGTTAATTGCCTTTCTAATCGCCAGTCTGCTCACGGCCCGCATCGCGTCAGCACTGTGGGGGCGCACAGCCGCGATCCTCGCGGGACTGTTCACGCTGACCGCGTCCGCGTTTCTGACCGCGATCGTACCGCTGCGCATCGATCACCATGGCTGGCAGATCGTACTTCTTCTCGCTGTTGTCGCAGCGCTTGTAGCCGCTCGGGACAGCTGGCGTCCGGGGCTATGGGCCGGCCTTGCGCTCTCGTTATCACTGACCATCGGGCTGGAAACACTGCCCTTCCTTGCGTTGATATTTGCTCTTTACGTGCTGCGATGGACTTTTAGCGGCAAGAGCGCAAAGCCCGTCATCGCTGTCTGCGGAACCGTCATGGCCCTACTTCCCCTGCTGGAGGCCATTTTCGGCGTTCAGGGGCCCGGCCGCATCATGTGCGATATGCTGTCGCCCGCCTATGTGCTGCTGGCCCTGTCGGCCTGCGGCGTCACGGGACTGACCGCCTGGGCGGGGCGCGGCTGGTCGGTCTGGACGCGGGTGGTCGCGCTCGCGGTGGGTCTCAGCGCGGCTTATGCCGTTTTCGCGCTGCAACATCCGGCCTGTCGCCTTGGCCCTGTCGGCACCATCGACCCGCGCCTGTCGCCCTGGCTGTCGCAGGTCGGCGAGGCGCGCGCCTTTGGCGCGGCGTTTGCCGTCGATCCTGCCATCGCCATCCAGATGCTGGCCGTGCCGCTGTTCGGGACGCTGGCCGTTTTGGCACTCATGCGGATGACAGGGCGGCGCGATTTCGCGCATGTCATGCTGGCCAGCCTATGTGGGCTCGCGACGCTGATGGTCGCCTTCGTGCAGCTGCGCATCGGCGTCATCGGCGCGCCCATCGCCATGATCGCGCTGGCGGGACTGGCGGCGCATTTGCTGCCCAGAATTCGCGCGATGCGAGCTTCGGTCATGCGGACCTTGCTGACCGCTGGTGTGCTTGTTGGCTGCAACAGCGTCGGTGTGTCCGTGTTTGGCGTGATGGTCGCGCGCGCCATGACCCCGGCTGCACCGCCCGCACCACCAATTGAAATCGCCGTTATATCGTGCCTGGACGGCGAAGCGCTCAGGCCGCTGGCATCACTCAAGCCGTCGATGATCGCCGCGCCCATCGATGTCGCGCCGCGCATTCTCCTATGGACACCGCATGATAGCAGCATCGGCCCCTATCACCGCAATGTGGACGCCATACTGACCATGGTCGGGCTATGGACCGCAGCGCCGGACGAGGCGCGCGCCGCACTTCTCGAAATGAAGGCGGACCACCTTCTCTACTGCCCCGCCATGCCGGAAATGGCATCTGCGCGCGAGGCCGGGGACGGTCTGGCGGCCCGGCTGGAAAATGGCGACGTGCCATCGTGGCTGACCGCCGAGCGCACCACAAAGGCCTACACGCTCTACGCCGTCAGGTGATCGCGCGGCCCTGCGTGGGCCTGACCTCTTCGTCGCTTTTGCTCGCACGGCGGCGACCGAAGCGCATGCCGCTCTCCAGACGCTCCCGCAACGCACCGTAATAGGCGGTCAGGAAGGGACGGTCGTCCGTTGCGGGCGCGCGCCCCATCTTGGTGCGGATGGTGGCGGCGACAGTGGCTTCCTCCGCTTCCTCGCCGCGCCGCAGAACATATTCCAGCGTCAGCAGCTCTTTCTCGCCATAAACGCCCAGTTCGGCGTCGGTGAAGTCATATTCCGTCTTCACCTCCCGCGTCGAAAGCGCAAAGCCGAGTTCCGGTGCGGGCTGCTCGATGACCCATGTGCCCGCCAGAAAATCACCGACGCGCAATCGGTCGCGGTTGAGGAGCGGGAAGAACAGCATGACGCCGGTCCAGCCGAGGCCCGCCAAACCCATGCCGGTCGACAGCGTATCGTCCGCCATCGCGCTTCCCAAGAACATCAGCGGCAGGAACACCTCCATTTCGCGGAAAAGATTTCGTGCTACGATGGCGTCCGCGGTCAGGCGACCGCCATCGCGCGCGGCGACGCGGATCTTGGAGCGGCGCTTGCCCGGCGTGGCCGCGCGCGGCGTCAGCTCGAAGGCGGTGAAATAAAACACCCGCAGAATGAATGTGCCGAGCAGCCAAAGCACGATCATGAAGCTGCCCATCGCATCATCGACCGTGGCGCTGAACAGCGCGACGATGGCGCTGACAATCGTAAGAACGATGAAAAACACGACGATGAAGATGATGTCGAGAATGAAGGCCGACGCCCGCGTCCCCGCCGAGGCAAGCCGGATCGTGAGTGGCACACCCTCCGGCGTGACCAGCGCGCGCTCCAGCTGGCGATCGCGTTCCCATGGCAGGGCTGCGGCGGTCATGCGGGCGTCCTTACCGGACGGTAGAAATAGACGAGCCAGGCCGTCAGCATGACCCCGCCGACGCCGTAACGGGCATAGTCGTTCTCGATCAGCTGGCGTCCAAAACCTTCCAGTCCGCCCGCGACGAACAGCATGATGACGACGCCGACCATGACGATGGCGGCGCGGCGGCCATGCTGCGCGGCGCTCGCCATGCGGCTCAGGCGACCCGGAAAGACGACGCCTCGCGCGACGTGCAGACCCGCTGCCCCCGCGATGATGATGGCGAATATCTCGGTCGAGCCATGGATGAACAGCCAGCCGCCCGCCGCGAAGCCCAGCCCCTTGGCGACGAACACCGACAGGAACGCGCCCAGCATGGTGGCGTTTGACAGCATCAGCAGGATTGTCGGCAGCCCCAGAGCGAACCCCAGCGCGAATGCCATGATGGCGATGCGTGCATTATGCGTGAACAGGAAGGCGGCGAAGATTTCCAGGCCGCTATTGTCCTCGTCGCCGCCATAAAGCGTCGCCTTCAGCGACTCCGCCGTCGCGGTCGGATCGCGGCCGCCGGCAAGACCCGGATCGACGAAGGCGTAGAACCAGCTGTCGTCCGCGCTGGCAAGCAGATAACCCGCGACCGCGCCGACCGTGAACAGCAGCGTGACGAGAATGGTTTCCAGCCAGATGCCCTGCATGGCCCGGCTCCAGCCGCGCGCGAAAAAATCCTTCAGCCACGCGCCAATGGGCGAGCGGGCGCCGTAAAGAATCAGATATGCCCGCTGGCAGAGATTCTCCAGATAGGCGATCAGATTGGCGTCCAGCGCCGTCTCCCGCGCCACCGACAGCGACGAGAGCGCCGAGCGGTAGAGTATGGGGAGCGCGAGAAGCTGATCGTTGTCGAGCGCGCAGGCGGATTTCTTCTCGATGGTTTCGACGATGGACTCCAGGCGCCACCAGTCCGCCTCCCGCGCCGTCCGGAAACGGTCGCTGCGAATACCCTCCACGCCGGTCGCCATCATGCTCATAACAAGCCCCTGCGTTTGATAGAGAGATAGGTATCGACCAGTCGCTCCGGCGTATCGCCATGCCTGCCCTCGACGATGTGCGCGCCGAGGTGGCGCAGGCGGGTAATCACCAGCTGACGCTCTTTCAACAACGCGGCGGCCGTGACGGCGCGGCTGACATCCTCCGTGCTTTGCGGCGCTGCTGCGGCGGCGGCCTCCAGTTCCTCGTCGCGTTGCAGGATGAAGATGACGAGATGCCGGTCCATGAGTCGCACCGCTGCCTCGATCAGCAGTTCCGCGCTGGTCGCGTCCGCGAATTCCGTGAAGACCGCGATCAGCGAGCGGCGCTGCAACCGCGCACCAAGCTGCGTCAGGCCGAGGGTGTAATTCGTCTCCGCATGACCATAGTCGATTTCCGCCGCGGCCGCCTGCAGGGCGGCGAACTGGCGCGTGCCGCTGGCGAAGGCGCTGGCATTTTGCGGCGCTTCCGCAAAGGCGTAAATCGCCGTCCGGTCGCCGGATTTCAGGGCGACATAGGCCGCCGTCAGCGCGGCGGTAACGGCCCGGTCGACGCGCGGCGTGCCCGCGATCGGTTCCACCATGGCACGGCCCGCATCGATGGCGAAGACAATCTGGGTGTTGCGCTCTGTCCGATATTCACGCGCCACCAGATCGGCGCGGGTGGCGGAACGCTTCCAGTCGATGGCGCGCCGGTCCATGCCGGGACGATATTCGACCAGGCTCTGAAACTCACTCCCTTCGCCCTGATGCATGCGCGCGACCATGCCGATGGCGGCATCGCGGAGCATGGTCTGGATCGGACGGCTTTTCAGCGGCGTGATATTCTGTGTGACACCGACCCGCTCTTCCACCTCCAGCTTCTTCTGCCGCCACGCCAGGCCAAGCGGCCCGCGCCAGCGCGCCCAGACCGGCCCGACGACCGCGGGCC
>JBARZR010000096.1:0-4351 GCA_049650205.1 Pacificimonas sp. | reverse complement strand
ATACCAGCCCGTCATGCGCGCCGAGGTCGAGGACGCGGCCCCATTTCCGCTCGAACGTCGCGGCGCGGGCGGCGAGTTCCTCCGCGATGTCGCGTTTCAGGAAATCGAAATTGGAGAAACGGCCCGCCGCCCGGTCGCGCGCCGTACGGCGGGCGCGGCGGTCGAAGGGCTCGATACGGGCTCTGTCGGCGACGGGATCGTTCATGTGGGCGATATAGACGCTGCGGTGAAAATCCGTAGGGGTGTGCGGCCATGTATGCCACGCTGACATCGCTGAAGACTTCGCTGACAACCGCCGCGCTGGACCTGATCCTGCCGCCGCGCTGTCCCGGATGCCGGGTCATCGTGCGGCAGGACCGGCAATTCTGTCCCGACTGCTGGAACGAGCTGGCCTTCATCACCGACCCCATGTGCGCGACCTGCGGACTGCCGTTCGAAGTGGATGCGGGGCCGGAGAGCGTGTGCGGCGATTGTGCGGGCAATGTGCGCCCCTATGACCGCGCGCGGTCGGCGCTGCGCTATCAGGGCAGTGCGGTTCCGGTACTGCTGGGGTTCAAGCATGGCGACCGCACGCATCTGGCGCGGCTGATGGCTGAGCAGATGGCGAGGGCGCTGCCGCCGGATGGCGCCGACCTGATCGTGCCCGTGCCGCTCGACCGGCGACGGCTGGCGAAGCGGGGTTATAACCAAGCCGGCCTACTGGCGCGGGCCTTGTCGCGGCTGGCGGACATTGCACTGGGTATCGACGCACTGGCACGGGTAAAGCCGACGCAATCCACGGCAGGAATGTCGCGCGCCGGACGCTTTCGCGCGGCGCAGGGCGCATTCGTGGCGCAGCGTCCGCTGGTGGACAAGCCCCACATCATCCTGGTCGACGACGTGATGACGACGGGGGCGACGGTCGAATCGGCGTCTCGTGCGTTGAGGACGGGAGGCGCGGGCAGGGTCAGCGTAATGACCTATGCCCGCGCGCTGAAATCGGATGTATAGGAACGCGTGAGACATGATGACGGAAACCGAGGACGAACGGGATAGCCCCATGGCAAAGATCGATATCTATACGAAATTCCTGTGCCCCTATTGCACGCGCGCCAAGGCGCTGCTGGATGCGAAAGGCGCGGACTATCGTGAAATCGATATCTCCATGGGCGGGGAAAAGCGGCAGGAAATGCTGCAGCGCTCAGGCGGACGGTCGACCGTGCCGCAGGTGTTTATCGGCGATACCCATGTCGGTGGGTCGGATGAGCTGGCGGCGATGGAGCAGGCGGGGAAGCTGGATGGACTGCTGGCATCGTGACTGAAGAGCCTGTTCCGTCCCGTTCCCCCTGCCCTGCCACCCATGAGGATATACTGGCGGGTGGCAGGCCGGTCTTGGAAAAGAGGGCGGGAACGGGACGGAACAGGCTGATTGGAAAAACACGCCCATGACCCGTATCGGCCTTGTGCAGATGACGAGCGGTATCGACCCCGCCGCCAATGCGGAGGTGCTGACCGCCGCCATTGCCGAACTGGCAGGGCAGGGGGCCAGGATTATCTTCACGCCAGAGATGAGCGGGTGCCTGGACAAGCAGCGCGAGCGGCTGTTCGAAACGGTGCGCGGCGAGCGCGAGGATGTGGTGCTGGCCGCGGTGCAGGACGCTGCGAAAGCGCACGGGATCTGGGTGCAGCTTGGCTCGCTCGCGATACGGAACAAGGGCGCCGACCGGCTGGTCAATCGCGCGTTCCTGATCGACGCGGACGGCGAGGTTGCGCTGCGATACGACAAGATCCACCTGTTCGATGTCGATCTGGGTGGTGGTGAGCGTTATGGCGAATCGCGCAGTTTCGAAGCCGGACGATATGCCGCCGTGGCCGATACGCCCGCAGGGCGGTTGGGGCTGTCCATCTGTTACGACCTTCGATTCCCGCGCCTCTACGACGCGCTGAGCGAGGCGGGCGCGGATCTGCTTTCCATTCCCGCCGCCTTCACGCAGCCGACGGGCAAGGCGCACTGGCATTTGCTGGCGCGGGCGCGGGCCGTCGAGAATACCGCTTTCGTGATCGCCGCCGCGCAGACGGGAACGCATGAGGACGGGCGCAGCACCTATGGGCACAGCCTGGTCGTCGATCCCTGGGGCGAGGTACTGCTCGATATGGGGGAAGACGCGGGAACGGCGGTCTGCGATATCGATCTGGGGCGGGTCGCCGATATCCGCAAGCGCCTTCCCTCGCGCGACCACCGTACCCATATCACGCCCCTATGATCGTTTTCGATGTCAAATGTGAGACGGGCCATGTCTTTGAAGGCTGGTTCGGCGGTGCGGACGCCTTCGCCGACCAGCAGGCGCGCGGGCTGGTGACCTGCCCCTATTGCGATAGCGCGAAAGTGGAGCGCATTCCAAGTGCGCTGGCCATTGGCGGCAAGGCGAGCAGTGGGGACAGCGGCGGCCATGATGTGCCCGCAACGCAGGATGCCGGAGATGCAGCCGGCGACCCTCGGCCGAGCGGCGACGGCCCCGCTGATGGGGCAGATGCCGGCGGCATCGACCCGGCGAGGGTGAAGGCCATGTTGACCAGAATGGCCAAGGCGCAAAGCGAGGCCGTTGCGAAAAGCGATTATGTCGGCACGAAATTCGCCGACGAAGCGCGTGCCATGCACTATGGCGAACAGAGCGCCCGACCGATTTACGGCGAAACCGGGAAAGCCGAAGCAAAGGCGCTGCACGAAGAGGGCGTTCCCGCCATGCCGCTGCTGTTTCCGCTGAAACCCCGTTCGGACGCTTGACGCTGTGCCCCGCATACGTTGAGAGGACAGCGAGCGCACCCGTAGCTCAGTCGGATAGAGCACCAGATTCCTAATCTGGGGGCCACAGGTTCGAATCCTGTCGGGTGCACCATTTCCGGTCAGCTTTGTCGATGTCGAGCCGCACGATAAGCGCCTCGGAATGACTGGTAAAGCGCCGCTAGATGGCAACTAAAACGCCGCCCGTCTGAGAATGGGGCCAAACGTGCTCTCTGATGGCCAATTTGTGAATTCTCCAAGCCATATTGACGTGACCCCCTGGTTTGCCTCCAAGTTCGATTAGAGTCCGGCCCTGATAGAAGGACGGACGAGATGAAGAGAACGAGGTTTAGCGAAGAGCAGATCATTGGCGTGCTGAAGGAAGCGGAGGCAGGCGCGAAGACCGCCGACCTTGCTCGTCGGCACGGCGTGTCGGAAGCGACGATCTACAACTGGAAGGCCAAGTATGGCGGGCTGGAGGTGTCCGAGGCCCGGCGGCTGAGGGAGCTTGAGGGCGAGAACGCGAAGCTCAAGCGGCTGCTGGCCGATACGATGCTGGACAACGTTGCGTTGAAGGATCTCTTGGCAAAAAAGTTCTGACGCCCGCCGCGCAGCGGGAAGCTGTTGCTCATCTCCAGGCTTGTCACGGGATGAGCGAACGGCGGGCGTGCCGTGTGATCGAAGCCGATCGCAAGAGCGTGCGTTACCGTTCCACGCGGTACGATGATGCCGATCTGCGTGAGAAGCTGCGCGAGTTGGCCAACCAGCGTCGCCGGTTCGGCTATCGCCGTCTGCATATCCTGCTGCGCCGGGAGGGCGTGATGATCAACCGCAAGAAGACGCAGCGGCTCTATCGCGAGGAGGGTCTAGCGGTCAGACGGCGACGCAGTCGCAAGCGCGCGGTGGGCACCAGAGCACCTGCTCCGGTGCTTGCGCTGCCGAACCAGCGTTGGAGCCTAGACTTTGTTCACGACCAGATGGCGTCAGGAAGACGGTTCCGCGTGCTCAATGTGGTCGATGACGTAACCAGAGAGTGTCTGGTAGCGGTGCCGGACACCTCGATCTCAGGCCGCCGTGTCGTGCGCGAACTGACCGAGTTGATCGCCCAGCGCGGCAAGCCCGGCATGATCGTCAGCGATAATGGCACCGAGCTGACCAGCAATGCGGTGCTGGCATGGTGCGGGGAGATGGGCGTGGAATGGCATTACATCGCGCCGGGCAAGCCGATGCAGAACGGCTTCTGCGAGAGCTTTAACGGCCGGATGCGCGACGAGCTGCTGAACGAGACGCTGTTCCTCAGCATGGCTCATGCCCGGGTCGAGATCGCTGCCTGGGTCGATGACTACAACCGGGAGAGGCCACACTCATCCCTTGGCTACACAACACCGGCGGCGTTCGCCGCTGAACTAGATAAGCAATGGCCTGCTTCGCTACGCCCTACGGGCTCCGCTACGCAGCCCATTGCTTCAACCGCGCTTATGCGCAAAACAACCGCCCGGCTCTAATCCCAGCTGGGGGAAAGCTGGGGGTCACGCCAAGGACGGTCCAGTCAAACCAAATGCACCTGATTCAAAAGTGGCGGGTGAGCGT
>JBARZR010000095.1:0-13263 GCA_049650205.1 Pacificimonas sp. | reverse complement strand
ATCCAATCCATTTGATGAGCAGCCCCGCAAGCGCCATCGCCGTCAGTCCGGCGGACAGGCCCAATATGCTTGAAAAAGTGCTATATTCATCGCTGCTCCAGCCGAGCTGCTGGACGCCTGCGATCGGGCCGGCCGTATCGGTCAGGGCAAAGGTCGAAACGGCCATGGTGAAGGCCAGCAGGTAGACAATGATGTAGCGGTCGGCGAGCGAGCTCACCACGCCCTTGATCACCGGCCACCAGGCATCATGCTGCAACGCTTCGCATTCGGCGGACGGCGTGCCGCTGGTCCACGGCATCAGGCGTTCGCCGGGCCGTTCCCGAAGAAACGCGACGAGCAGTGAAGGCACCGCCACCAGACCGGCGAACAGCACCGCGGTCGTTGCTGTTCCCCCGCCCACCAGAAGCTGCCCGGCGGAAAAGCTCGTCACCGCGACGCCGACCCATTGCGATCCATACAGACACCCGGTGATCGCTCCGCGCTCTTCAAGCGGAACGAGGTCGATGGTCATCCCGTCCACCGCGACATCGTTGAAGATCGCGCACAGGTTCAGCGCGAAGCAGAAACCGCCGATCAAGGCAATCTGGCTCGCATCGGGCGCAGCGATTGCAAGGGCGAGGAAAACTATCACCATGCAGCCTTGCGCGATGAGTATCCACGCACGGCGTCTGCCCATCGGACGATACGCAAACCGGTCCATGAGCAAACCGGCCAAGGGTTTCAAAGACCATGGGAGTGCCGCAATACCGACAAATGCCCCGACCTCGACCGCACTCGCGCCCGCTGCGACGAACCACGCTGGCAAGGCGATAAGCGAAAGGCCCAGTGGCACGCCTTGCATGAAATAGAGGATCATCACCGCCGCGAAACGCAGTGGCTGGTTTTCAACCAGCGACGGCCATGCCCGGTGCGTGGCGGTGGCCGTAAGAGAGGCGTCGGTCATGTCGCGAGTTCCTTTGAATATGCGGAAGGCTGGCCGACGTGATTTTCGGACGCGGCATCGAGTGTGCGCGTTAGTCGCCGACCGAAAAGGAACAGCAAGGCGGCTCCACCAGCCGGAAGCGTGGCGTTCAGAAGAAAGAAGGCGACCGGGCTCAGGCTGTCGTAAAGCGAGCCGAGAACGTACATCGTCATTCCGACCGACATCAGGACCAAACCACGCAGGATATCGAGTCCGCCAACCCGGTCTCTCGCGGTGATAGGCGCGACAGCCGGGCTCACCCGATCATCCCGGTGGCGCGCGCCACGCTGACTGCAGCTCGGAATTGCTGCACGATGTCGAGTGTCTTGGTCATCGGAAACCTCCGTCAGATTGTCAGGTGGAAGCCGCCGTCGGCGGTCAGCGTGCTGCCAGTGACGAAGCTGGCCTCATCGGAACACAGGAAGGCGATGGCGCGCGCGATCTCGACCGGCTCGCCGAAGCGGCGCTGATGGGTCTGGGCTTTCATGCCCTCGAATGCCTCGGTCCCGAGACTGCCCTTGATTTCGTGGTGCAGCGGCGTGTCGGTGACGCCGGGGCAGACGAGGTTCACGCGTATCCCTTGCGAGGCCAGTTCCGCAGATGCCGAGGTTGTCAGGGCAAGCTGCCCCGCCTTGGACGCGCAATAGGCTGCGGCACCCGGGCACCCGAGTAACGAATTGACGGAGCCGACATTGACGATGGCCCCGCCATTGCCTGCCGCCAGCATCGCTTTCGCTGCATGCTTCAGACACAGGAAATTGCCGCTCAGATTCGTATCGAGAACCTTGTCCCAATAGGTGTCCGGCATTTCGGTGATGGGGTGGACCTGGGCACCAATGCCTGCATTGTTGACCGCGATGTCCAGCCGACCGTAGCTCGTAGCCGCATGGTCGACCATGCGCTCGACATCCTCGGCTCGCGACACATCGGTGCGGACATGACTGGCCTTTCCACCCTTCGCGCGGATCGCCTCGGCAAGCGACGCGATCTCATCCTCGCGGCGCGCGGCACAGACGACCGTGGCACCGCGCTCGGCCAGCAATTCGGCGGTAGCCTTGCCGATTCCGCTGCTGGCTCGCGTAACGATCGCCACCTTCCCCGCGAACGCGGTCATTCCGGGGGCATCCCTTCAAATTGCGGGAGGTCATCGGCGATTTTCACCCATGGCTGTTTCACGCTGACGAAAATGTGCATCTCAGGTTCGACAAAGGATGCATCGTCGAGCGCGCCCGCTTTCACGAACACGTACTCGGGATCGGCATCGCATTCGAGGAACAGCCCGGAGCCGCATTTCGCGCAGCTGCGCCGGTGCACGGCCTGACCGGAGTCCCCAGTGACGGTGTAGGTGGAAAGATGGCCCGCGCTCGCAAAGCCATCGCGCGCCACCATCAGCTCCACCGAGAACGGGCTTCCCGTGGTCCGCTGGCAATCCTCGCAATGGCAGAAGAATGTGGATTCCGATTTGCCCGTGAATCGCAGCGTCGCGGCACCGCAATGGCAGCGTCCTTCGTGCGTGTCAGTCATCATTTTCTCCGTTCGGTTGTTCGCTCAGACCATGTGCTGCGAGAGGAGCCAGCCGCACGAGGCCATCGCCGAGATTGGAGACGTAGACAGTTCCATCGGATGTCAGGATCACGCCGGTCAGCAGTCCCGGCATCGGTCCCCACATTTCCGGCGTGAGCAGTGGGAGGACCGGCTCGCCAGCTTCCAGCCGCCGTGAGGTCTCGGCCACGATCCGCGCGCTTGTTTCCGGAGTGGGGCTGAACACGGTGCGGCGGTCGCCCGTCTCGGGGTCGACCAGATAAACGGCGTTGGCGAAGGGGCTCGCGACCCATAGCATTCCGTTCGCGTCGAGTTCGAGATTGTCGGGTGTCGGCAGGGTTGCGAGAATGCGGCGCACGCCCAATCGACCGGTAATCGGATCGACGTCAAAACTTAGAATACGGCTCCGGATGATTTCGGCCACATAAAGCCGCCCGCGACGATCATCGAAAGCGATACCGTTGGCGAAATCGAGACCGTCCATTACTTTCGTAGCGACCGGGTCGGGCCTGCCGATTTGGTCGGGATCGATGCGCCACACCGCACCATCGCCCAAGGGCTTGTCCGCGGCCGCGAACATGCGCGCCTCTGACCCCTCGCCAGCCTTGTTTCGCGTCGATTGGGTGAACCAGATTGCACCCGACGGATCGCGCACGGCGGCGTTCACTCCGAATGGATGGTCGTAGATGCGCGTCACCGCCTCGGTTCGAGTATCAACACGGTAGATGTGACCGCCGGTAATATCGGCGACGAGGACATGGCGACCATCGGGCTCGAAAGACACACCATTGGGGCTGTTCCAGTGGGGATTCGGCTTGGTCCGGAACCCCGCGGCCGCGAAATGGCCGAAGGGCCGCTTGGTCCCGTCGGGTGCCAGCGTCACCAGCCCATGATCCCAATCGCCCACGAGCAGGCGGCCATCGGGCAGCACCACACCGTCCTCGGCATGGGTTAGCGAGCGGTCGGAGGGGAAGAGCGAATATCCTTCGATCGGCCGGGCCTCGTTCGCATGTCGAGGCTTGATCTCGACGCGCAGTAGCCTGACTTCGATATCGTCGCTGAGATTGACCGGCGAATGCGGCGCTTCCGGCCCTTTCCAAAGAGTCCGCGGGAATTGGAGCGGCGGTCCTTCGCGCGAATCGAAGATGACGCCGCCGTCGGCATCGCGGTCGATCCACTCGTCCGCTTGCATGATGTGCAATACGCTCGGCCAGCGGTGAAAATGCAGCGGTTCGACCTCTCGCGGCCCGAGCGTCACTTCGAGTACGCGCACATGCTCGTTCTCGAGGAGTACCTTGTGATTGTCGGGTGCGGCGATGACAGCTTCGAGATGATCGGGCCAATCATAGGGATCACCGGTCACATAGCCGATGTTTTCTGCACCACCGGTCCTGTCGACCGTGCGATCCTGTGCGCTCGCCGTGGAGGCCGCCAAGGCAACTGCCAAAAGCGCCGATATTTGCCCAGTCCGAGTGAATGCGGATTTGAGAATTTCAACCATTCAACTTCTCCGTCTTGTCCGGGTCGGAACGGGGTCGGCCATCATCGTCATTCCGGTCTGCAGACCAGGATCGAAAGCGGCGAAGCGGTCGGTTCGATGGCGTCAAGCGTGAAGCCCGACTGTTCGAGCACCGTCTTGAATTCCGCCGCCGTGCGTTCGCGGCCGGTGGCCATCACCATCATGTTGAGGTCCATCCATTTGCCCATGTCGAATTCGGGGCCTTCGGGGAGGACCGATTCCACGATCATCAGCCGCGCATCGCCCCGCATGGCCTCCCGGAGATTGCGGAGAAGGCGGAGACATTCCCTGTCCGACCAGTCGTGCAGCACCCAGCGCAGCACGTAAGCGTCCGCCGCGACGGACATGTCCTCGAAGAAATCGCCACCGACCGGTTCGATCCGCTCGCTCTCCGGCGCTTCGGCCACCACATGGGGCAGGTCGAACAGGACACCGCGAGGGCCGGGATGCACTGCCAGAATCTCGGATAGTTGCGACCCGATACCGCCGCCGATATCGGCAATGACGGTGTAGCGATTCCAGTCGATGGCCTCGGCAACCGCCGGACCGATCGTGGCCGCAAGATCGCGCATGGCGAGGTTGAAGATCGAATAGGCTTCCGGATTGCCCTGCATGTGCTGCCAGTTGCTCTCGCCATGCAGCAGGTCGAAGCCGGGCTCGCCCTTCTCAAGGGCAAGGGGCAGGCCGCGCCAGCCTTCATAAACCGGGGCACCGGGGCATAGCGTGAAGCGCACCCAGGCCCAGTTCGACCCTGGCTTGTGGCGGCGCAGGCACTCGCTTGCGGGTGTGTTCTCGAACGCTCCGGTCTTTGTCTCGGCGAAAATCCCGCTGCTCTCCAGGGCGCGCAACATCCGGTACAGGCTGGGCGCGTGGGTGCCGGTGCGTTTGGCAAGCTCTCCGGCCGTCAGCGGCCCGTCTGCCAGGTGATCGGCGAGTTCAAGCTTCGCCGCCAGCCCGACGCAATGCGCCTGCCAGTGGTTGGTGACGATGCCGAGGATTTGCTCCTCGGGACTGGGTTGGGCGGGCATGGGAAAATACCTTTCGATTTAACGCAGGGTGAAAAAGGCGACCGACAGCCCGATCATCGTCACCACGGCGACGATGTTGAGCGCGCTGATCACCGCGCCGGGGCGCGCGTGTTCGGGCATGGTCTTGCCGGCTACAGACAGGTGGTTGAGGACCGCGATCACGGGTGCCGCGAGGAAAGCGAGGCTCGTCGCCAGGTCCATCAGCGTGGTGAAATCCGACATCAGCGTGAACAGCACCACGATGTCGAGCAGCACGACGATGGGAATGACCATCCGGTAGTATCGATCGAACGCGGCAATCCCGGAGCGGTCGGAAATATGCTGGAAGGTCGAAGCGGCGATCCGGCATCCGATATCGACCCCGCCCAGCAGCGTGGTCAGCATGACGCTGAGTGCTGCGATGGAGGCCAGGATTGCTGCGGCGTCGCCGAGAACGACACGATAAAGGTCGATCACCTGCGCTGCGAATGCAGGCGCGCTGCTTTCCGGCGTAATTCCGCCCGGATGCATGACGCCGGCCCCCATAATGCAGAAACACACCGCCAAAATCGCTGTCAGGCCATAACTCGACGCAAACGCCAGACGCGCATCTTCGATGCGGCTGCCGCCGACTTCGCCATCACGCCCTTCGCTGAGGTTGCGCTCGACCCTGGCAGTCCAAAGCGATTGCGATACCGAAACCTCAAGCGGGTTCGGCATGAAACCCGCCAGCGCGATTACGAATAGAACCGCGACCGGGTCCACCATCCACGAGAAATCGACGAGTGTAGGCCAAGCCACTCGCGGCAGCACCAGCGCTGTCGCGATCACGGTGGAAATGACGAGGAATGTCAAAAGAACGCGGTTGATCTTGTCGAGCCAGTCGTACCCACCGCGAAACAGCAGGCCGCCGACCACCAGCAACAGGATGGCACCGACCACCGGTGTCTGCGCTTCGATCCCGGTTGCGGCGACGAACACCCCGGCAGTCGCCGCGGAAACAGCGCCGTGAATGATTGGCGTGATCGGCAAAATTACGAGAGCGAACAGCACCACTGCCCAGCGACCGAGGTGGCGATATCCGGCAAGGATCGAACGTCCGGTTGCGTGGCCATAATCGACCCCGAAACGAAACGCAGGATATTTAAGCAGGTTGGCGACCAAGATAACGCCGACCAGCCCGAGGCCGTAAACCGCTCCGGCTCTGGTCGATTGCACCAGATGCGAGGTGCCGATGGCAACACCGGAGAAGAGCAGCGCCGGTCCCAGCAGTTTGGAGAAGCTGGCACGCGAGGACGCGCTTGCTGGCTGGACTGCTGCCGTGTCGATCACGGAGCCGTATCCATGAGCACAACATCCCAGCGATAGGTGGCGGGCGCGGTCGTCTTGGCGACTGTCGCAGCGGCCTGCTCGCCAAGCGGCGCGTAGACGAAGTCTTGCGCGTTCTGCTCGGCATCGTCATCGAAATACATCTGCGTGACGAGCCGGTGCGCGGCACCTTTAATGTCGAAGTGGATATGCGGCGTGCGCAGGCCCAACGGCGTATCGTAAAAGCGCGGCTTGATCGTCTTGATCCGCCATTCGCCGGATGGTCCGGTCACGAGCCGGGCAACGCCCTGAAAGTTGGGATCGAGCGCGCCTGTGCTGACGTCGTTTGCGTGGGCATAGCGTCCGGCGTCGTTGGCCTGCCACAGCTCGACCATCGCGCCGCGCATTGGATTGCCGTACCGATCGAGGATGCTTCCGCTAACCTCGATCACATCACCCAGCGCTCTCTCTGAATGACCTACAAGATGGGTCATGTCGAAATCGTCTTCGCCAGTGTAGCCGATGGGATAGAAGGGGCCGAGCGCCTGTTCGGGGGTCGGTGCCAGCACTTGCCGGGCGCGTGCTACACCGGTTGCCGCCAAGCCGGCAGTGCAAGCAGCGCCGAGAGCGAAACGACGGCGCGACATCGAGCGATTGTGTTTGGTCATAATTTTCTCCTGTCAGCCGCGCGATTGGGCGGCGGGTGAGTTGATCAAAAAACCGAATATCCGCCGTCGACCGGCAGGGTGATGCCGGTCACGAAGCGCGCAGCTTCGCTGGCCAGGAACACGGCGGCACCGGCGCATTCATCGGGTTCGCCCCAGCGCCCCATCGGCGTGCGCGCCAGCAGCATCGTCTGAAAGTCTGCCCAGCCCGGATCGTCGCGGGCGATCTGGGTCATCTCGGTAGAAATCCAGCCGGGCGCGATGGCGTTGACCTGGATGCCGTGTGGGGCAAGCTCGATCGCCATAGATTTCGTTAGCTGGACGATTGCGCCCTTGACGGCGGCATAGGATGGCAAAGCCGCCGCGCCGAAAATCGCATACATGCTGGCAAGGTTGAGAATTTTGCCACGACCGCGCGCCTTCATCGATGTTGCGGCGATCTTTGAGAGCAACATGGTCGCATCAAGGTGGGTGGCGACGGCGTTATCCCAGCCCGCTTCCGATTGGTCCAGCACACCGCCACTGATGTCGATATTCCCGGCATTGTTGACGAGGATGTCGACTGGTCCCAGCGCCTGTTCGACATGGTTCATTGCCGAAACGAGAGAGTTCCGGTCGGTCACGTCGAGCGTATCCGCGTAAGCCGAGACACCGCTGGCCTCGATCTCGCTTTCGACCGCAGCATTGCGGTCGCCGTCCCGCGCAAGGATCGCCACCGAGGCGCCGGCATGGGCGAGCCCGAGCGCGATGGCACGCCCGATCCCGCGATTACCGCCAGTAACAACCGCGACGCGGTCGGTGAGATCGAAGGAGGGCGGGGCGAAGGTCATCTCACGACCCTGCCGATGGGGCGGCGAGTGCAAGCGCTTTCAAAACCATGGATTTCACCGCGCGTCTCCCCGCTCCGCGAGGCACAGCTTTCCCACAGCCGAAAGCGCAAACTTTCGTCTGTCGTCGAGCCGTAACCTACTGTGTCCCTGCGGCTATAGATGCGCCCCGTCCGGCAGCACCGTCAATCCGCCGAAGCGTCAAAAAAGCGTCAATTCCTGCGCGGATCGCCGGAAATCAGGTCCGGCCAGCCATATTTCTCCCATGAAGCGACCAGACCGATGCGTTCTGCGAAGTCGAGGAAATCGGGATGGGAGCGTATCTGCCGTATCGGTTCGACATCGGCCCACAGGCTCATCAGGCCGAACATGTTGGCGGGATGGATTTGCTCGCTGTAGATTTTCATCATGAGGTCGGCATGGCCCATCCAGATCGCCGGAAATGCGACCGACGGATCATAGGGGTCGGGCATGGTCGCGTGGAGCCCTTCGAGCAGCTGGCAGTAGAGTGCGCGATCCTCCGCCTTGCCGCTGCAACAGCCGTTCGCCGCGATCCGCCAATAGGCGTCGCGCGCATCGTCCGCCATCGGGGCGGTGCCGGCTGGCGGCAGGATCGCGGTGTTCATGAGCAGCCGGGATCGGTAGTAAATTTCGGCCCCGGCCTCGTTGTCGCCCGAAAGGGCGGTGGCGATTG
This sequence comes from Pacificimonas sp., assembly GCA_049650205.1. Taxonomy (GTDB): domain Bacteria; phylum Pseudomonadota; class Alphaproteobacteria; order Sphingomonadales; family Sphingomonadaceae; genus Pacificimonas. The sequence goes on along the minus strand of JBARZR010000095.1, from coordinate 4,740 downwards.
CGAGCCACATGCCCGGCATTCCCAGGTCGACCATGCGCTGCCCCGCGGCCGTCGCTTCGTCGATGTTCCCCAGATTGAAATGCGCGGCGCAGAGCATGGCGTAGTTTCGGCCGAATATCGGATCCTGGGCTATCGCCGCCTCGATATAGGGAAGGGCTTCGCGCGTGCGTCCAATATACAGAAGAAACGAGCCGAGCCTTATGGTCACGTCGGCATTGTTCGGCTCCAGCCGGTAGGCCTCGAAGGCGAAATCCAACGCCTTGACCGGGTTTTGCCGGGTCCATTCGTGAATGCCGAGCATGGCATGGGCATGGCCCTGCGAAGGGTCGAGCGCGATCGCCCTGTTCGCGCATTCGACCAAGCGTTCGGATTCAGCGACCCGTTCGAGGCAAGGCGTATAGACGGTCGTAAAAACATGCGCTTCGGCAAGCGCAGTCCAGCATTCGGCGAAGTCCGGGTCCAGCGCCAGAGCGGCTTCAAGCAGGTCGATGGCTTTTTCCAGAACCCCGTCGCCAATGGCGCGATAGGTAAGCGCGCGGCCCTGAAGGTAGAGGGCGTATGCCTCGCGGCTGTTGGTCATCCTGCGCCTCGGCAGGGGGGCAGGCTTTATGCCAAGCGCCTTGCAGAGACCGCCGATGACATTTCCGCCGATGACTTGCCGCGATCCCAGAATCTCTTCGATGGTACCACCGACTTGATCGGACCAGGTCTCGGTACCGGTTTGCCCGTCGATAAGGCGCAAGTTGATCCGGATATTTTCGGCGGAGCGATGGACCGATCCCTCGATCAGGTTGGAGACGCTGAGAACCGAGGCGATCTCGGGTAGCGTCTTGCCACTGTTCGCAACGGCGGCGACTGAAGTCCTCCCCGCCACTGCCATGTTCGATACTCTTCCCAAACCTGAGGAAAGCTCCTCGACCACGCCCTCGGCGAGGAAGAATTCGCCTCCGATCTCGTCATGCTGTTCGAACGGCAGGACGGCGATGCGCCGCTTGTCTTCGACACGCGGTGCCGTCGGTCGCGCACGGACCCGCCATGCTTTGGATAGGCGTTCATGAGCTTCGGCATCGCCTTCGGTCTTGAGCATGGACAGCGCGCGGTCGACCGCGATCTGCAAGCGGTTCTCGACATTCTGCCGCTGGATGGTCAGCCATTGCCGGAAAGGGTCGCCGAACTCCATCTGATCCAGCAGGGGCTTGTTCCCGGCGAGCATTAGAATTTCACGCGCGTCTTCGGTGCGGCCCTGCGCCAGAGCGGTTTCGAGCCGGGTCAGATCGCTCTGCATGGCCGCCGCGGGGACCGCGACCCTATTGTGGGATATTTCGAGCAAATCGGCACCCTGCGGCGCCAAAGCCTTGCCTAGGCTGAGCAGGCACTGCCGAAGGCTGGCGCGCGCTTGCGCCTGAAACCGGCCAGGCCATAGCAACTTGCTGATATAATCGCGCTCTATCGCTTCATCGCGCATGAGGCACAGCATCGCCAGCAGCGCTCGGGCCTTGCGATTGGACAGATTGATGGCCGTGCCGTCAGAGGCGTTAAGCTCAAAGACGCCAAAAAGCGAAACCTCGAGCACATGATCCGGTCGTGCAGCTGTCCTGTCTGAATATGCTTCCACGCCCACCCCCGACATGGTTTATATGTGACCTTCAACCTGATTTATAGGTTCCCGTTAAGAAGGAAACCCATTTCACTGCTTCTTGATTAGGTCATTAACGGGGTAGAGAGGAACCAGGATCTATTTTGGCGGGTATATTGGCGACCCTTGCCAAGTTTCCACGAAGACCGACAAATGCACTATGCTTCGAGCGCGTCTACACATGTCGGGAACTTCTTCCGATCTCAATGTCGCGTTCGAAAGCGAGGAAGATCGGGAGGCAGAGGTCGAAAGCAGCGGCGGGATCCACATGTCCGTCAGAGCGGACGAAGCGCGATCCCACCCTCAAGCCAGAGGTCGTGCGCATGTTCGCCGAGAACTTCGCGGTTTTTGGCGTGCGCAAGCTGCGGCTGCGGACGAACCGTGAAGGGTTCGCCATCGCCCGCTTCACCGTCGAACGGTTGATGCGCGCTATATCGTGGGCCGGCGGGTCAGCAGGACGACGCATGCCAGCTTTGTTCTCGACACCCTTCAGCAGGTTTTGCACGATCGGCGGTCAGTTCATCGCGGCGGGCTCGTCCATATCGCCTGCATCGAACGCAACGCCATCGATGCCATGAAAGCGGTCAAGGCCGCGCGCCTCACCCCGCACGTGCCTGAACAGACTCGCGTCATCCTGGTGAATGCGGAGATCCGGAATTATTCCTGATTTCCGAAACCGCGCGATACTGGATTCCCGCATGCGCGGGAATAACGGTGGCGAGACATTCGCACCCCTGACTAGCGGAATCGTCAGGCTGTCCCGCGCGCCGGGATACCGTTGGACGGTTCCAACCGCAAAGAGGAACCGCCCATGACCATTCCCGCCCTGTTCGACATGACCGGCCAGACCGCCATCATCACCGGTTCCAGCCGTGGGATCGGCAAGGCCATCGCCCACCGCATGGCGGAACATGGCGCGAATGTCGTCGTCTCCAGCCGCAAGATCGACGCCTGCGAGGAAGCTGTCGCGGAAATCAACAAAACTGTGGGACGCGACGCCGCTATCGCACAGGCGTGCAACATCTCTTCCAAGGACGACCTTGGCGCGCTGGTCGACGCCGCCATGTCGAAATGGGGCCAGATCGACGCCGTCGTCTGCAACGCCGCCTCCAATCCCTATTATGGCCCATTGGCTGAAATCGGCGACGAGCAGTTCGAGAAGATCCTGCATAACAATATCGTGTCGAACCACTGGCTGATCCAGCTGACCGCGCCGCGGATACGCGAGCGCAAGGGCGGGTCGATCACTGTGGTCTCGTCCATCGGCGGTTTGAAAGCGTCCACGGTCATCGGTGCCTACAACATCTCGAAGGCCGCCGATCTGCAGCTGGTCCGCAACTATGCTGCGGAGCTTGGCCCCGACAATATCCGCGTCAACGCCATCTGCCCCGGCCTTATCAAGACCGATTTCGCCCGCGCGCTGTGGGAAAATCCCGACACTCTGAAAATGGCGACCGCGCAGTCGACGCTGCACCGCATCGGCGAGCCGGACGAGATCGCCGGCATGGCGGTGTTCCTGGCGACGAGGGCGGGCGCGTTCACCAGCGGGCAGGCCATGGTTATCGACGGCGGTGCAACCATCGTCTGACGACAGGCCGGCTTAATCTGCATTTACTGCTTTACCTGGGCAACACACCTCGCTAGTTCCCTCCTCCGGAGGAACCGCAATATGCTCAGCATAACCGATGTCACCCACGTCTATCCGAACGGCACGAAAGCACTGGACGGGGTTTCGCTTGAGGTGCCGACGGGTATGTTCGGCCTTCTCGGTCCGAACGGCGCTGGCAAATCGTCGCTGATGCGCTGTATCGCGACGCTGCAGACACCGACGTCGGGCGGTATCCGGTTCGGTGAGATCGACGTCATCGCCGAACCTGAGAAACTCCGCGAACGTCTTGGCTATCTGCCTCAGGATTTCGGCGTGTATCCGCGGGTTTCCGCCTACGACATGCTCGATCATATGGCCGTTCTGAAGGGCGTGTCGTCTGGCGCGGATCGCAAGGCGACGGTCGAAACCCTCCTGAACCAGACCAATTTATGGGAGGTCCGCAAGAAGGCCATCGCGGGCTTTTCCGGCGGAATGCGGCAGCGTTTTGGCATCGCGCAGGCGCTGATCGGCAACCCCGACCTCATCATCGTCGACGAACCGACGGCGGGCCTGGATCCCGAGGAGCGCAACCGCTTCCTGAACCTGCTGGCGGAAATCGGCGAGCGCGTCGTTGTGATCCTGTCCACGCACATCGTCGAGGATGTCGCCGACCTCTGCCCGCGCATGGCCGTGCTGGCTGCGGGCCGGATCGAGCTGGAGGGCGCCCCGCGAGAGCTGATGGCGCGGGCGAAGGGCACCGTCTGGGCGAAAACCATCGCACGGGGCGATCTGGACGCCGTCCGCGCGAAACACGAAGTCATCTCGACACGCCTGTTCGCGGGCGAGACCATCGTTCACATCCTGTCGGAAACCGACCCCGGCGACGGCTATCGCAGCGTGGATGGGGGACTGGAGGATGTTTATTTCTCTACGCTCGCCAAGACCCGGCGCGGTGTTCCCGCAGAGGCAGTTGCCGCCTGATGTTCGCGAAGATCGCCGCTTTCGAGCTTCGTTACCAGCTGACCAGTCCGGTCTTCTGGGTCGTCACCATCCTGTTCGGCCTGCTGACCTTCGGCGCGGTGACGGTCGAGCAGATCCAGATCGGATCGGGCGGGAACGTCAATGTCAACAGCCCGCAGGCGCTGATGCAGATTCAGCAGATCATGACGCTTTTTTTCATGTTCGTAACGACCGCCTTCGTCGCCAATGTGATCGTGCGCGACGACGAGAGCGGCTTCGGCCCCATGGTCAGGTCTACCCGCGTCACGAAAGCGGCCTATCTTCTGGGGCGTTTCGCGGGCGCGTTCGCCGTCGCCGCCGTCGCCTTCCTGATCGTCCCTTTTGCCATATGGTTCGGATCGCTGATGCCATGGCTGGACGTGGAGACGGTCGGTCCGAACCGTATCGGCGACTATGCCTGGTCCTATTTCATACTGGCCGTCCCCAATATCTTTCTGACCTCGGCGATCTTCTTCGCCGTCGCCACACTAACCCGATCGATGATGTACAGCTATCT
>JBARZR010000094.1:0-1628 GCA_049650205.1 Pacificimonas sp. | reverse complement strand
GAGGCGGACAGGCTGGCGGGTCTGGGCGAGGGCGCGGATTGAGCGGCACGGCCGCCGACATCCGCCGGGGTGCCGCGATATTGTCGGCAGGCGCGCAACCCGGGACGGCGCGGCTGGATGCCGAATTGCTGGCGGCGCATCTGGCCGGCGTGGAGCGGGGACAGTTGCTGCTGGACATGGCGCGTCATGCGATGGACGGCGACGCCTATGCCGCGCTGATCGCCCGCCGCGCCTCGGGCGAACCGCTCGCCTATATCACCGGAAACGCCGAATTCTGGTCGCTGCCCTTCCGCGTCACGCCCGATACACTGATTCCCCGCGCCGATAGCGAGAGCCTGATCGAGGCGGCGCTGGCGCACCTGCCGCGGCCCCCCTTGAAAATTCTCGATCTGGGCACGGGCAGCGGTTGTCTGCTGCTCGCCGCGCTCAGTGAATATCCCGGCGCGCAGGGGCTCGGTGTCGATGCGAGTGACGCCGCGCTGGCCGTGGCGGCGGATAATGCCGCGCGGCTTGGCATGGCGGAGCGGACTGGATTCCAGCAAGGCGACTGGTGCGCGGGGGTCACCGGGGCTTATGATCTGATCCTGTGCAATCCGCCCTATGTCGACCGCGCAGACATGCTCGGGCCGGGCGTGCGGGAATATGAGCCCGGCGCCGCGCTTTTTGCGGCCGATTCCGGTCTTTCCGACTATCGCCTTATTCTGCCGCAGCTGGCCGGACGTCTGACTGCGGACGGTCTGGCGATATTTGAGATCGGCGCGGGTCAAGCGGGCGATGTGCGCCGCATCGCGGCGGACTCCGGCCTCGCTTTCGTCGCCGGCCGGGCCGATCTCGGCGGCCATGAGCGGGCGCTCCTGTTCCGGCGGTCATAGCGCGCGTTCGCAATTTGGGGCTTGGCAAGGACCGCATACCTGCTATGTCAGCAGCCGTGACCGCACACCCCGGGAGGGTGGCAACGCGGGTTACAGCAACCTTCGATACACACCGGCACTCATAGGAATGCCGCTGTTTTGCGCTTTTTGGGCGCGCGCCGCCGGAGAAGGGCGGCAAGGGCAAGGAAAACGAATCATAGCCATGAGAAATGCGCAATCGGGACGTCGCCGCCGTTCGGGCGGTCGTCAGCAGGGCGGCAATCCGCACAACCAGAACCGCCAGCGCGGCAACGCGAAACAGCTTCTGGAAAAATACCAGAACATGGCGCGCGACGCCGCCCAGTCCGACGAGCCCGTGCAGGCGGAATATTATCTGCAGTTCGCCGACCACTATTTCCGCGTCGTCGCGGAAATGCAGGCGAAAAAGGACGGCCAGCAAAATAGCCGGGGCCGCAATCGCAACGACGACAGCGATGACGATGACGACGATGACGACGACGACGACGATCGCCAGTCCGGCCGCAACCAGAACACCAGGGGCCGCAACCAGAACCGGAGTCGTAATGACAGCCGCCAGGACTTTCGTGGCAATGACGGCGGACGGAAACCCTCCGGCGACGATAGCGACGATAGCGCCGATAGCGACGATAGCGACGGCGGCGGTGACGGGGACGGGGGGGGACGCGCGGCGCGCAAGCCCGCCACCCGCCGACCGCGGGCGCGGAAAGACGATGGCGGACCCGCGCAGGATGGCGA
>JBARZR010000093.1:0-7843 GCA_049650205.1 Pacificimonas sp. | reverse complement strand
GCTGGCGAAGGGGGCGTCGGCGTCGATCTTCGCCAGCGCGATTTCCGGCACGACGATGAAGTTCGAGAAGGTCGAGCAGCCCATATAGTGCTAGAGCGTGTCGCCCTTGTGGCTCATGCGGCTGGTGCCGTCGGGCATGACGCCCTTGCCCTGCGTGCCGCGAATTGCGGAGCAGAGATTGGTCTTGCCGGAGAGACACTCCGCGCATTTGCGACACTCGGGCGTGTAGAGCGGAATAACATGATCGTCCTTCGCGACGCTCGTCACGCCCTTGCCGAGTTCGCGCACGACGCCCGCGCCCTCATGCCCGAGGACGGACGGAAACTTCCCCTCCGCGTCGTGACCGTCAAGCGTGTAGGCGTCTGTGTGACAGATGCCGGTCGCCATCAGCTCGACGAGCACTTCGCCTTCTTTCGGGCCCTCGAGGTCGATTTCGACGATTTCGAGCGGTGTCTTCGCTTCGAAGGCAACCGCGGCTTTACTCTTCATTTGTCTCTCCGGTCAGATTTCGCGCCATGATAACGTCGTCATAGCGGTTTGCACCTACGAGAAATTTGCGGCTGCCGATGACGGAGAAGCCGTGTTTCTGGTAGAAGCGGATGGCGCGGCCGTTGCGGCCGTAGACGCCGAGCAGCAGGCGTTTGCGGGTTGCGGCCCTCGCGTGCTTCACGGCAGCGTCCATCAGCTGTTTCGCGACGCCGGAGCCATGAAAGCGGCTGAGGACATAGATGCGCTTCAGTTCGATGTCGCCGTCATCGACCTCGACTTCGGGCAGGTCGGGAGGACTGAGAGCGGCATAACCGATGGGCGCGCCCTTGGGCAGTTCCGCGAGCCAGAGCGCGTCCTCCGCCGAGCGCAGCCGGGCGGCATAATCGTCGCGGCTGTGCTGGTGCATGCAGTGCATCAATATGTCCTGGCCGGGGAGTATGTCGGCGAAACTTTCGAGGAAGGTGGATTTGCCGATCAGGGACAGGCGCGCGGCATCGTCGGGCGCGGCGGGGCGGATGGCGTAGTTGGTGTCTTCCATGGTTGCCGGTGCCTTTGCCGGGATGGGCGCTGGCGCGCAAGGAACGTCGGGGCGCGGGCATCGTTGGTCATGGGAAGGAGAGAGTAATGGTAAATGAAAGCAAAGACATGAACCGGCGCGCGGAAACGGCGAAGCGCAATGACGACGGCCACATGATTCCCGATAGCGAAACGCCGAACCAGCAGGGCCGGGCGGGTGGTGATCTGCAGACCGACGTCGCGACGCAGGCGAGCAAGGAGCGGGTTCGCGATGCCGATGCCACCGAGGGCGTCACCAAAGCCGACGAACGGCAATATCAGGGCCGCGATGCGAAGGACGCACGATAATGACCATGACCCTGTATTATTCGCCCGGCGCGTGCAGCCTGGCCGATCACATCGCACTGGCCGAATCCGGCCTGGATTACGACACGGTCAGCGTCGATCTGAAGACTCACAAGACCGAAGATGGGCGCGATTATTACGACATCACGCCGAAAGGCGCGGTGGGCGCGATTGAGACCGGTGGCGAAGTTTTCACCGAGAATGCCGCGCTGCTGGTGATGATCGCGGAGAAGAGCGGCAAGCTGCTGCCGAAAGATGGCACGATGCGCTATCGCGTACTGGAAGCGACGGTGTTTATTACGACCGAAGTCCACAAGAGCTTTGCGCCGCTGTTTCAGGGCGGATCGGATGCCGAGAAACAGGCCGCGCGCGAGAAGATCGGCAAGAAATTCGATCATATGGAGACGATGCTGGGCGACAAGGCGTTCTTGGTTGGCAAGGAAATGTCGATCGCGGACTGCTATGCCGTCGTCATGCTGTTCTGGGCGACCAGTCAGAAGATCGACCTACCGCCGAAACTTGCAGCCTATATGACCAACATCGTCGCGCGGCCCGCCGTGCAGACGGCGATGAAGGCCGAGGGGCTGATGAACTAGCATGTTCACCAGATACCGGTGAGTTTTAAGCGCTTTTCTTTTGCCTGCTTTCGTGAAACGAAGGTCCGGCAAAAGGGAGGCGTTTTCATGAGAGCCATCATCCTGTTCACCGCGCTCGCGCTGGCGTCACCGGTCATCGCGCAGCCGCAAGCCGATCCGGACCCGGCGCTGTTCCAGCCTGTGGATGTGTTCGATCTGGAATATGCCGCCGATCCGCAGGTCTCTCCCAATGGCAAAAGCGTCGTCTATGTGCGGCGCAGCTTCGACAGGATGAAGGATCAGGCGCGATCCAATCTCTGGATGGTTGATATCGCGTCGGGCGCGCACCGCCCTCTCTTGTCGGGAACGACGAGCTATTCCAGCCCGCGCTGGTCGCCGGATGGGAAGCGGCTGGCCTATGTGACAAGCGCCGATCAGGGCGCGCAGATCTATGTGCGCTGGATGGATACGGGCGCGACCGCGCGGCTGACCGACCTGACGGAGGGGCCGTCGGGACTGAGCTGGTCGCCGGACGGACGGACGCTCGCCTTTTCGATGTTCGTGAAGGACGAGCCGGAGCCGCTGGCGAAACTGCCGGCGCCGCCCGAAGGCGCGGACTGGGCGGAGAAACCCACCGTTATTGACCGGATCAGCTATCGCGGCGACGGTGCGGGCTATTACGAGCAGGGCGTCAGCCATATCTTCACGGTCAGCGCGGAGGGCGGCACGCCGTTTCAGGTGACGAAGGGCGATTTCGACCATGGCGGCACAGCGGCATGGACGCGGGACGGGCGCGACCTGATTATCGCCGCCGACCGCAACCCGGACTGGCGGCGTGGGGACAGCTATTCCGATATCTACCGCGTCAACGCGCGGACGGGGGCGATGACGCGGCTGCGCGAAAATGCCGGGCCGGATATCGCGCCCATGGTTTCGCCGGACGGGCGGCGGATCGCCTGGCTGGGCTATACAGACAATCTGAAGGCGCATCAGCCGTTCCGCCTGTGGGCGATGGACATGGACGGATCGAACGCGCGGCGACTGGCGAGCGGGACGGACCGGGTCATCGGCGGTTTGGAATGGAGCGCGGATAGCGACAGCATCGTCTTCAGCTATGACGATGAGGGCGACACGATCCTGGCACGTGCGGACCTGTCGGGTGGGGTGCGCGATCTTGCGGGCGGTCTGGGCGGGGAAAGCCTGGGACGGCCCTATTCCGGCGGCAGTTTCTCTGTCGCGGACGATGCAGGGACCATTGTGGTGAATACGACCACACCGACACGTCCCGCCGATCTGGCCGTGCTGCGCGGCGGGGAAACGCACCAGTTGACGCGGCTGAACGACGATGTCGCGGCGGTGAAGTGGTTTTCGGAAGCGGAAGAAATCTGGACGACGACTGCGGACGGAACGCGCTCGCAAAGCTGGATCGTGAAGCCGCCGAACTTCGATCCGGTGCGTAAATATCCCATGATCCTGGAAATTCATGGCGGGCCGCACACCAACTATGGCCCGCGGTTCAGTGCCGAGGTGCAGGCCTATGCGGCAGCGGGCTATGTCGTGGTCTATTCCAACCCGCGCGGCTCGACCAGCTATGGCACCGACTTCGCGCTCGAGATCGACAAAGCCTATCCGGGCGGCGATTATGACGACCTGATGGCGGCGGTCGATGGCGTCATCGCGAAGGGCTATGTCGATACCGACCAGCTGTTTGTGACCGGCGGATCGGGCGGCGGCGTGCTGACGGCGTGGATCATCGGCAAGACGGACCGGTTTCGGGCAGCCGTGGTGGCGAAGCCCGTCATCAACTGGACCAGCTTCGTCCTGACGGCGGACGGCATTCCCTATTTCGCGAAATACTGGATGGGCGCGATGCCGTGGGAGAATCAGGCGGAATATTGGCGGCGCTCGCCGCTGTCGCTGGTTGGCAATGTGACAACGCCGACGATGCTGCTGACCGGGGAAGACGATTACCGCACGCCGATGTCGGAGACGGAGCAATATTACGGTGCGCTGCAGCTGAAAGGTGTCGATACTGCGATGGTGCGGATCAAGGGTGCCGGGCACAGCATAGCCGCGCGGCCATCAAACCTGATGAACAAGATCGGCTATATCCTGGCGTGGTTCGAGAAATATCGTGGGCCGGTGGTCAGCCCCGTGAAGACGGAGGTCGCTACTTTATCCTCACCCGGAAATTGACTTCGAAGCTGGAATAGGCGGGAATGTTGCCGCTGGGCGCGATGCGCACACCGGTGACATTAGGATCGTAGGAGCCATTGGGGCCATAGCCAAAGGTTACCGGGCTACCACTGCCAAAGTCGGAAACCGTGTTGCAACAGGTCAGGCCGGTCCCTGAGTCGACGAATTCGAATGCGCCACCGCTGCCTGCATGATTGCCCGTGAACATCGTCACACTAGCGGGCAGCAGGTCGGTCAGGGTGACGGGGCTGTTGTCGGTGGCGATGCTGCCCGTGTTTGATACCTTCAGCGTATAGATCATGTCATTGCCAGGCAGGGCGAACTTTTCCGTGCCAGTGGCCGAGGCGGGCTGGACGGATTTTTCGATTTCGACGTTGGGCATCGAGCAGAAGGCGGTGACGCCCAGTCCGATGCCCTGATCGCTGATCGGCCCACCGGTATATTGGGCTGGTCCGTTGGCGTAGCGTACCTGAAGGGCGTCGACCGGTACCGACCATGTGCCGTTGAGATTGCCGCGATCCTGAGTTGGGCTGCTGGGACCGTTGCCGACACCATCATTGGCTGCGATTGGCGGGAATCCGTTATTATTATTCGTGAAGACAACATTGTTCGCAGATGGCGTCGAAATCGCTGGAAGCCGTGTCGCACCATTTCTGAATCCGATCAGCCGGACCCAATCGCGGAAATCGTCCTGGATATAATCCACATCCACCACGCGCAGGACGGCGTCCTTGATCGGTCTGGAAAAGGTGAAGTTGATGACCATCACATCATTGTTGCCATTGATGTTGTTGTGGCGGGCGTCGAAATCGCTGCCGATCGTCAGGGATCTTTGCCCTGGAACACCGCCTGTATTGTAAAGACTGATATTCGGTGTCGCGCTGCCGTTGAGCGGAGCAATGTCAGCAATGTCACCTGCGAAACTGATCGTGACGGTCAGCTGTTCCCCGGCGGCATTGGTAAGCACGAAGGGATGAGCCTGATTCACGTTGAGAACCTGATCCGGATAATTGTTCCAATTGAGCTCAAACCGGTTTGCGGGCGCGCAGGTCTGCTGCGCCCAGGCGGGCATGGCCGTCGCGGCGGCGACAAGGAGGAGGAGGCAGATCCGGAACATCAATTATAAATTCGATAAACTCTCGTGTAACTGGACATGCCTGCTGTTAGGCTGCTTTGGTTAATAGCGCGTAGCCACCGTGGATTATTTTTTCTCCGAAACGAAGAAAGCGTTCAAAATGAAACTTGCCAGTTTGAAACATGGCCGTGACGGTCGCCTCGTCGTCGTATCGAAGGATCTGGCCTGGTATGCCGACGCGCATCATGTCGCGCCGACCATGCAGGCTGCGCTGGATGACTGGACCGTCGTCCGGCCGCAGCTGGAAAAGCTGGCGGAGGACCTGGAGCATGAAGTCATTCCGCGCGACCGCTTTCACGAGCGGGAGGCGGATGCGCCGCTGCCGCGCGCCTATCAGTGGGCGGACGGATCGGCCTATGTGAACCATGTCGAGCTGGTGCGGCGGGCGCGGGGCGCGGAACTGCCGGAGAGTTTCTGGGAAGACCCGCTGATGTACCAAGGCGGCAGCGATGGTTTTATCGCCGCGCGCGACCCGATCCGGCTGGCCGACGAAGCCTGGGGCTGCGACATGGAGGCGGAGATCGTCGTCGTCACGACGGACGTGCCGCAGGGCGTGACGCCGGACCGCGCGCTGGATCATGTCGCGCTGATCGGCATCATCAACGATGTGTCCCTGCGCAACCTGATCCCGGCGGAACTGGGCAAGGGATTCGGCTTCGTGCAGTCGAAACCCGCCAGCGCGCTGGGGCCTGTTTTTGTGACGCCGGATGAACTGGGCGACGCGTGGAAGGACGGCAAGCTGCACCATGTGCTGAAAGTGGATTATAACGGCCAGCCCTTCGGACGCGCCGAGGCGGGCGAGGAAATGACCTTCGACATGGGCGTGCTGGTCGCGCATCTGGCGAAGACGCGTGAGCTGGGTGCGGGCACGATCATCGGGTCGGGCACGGTGTCGAACCGCGACCCCGACAATTCGCCCGGGCGGCCCGTCGCGGATGGCGGCAAGGGCTATAGCTGCATCGCCGAGCAGCGCATGATCGAAACCATCGCCCACGGCGAGCCGAAGACGGAATTCATGAAGGTCGGCGACAATGTCCGCATCTGGATGGACGGCGCGGACGGGAAGCCGATTTTCGGAACCATCGAGCAGGATGTGGTGCCGCTGGACGTGAGCGCGATGGGCGGATCGTAGCACTGTAACCCGCCTGGCCCTGCCGGACGAACTTGTGATGGATGGCCCCGTGCGTTTCGCGTGAGGCGCGAGGGGAATAGCGGACGTGGCCATCTTGCAGCAATTTCAGGGGGTGATCGGCATCGTCGCCATATTGGCGCTGGTCTGGGCACTGTCCGAGGACCGGCGCGGCGTGCCGTCATGGCGCTGGACTGCGGCGGCGCTGGCGGCGCAGCTAGCGCTGGCGCTGCTTATCGTGCGCGTGCCCTTCATGTGGAGCGTAATGCGGCTGGCCAACGGGGCGGTGGCGGCGGTCGAGCAGGCGACGCTGGCGGGGTCGTCATATATGTTCGGTTATCTGGGCGGTGCTGAACTGCCCTTCGCACTGAAGGATGATGCGCAGCCGCCGCTGATCATCGCGTTTCAGATATTGCCGCTGGTCATCGTGTTCTCCGCGTTGGCGGCGCTGTTCTGGCACTGGCGGATATTGCCGCTGATCGTGCGGGGACTGTCGAAGCTGCTGCAGAAAGGGCTGGGCGTGTCGGGCGTCGTCGGCCTGATGGGCGGGACGAGCCTGTTCCTGGGGGTTGTCGAGGCACCGCTGGTCATCCGCGCCTATCTGGAGCGGATGTCGCGCGCTGAGCTGTTCCAGGTCATGGTGCTGGCCATGTCGACGATATCGGGCGCGATCCTGATCCTGTACGCGACGACGCTGTCGGACACGCTGCCGGATGCGGTCGGGCATATGATCGCGGCGTCGATCATATCGCTGCCCGCCGCGTTGCTGGTCGCGCGGCTGATGGTTCCGGGCGGCGGCGCGACGGCGGAGGACCGGGACGCGCCCGGTCTGAAATATGCGGGCACGCTGGACGCGATCGTGCAGGGGACCATGGACGGGCTGAAGCTGTTCCTGGCGGTGATCGCGGTCATCATCGTCATCTTCGCGCTGGTGGCGCTGGCCGATCAGATGCTGGCGCTGCTGCCGTTCGTGGATGGCGAGGCGCTTTCGGTGAAGCGCATCTTCGGCTGGCTGTTCGCGCCCATCATGTGGGCCGTGGGCGTCGGCTGGAGCGACGCGCAGACAGCGGGTGCGCTGATGGGAACGAAGGCGATCCTGAACGAATATGTCGCCTATCTGGAGCTGGCGGCTTTGCCGGAAGGCACACTGACGGGCCGCAACCTGATCATCACCACCTATGCGCTGTGCGGCGTGGCCAATCTGGCCAGCATCGGCTTATTGGTGTCGACGATTGGCACCTTGTCGCCGGGACGACGGGCGGAGGCGGCGGGGCTGGGGTTGAAAAGCTGGATCGCGGGCAATGCCGCGACCCTGATGACGGCGGCGGTCGTCGGTATCGTGACGCCGGTGGTGTAGAGCGATGTTCGATGCGAAGATCCGACCCCTGATCGACCCGGTGCTGAACCGCGTCGGGCGCGGCCTGGCCCGGGCGGGGGTGCGCGCGAACGGTGTGACGC
>JBARZR010000092.1:0-9605 GCA_049650205.1 Pacificimonas sp. | reverse complement strand
TGATGCTGCCGGGGCGTTACATACTGCAACCAGAAGTCATGGGCATTTTGAAGACGCAGGGTGTTGGCGCGGGCGGGGAGATCCAGCTGACCGACGCGATGGCCTCGATGATCGGCACGCAGCCCTTCCACGCCTTCACCTTCGACGGCGACCGGCATGATTGCGGCGACAAGGCGGGCTTCGTAAACGCCACCATCGACCTTGCGCTGAAACGCGCGGATATCGCGCCCGCCGTTCATGGATTTATCAGGAAGCTGCCTTTATGACGGTTTGATGACTGTTCAGACCCCAATCGCAGCCGAAGACCGGATCGCCGCGCCCACCCTGCTGCAGTATGTGAAGGAAGTGCGCGCTGTGGGCGAGTTCGCGCAGTTCCTGATGCGCGATACGACGAAGGGCCTGCCGCGCGGCGACGGACATGCGGTCATTGTCTATCCAGGGTTTCTGGCTGCCGATACGACGACATTCCTGCTCCGCCGCCGCCTCGCCTCGCTCGGCTATGACGTGCATGGCTGGGAACAGGGCCAGAATCTGGGGATGCGGGCCGATACGCTGCCCGCCATGCAGGGGCATCTGGCGCGTGTCGCGGAAAAGAGCGGCGGCAAGGTCAGCCTGGTCGGCTGGTCGCTGGGCGGCCTCTATGCGCGCGAAGCGGCCAAGCGCGCGCCGGACCTGGTCCGTGTCGTGGTGACGGCGGGCACACCCTGTGTTGGCGACATGCGCGCGAACCGGGCCTGGAAATTATATGAGCGGCTGAACGATCATCTGGTGAACCACCCGCCCGTGACGACCGACCTGGGCGAAGCGCCGCCGGTGCCGCTTACCTCGATCTATACCGATGAAGATGGCATTGTCGCGCCGAAATGCGCCAATATCGGCGATGGCGAGATGTACGAGTCGGTGCGCGTCCGCTCCAGCCATGTCGGTCTTGCGTGGAACGCCGAAGTGCTGGCCGTCATCGCCGACCGGCTGGCGCAGCGCCAAGGCGGCTGGACACGCTATGGCCCGGAATATCGCAAGGTCGCCTGATTCGCGCGGATGAAATTCATGTTCATCTACGCTATGGACGGCGCATGACGGACATATTTCGATGCTAACACTTGGCAAGAACCGCCCTGCGCGCCTCGACTACCAGTCGGGTAATTTTCGCGTGCTGTCGAACGGCGACCATGTCGTGTGCGCCGTGACGGGTGCGCGCATCCCACTGAATGATCTGCGCTACTGGAGTTTCGAACTACAGGAAGCCTATGCCTCCGCGGAGGTCGCGGTGGCGCGCTATACCGAGGCGCGCGACGCGGGAAAGCTGTGAGGGCGTTGCTCGCTATCACGCTGCTTGCGGCCTGTTCGCAGCCGGTCGCCAGCGAACCCGCCATCACCGAATCGACAATAGCCGAGCCGACCGTTCCGGCATCGCCCGCTTCGGAGATTGCGGTTGCCGAAGCGGCCATACCCGCCGCACCGCGGGTAATCGAACTGACAGGCGCAATGGCACAGGGCGGGTTCGGGCGCGGCAAGGCGCGGGGCGGCGAGGTTGCCGAAGTGCTGCTGGACGGCAAGGCGATCCCCGTGGCCGAGGATGGCCGGTTCTTTGTCGCCTTTGGCCGCGATGCCGATCTGACGACACGGCTCGACGTGCGCTATGCCGATGGCCTCAGCATCGGTCAGGATTTCGAGCTGGCGGACACGAGCTTTCCCGAAAGCCGCCTGCCCGCCGCGACGACGAAACGGATCGAGGCGTCGGCGGGTTTCAGGAAGCGCCGCGCGGAACAGGTGAAACGGATCACCGCCTCCCGTTCTGGCCGAAGCGACCTTACCGGCTGGGCGGAGACCTTTGTCAAACCCGCAGAGGGGCGCACCAGCGGGGTGTTCGGCTCGCAGCGTTTTTATGGCGACGAACCGCGCAGCCCGCATAGCGGCATGGACATCGCCGCACCGAAGGGTGCGCCTGTCACCGCGCCGGCGTCAGGTAAAGTCGCGCTTGCAGGTGGCGGCTATAGCTTCGAGGGCAAGCTGGTCATCGTCGATCATGGGCTGGGTCTATATTCAGCGTTTCTGCACCTCAGCCGCATCGACGTCGAAGTCGGCGACATGTTGGCCAAGGGCGACGCCATTGGACGGGTCGGATCGAGCGGCCGCGCCACTGGCCCGCACCTGCACTGGGGCCTGTGGTGGGACGGCGTGCGCTTCGACCCTGAAGCGATATTAGGACGCTAGAAGAGGCGCTAAAGACGCGCCAGAAACGCGTCCATATGTTCCGCAAGTCGCTCGCGGACGGGGTCGTGAAAGAGCCAGTGTCCGGCGTCCTGGATTTCATGGTAATCGGTGTCACCGGGCAACTTTCGCACCGTGGCGCGGGCGGTGGCGACGGGGGTGATGCGGTCGAGCTCGCCGACCACGACCATCGCGGGCATGGAGAGCTTGTCGTAATCGACTGTCGTTCCCTTGGTCTTGTCGGCCCAGGGCATGGAGATCTGGTAGAGGACGCGGCCCGAATCCCAGACCAGCGCGTCCAGTTCCTGCCGGACGACATCGTCGGGAACATTGTTGAAAATACCCCAGCGGGCGCGCTCCTCGTCGATCAGGGTCGGCGCCTTCCACCATTTGCCGCGCAGATCCTTGGTGATGCCGAATGTGGTGCGCAGCGGGGCGAGCGCGATGCTGCCGGTCGCCGCCGTGGGTGCGGGGGACAGAAGGGCGAGGCCGGCCGCACCGTTCGTTTCGGCGAGTTTCTGCGCCAGCATGCCGCCCATCGAATGGCCGACGATGACGGGCGGTTCGCCCACCTCGCGCGCGGCGGCGGTCAGGGCATCGACATAATCCTGCACGCCGATGGTGGCGAGGAGAGGGTCGGCGGTGTCGCCGCGCCCTCTGGCGTCTTCGCCGTGAAAGGGGAGCGCGGGGGCGAAGCATTTATAACCCTGCCGCTCGTAACGCGCTTTCAGCCAGTCCCAGACTGTCGGGCGCGACCACATGCCGTGTATGAAGAAAAGCGGCGGTTTGTTCATTTTGTACCCCAGAATCGATGCGTCATGCTGAACTTGTTTCAGCGACCATGTCTTGCCGGCCAGACTAAATGGAAAATGGACCCTGAAACAAGTTCAGGGTCACGGTAAAGACGCGAAATCTGTTTTTCCTCAGTCTGTGACGCCGCTGGCCGCCAGCACGGCCATGGTGACGATGTCGGTCGCGCCCGAGGTCATGGGGACGATCTGTACCGGTTTTGCCATGCCCATCAGGAGCGGGCCGAAAACGCGGCCGCCGCTCATTTCCTTCAAGAGCTTGGCCGAGATGTTGGCGCTGTGCAGGCCGGGCATGATGAGCACATTGGCGGGGCCGGTCAGGCGGCTGAACGGATAGAGCTTCGCCATGTCCGGATTGAGCGCCACGTCGGGCGACATTTCGCCCTCATATTCGAAGCCGGCACGGCGGCTGTCGAGGATTTCCACGGCCTCCCGCACCACGTCGATGATTTCACCCGGCGGATTGCCGAAATTGGAATAGCTGAGGAAGGCCACCCGCGGCGTGCGCCCCATGCGCCGGGTGACGGCGGCGGTCTGTTCGGCATAATCGGCCAGCTGCTCCGCCGTGGGACGCTCGGTGACAGTGGTATCGGCGATCATGTAGGTGTCGTGCCGCCCGACGACGACATGGATGCCAAAGGGGTTATGGCCCGGTCCGGCGTCGATGACCTGACTGACCTGATCCATCGCCTGTGTGAAGTGGCGGGTGACGCCGGTAACCAGCACATCGCCATGGCCGAGCGCGACGAGGAGCGCACCGAAGATGTTGCGGTCTTGGTTCACGTGCCGCTGGATATCGCGGTACAGCGCGCCCTTGCGCTGCTGCCGCCGGTAGAGATGCTCGACCATGCCGGGAACGAGCGGATTGCCGCGGCTGTTCTGGATTTCGAACATGTCCATGTCGTCAACGCCCAGCGAGCGCAGCGCTTCATGCACCTTTTCCGTGCGGCCGACGAGGACGGGAGTGCCATAGCCCTGCGACTTGATGGTGATGGCGGCACGCAGCACGACCTCCTCCTCGCCCTCGGCAAAGACGATGCGCTTGGGCGCGGCCTTGGCGGCGTTGAAGCTCTGTTCGAGGACGGCGGTGGTCGGGTTGAGGCGCGAGCGCAGCTGGATGCGGTAGGCGTCCTCGTCGATGATCGGGCTCTGCGCGACGCCTGAATCCATGGCGGCTTTCGCGACGGCGAAGGGAATGGCCTCGATCAGTCGCGGGTCGAAGGGTGCGGGGATGATGTAATCCGGGCCGAAGCTGAGCTGCTTGCCATAAGCGGACGCGACTTCGTCCGGCACCGCCTGCTTGGCGAGGTCGGCGAGCGCCTGCGCGGCGGCGATCTTCATCTCGTCGTTGATGGTGGTCGCACGAACGTCGAGCGCGCCGCGGAAGATATAGGGGAAACCAAGGACGTTGTTGACCTGGTTCGGATAGTCGCTGCGGCCTGTCGCCATGATGGCGTCGGGGCGAACCTCGTGAACTTTCTCGGGCAGGATCTCCGGCACGGGGTTCGCCATGGCGAAGATGATGGGCTTGTCCTTCATCAAAAGGATGTCATCCTGCGTAACCGCGCCCGCCACGCTGAGGCCGACGAAGACGTCGGCGTCGGTCAGCGCGTCCTTCAGGCTGCGTTCGTCCGTTTCGATGGCGTAGGCGGACTTCCACTGGTTGAGGTCGTCGCGGCCCTGGTGGATGACGCCGGTGCGGTCGCACATGCGGACATTGCCGCGCTGGACGCCCATGGCGATGAAGAGTTCGGCGCAGGCGATGGCGGCGGCACCCGCGCCGTTCACGACCATCTTGATCTCGCCGAGCTTGCGGCCTGTCAGTTCGAGCGCGTTGATTAGCCCGGCTGCACTGATGATCGCCGTTCCATGCTGGTCGTCATGCATGACGGGGATGTTCATCTCGTCGCGCAGCCGCGCCTCGATCTCGAAACATTCCGGGCTGGCGATATCCTCAAGGTTGATGCCGCCGAAGCTCGGCTCCATCAGCTTGACGGCGTTGCAGAAAGCGTCGACATCCTCGGTATCGAGTTCGATGTCGATGCTGTCGACGTCCGCGAACCGTTTGAAGAGGACGGCCTTCCCCTCCATCACCGGCTTCGATGCCAGCGCGCCGAGGTTGCCCATGCCGAGAATGGCCGTGCCGTTCGAGATAACGGCGACGAGATTGCCCTTTGCGGTATAGTCATAGGCGGTCTGCGGATCGTCGGCGATGGCCTGGACGGGGACGGCGACACCGGGCGAATAGGCGAGCGAGAGGTCGCGCTGCGTCGCCATGGGTTTCGACGCGACGATCTCGATCTTGCCGGGGCGCGGATGCGAATGAAAACGCAGCGCCTCCGAATCCGAAAATTTCACCGAGGAGCCGCTGCTCCGTTTCGGTTCGCCCGCTTCATCTTTACGCTCGGTCATCTCTCGCCCTCTTCAAAACGTCGGGATTCCATGCCGGAAGGGCGCGGCGGGGGCAAGCGGAGAGGGCGCTTTGCGCATGTCCAGAACAGCTGTCACAGAATTCGCGAATTTTTTTCATGAAACTATCGCGTATCCAAAACCGGCCTGTCACATGTCCGCGTCATTCTTTCCCTGGCAACATCGAGAGCAAGGGAGTGGACCATGAAACCGGAAATACTGAGTGTCGGACGCCGCGGACTTCTGAAAGGAACGGGCGGCCTGGCCGCAACGGCGATGCTGGCGGGACCGATGAGCATGCTGTTCGCGGCGAATGCGAAAGCGGCGGCCACCCTTGGTACCAGCC
This sequence comes from Pacificimonas sp., assembly GCA_049650205.1. Lineage (GTDB taxonomy): Bacteria > Pseudomonadota > Alphaproteobacteria > Sphingomonadales > Sphingomonadaceae > Pacificimonas. The sequence continues at coordinate 3,830 of JBARZR010000092.1, read as the reverse complement.
CCTATGGACCGCTATTCCCCACCGCGGACCTTGAAACCGGTCTCGAACTTCTCAAACTGCCGCGCGGCTTCCAGTATCGCACGATGAGCTGGACCGGCGACCTTATGACCGACGGAAAGCCCGTGCATCGCGGCCATGACGGCATGGGTGCGGTCGCCATTGGCAGCGGGCGCAACCAGAAGATCGTTCTGATTCGCAATCACGAACGCGGTCCCGACGAAGAATTCGGCATCATCGGCGCGCCTGGTCAGTATGACACCAACATCAATGGCGGGTCGAGCGTGCCCAACTCGGGCGGCAATTCGAACGTTGTGCTGCAGCGCGGGCGCTATCTGGAAACGCAGCCATCGCTGGGCGGTACGATTCGCAACTGCGCCGGGGGTACGACACCCTGGGGCAGTTGGCTGAGCTGCGAGGAAACCCTGAACGTCAACGCCAATGGCAATATCAAACATGGCTATGTTTTCGAAGTCACGGCGGATCCCCGCCAGACGAGCGGCAATCCGATCGTCGAGATGGGGCGCATGCCGCACGAGGCCGTCTGCGTCGATCCCGCCACCGGTTTCGTTTACGAGACCGAAGACAACCGCAATTTCGCCGGACTCTACAAGTTCGAGCCAACCGACACGTCGGGACGGGTTGGCAGTCTGGAACAGGGCGGCGTGCTTTACATGGCGAAGGTCGTGGGAGAGCGGAACACGCTCCTCCTGACTCCAAATATCGGCGACCGCTATGATCTGGAATGGGTCCCGATCGAAGATCCCGACGCCGATCCGGAGGCTGTCACGGTGACGAGCGGCGGCACGAGCTATTCAGGTGGCGCGTCGGGGCCGTTCATACAGGGCCTGGCGCAGGGTGGCCTGGTAATGAGCCGCGGCGAGGGCGCGTGGACCGGGCCGGACGGACTTCTCTATTTCGTCGATACGAGCGCCGGTTTCGCCGGTGATGGCCGCCCAGGCCGCGGCGACGGCGCGGTCTGGGTGTACGACCCGGCCGCGCAGGTGCTGGAATGCATCTACGCGTCCGAGGCCCGTATCGCGGGCAACAACCCCGACAACATCACCGTCAGCCCGCGCGGCGGCGTTCTTCTGTGCGAGGATGGCGGCGGCGTGACCGACGAGTTCGGGTTCGGCGAGCGCCTGTTGGGGCTTCTGCCGAATGGCCAGGCCTATCCCTTCGCCAAGAACAATGTCGTCTTTGGCGATGACGACCTGTCGCGCGCCGGCAAATCGACGACACTGTTGTCGGGCGGCGATTATCGGAACCGGGAATGGTGCGGGGCCTGCTTCGATCCGACGGGCCGCATTCTTTTCGTCAACATCCAGACACCGGGCATCACCTTCGCGATCTCCGGCCCCTGGCAGCGCGGTACGCTGTAAGGGGAGCGGCCATCGCGGCCCGGACATGGCGGGGCGGATACCTCCCCCCCAAACCGTCCGCCCCGCCAATTTTCCATATGAAAAGGGACATGACAGATGATGAAAACATTTTTTGCCGCAGCGGCAGTCGCCGCCCTCTCAACCCCTGCGAATGCGCTTGTGGTCTCCACGGCCAGCGCGCCGTCTGGCAACGAGGTCGACACGTCGCTGAGTGTCGCAGGGCTGCTGTCCGCCGACGTGAACTTCAACAGCTTCGCAAATGCCGTGTCCCGCGTCGATCTCGACGTTGAACTGGAGGCGGGCGACGTCGGACCCACCCTGGGGTTCAATAGCATCGTCACCAATTTCGGCGTCGAGAATCTGCGCGAGGTCACGCTGTCGCTCGACGGCGCAACCTTTTCCCTCATCGGCTCGGTCGTGCCTCTGTTTTCCGCCGGCGAAAGCCTGATCGGCGAAGATGGCGACTCCGTGTTTTCGGTCATCTTCGGCGCGCCTGGCGAATCGCTGGGCGTCGAGTTCGGAGACACCGGGTTCGGCGGCAGCGATTTCGGCATCGACATCTCCGGTCTCGCGGCCGGTGACAGCTTCCGCCTGACTATCGAGGCGGCGCAGGCCGTCCCCGCTCCGGCCGCGGCGCTGCTGCTTTTGCTTGGTATTGGCGGACTCGTGTCGAGACAGCGTTTCGCCTGACGCAGCTAGCCTACTGACCGCGCCGCCAGCCGGGAATGGATGACGGCGCGGTCAGCCTTGCCTATGACGCGGTCCCATGCCCGCGCCGACTGCCCGATCCGCCCCTTCGCCCATGATGGCGCAGTTTCTCGCCATCAAGGAAGAAGCGGGGAATGAGGCGCTGCTGTTCTTTCGCATGGGGGATTTTTTCGAGCTGTTCTTCGACGACGCGGTGCGGGCGGCGGCGGCGCTGGATATCGCACTGACGAAGCGTGGTCAGCATGAGGGCGTCGACATTCCGATGTGCGGGGTGCCGGTGCATTCGGCGGAGAGCTATCTGGCGCGGCTGATCGGCAAGGGCTTTCGGGTGGCCATTGCCGAGCAGGTCGAGGACCCCGCCGAGGCGAAAAAGCGCGGGTCGAAATCGGTCGTGAATCGCGAGATCGTTCGGGTGGTAACACCCGGGACGCTGACCGAGGAAGCGCTGCTGGATGCGCGGACGGCGAATCATCTGGCGGCCTACGCGGAAGCGGCTGGCGGGGCGGCACTGGCGTGGTGCGACATGTCGGCGGGCGGGTTTTTCACCGCGCCCGTGACGGCGGCCAGCCTGCCTGCGGAGCTGGCGCGGGTCGATCCTTCGGAGCTGGTAGTGGCCGAGGGCACGAATGTGGCGGGTGACTGGCCGCTGACTTTCGAGGCGAAATCCATGTTCGACAGTGAGCGGGGCGAGGCGGCTTTGAAGGCGCGCTTCGATGTGGGCGCTCTTGAGGGGCTGGGCGATTTTTCGCGCGCGGAAATCGCGGCGGCAGGCGCGCTGCTGCGCTATCTGGAGGCGACGCAGATGGCGGCGGTTCCGCGCCTGCGCCCGCCCGTCAGGCAGCTTCCGGGCGGACATATGGCGATCGATGCGGCGACGCGGGAAAGCCTGGAAATCGCGCGCACGCAGAAGGGCGCGAAATCAGGCTCGTTGACGGCTTGTATGGATGCGACCGTGACCGCTCCCGGTGCGCGGCAGCTGGCGGCGGACCTGAGCGCGCCGCTGACGGATGCGGACGCGATTGCGGCGCGTCTCGACCTCGTCGCGGCCTTCGAGGCGGGTGCGGCGGTCAGGGAGGATCTGCGCGGGCGGCTGAAATCCGTGCCCGATCTCGAACGCGCTTTGGGGCGGCTGGCGGCGGGACGCGGGTCTCCGCGTGATCTGGGGCTGGTGCGCGACGGGCTGGGGTGTGCCGATGACGTGCGGGGACTGCTGAGGCGGGCGACACTAATGGGTCCGCCGCCGATGCTGGCGACCTTGCTGGGTGCGATCGGGCCGCATGGGGAGCTGGTCGGGGCGCTGGACACCGCTCTCGTACCGGAGCCGGGACTGAATGCGAATGAGGGTGGCTTCATCGCCGAGGGGTATGACCATGTGCTCGACGAGCATCGCAGTCTGGCGAAGGACGCGCGGCGGCATATCGCGGCGCTGGAGGCGGACTACCGGAAATCCACCGGTGTCGAGAAGCTGCGTATCAAGCACAATAATGTGCTGGGTTATTTCATCGAAGTCGCGCCGAAATTTGGCGATGCGCTAATGGCGGCGGACAGCCCCTTCGCGCACCGGCAGACGCTGGCGAACGCTGTCCGCTTCAATTCGGAGGAACTGGCCGGGCTGGCGACCAGGATCGCGCAGGCGCAGGGCGCGGCGTTTGCGCTGGAGGCGAAGCACTTCGCCGACCTGCGCGAGACGGTGCTGGCGCACGCGGACGGGATCGAGGCGACGGCGGGCGTACTGGCCCGGCT
>JBARZR010000091.1:0-15266 GCA_049650205.1 Pacificimonas sp. | reverse complement strand
CTGTTGGACTTAGCGGCTTATCCTCAGCGGTCGTCAGATAGGCGTAGGCGCGGGATTTCGACCGACCGACCCGGCCGCGCAGCTGGTAAAGCTGGGCAAGACCGAACATGTCGGCACGGTGGATGATCATCGTGTTGGCGCTGGGGATGTCGATGCCACTCTCAATGATCGTCGTAGATACCAGCACATCATATTTGCTATCGTAGAAAGCGCTCATGCGCTCTTCAACCTGTGTCGGCGACATCTGGCCATGAGCGACGATATATTTCACTTCCGGCGCATATTCCCGAAAGAACTCCTCAAGTTCGGGGATGTCCTTGACACGCGGTGTGACAAAATAGCTTTGCCCGCCCCGATAATGTTCACGCAGCAGCGCCTCGCGCATCACCACGGGATCCCAGGGCATGACATAGGTGCGGATGGCGAGGCGATCGACGGGAGGTGTGGCGATCAGGGACATGTCGCGCATGCCCGTCATCGCCATCTGCAGGGTTCGTGGAATTGGCGTCGCGGTCAGCGTCAGCATATGCACATCGGCCTTCATATGCTTCAGGCGTTCCTTGTGCGTGACACCGAAGCGCTGTTCCTCATCGACGATGACAAGGCCAAGGCGTTTGAAATTGATGGATTTAGCGAGCAGGGCGTGGGTACCGATGACGATGTCCACGGTTCCATCCGCCATGCCCGCCTTCACGCGCGCGGTTTCCTTCTGGCCGACCAGTCGTGAAAGATGACCGATTTCGACCCCGAGGCCGTCGAACCGCTCAGCGAAATTCTTGGCGTGCTGACGCGCCAGAAGCGTGGTCGGGCAGATAACCGCGACCTGATGTCCCTCGAGCGCCGCGACATAGGCCGCACGCATGGCGACCTCCGTCTTGCCAAAGCCGACATCGCCCACGACGAGCCGGTCGACGGGTCTGCCACTGGCAAGGTCCGCCAGCATATCGTCGACGGCATTCTGCTGGTCCTCGGTTTCCTCGTAGGGGAACCGATCGACAAAGGCTCCAAGTTGTGCGGGTTCGGCCTCCATGCGGCGACCTTCCCTTAGTGCGCGCTGGGCCGCCGTGCGGATGAGTTCCGCTGCGATTTCGCCGATGCGCTCCTTTGCGCGTGCCTTTCGGGACTGCCAGTTCGCGCCGCCCATACGGTCAAGGACCACATCCTCGCCAGCACCGTAACGGCTGAGAACATCCATATTCTCCACAGGAACATAGAGCCGGTCATCGCCAGCATATGTGAGCGCGACACAGTCATGCGGACTGCCGCCGACACTGATGGCGGCCAGTCCTTCGTAACGCCCAATGCCATGGTCGCTGTGAACCACAAGATCGCCCGGCGTCATCATGGCGAGCTGATCCATGAAAGCCGCAGCCTTACGCGCGCGCTTTGCCCTTCGCACCAGACGATCGCCCAGCATGTCCTGCTCGCTGATAACGGCGACACCTGCGGACGTGAAGCCGTGATCGAGCGGCAGAACGGCGAGCGCGATACGCCGTGAGTCGGCCAGCGCCTCACGCCAGTCATTCACCTCGACAAGCGGGCCGAGGCCGTTTTCATTCAGGAGAACACTTAACCGCTCGCGCGCGCCTTCCGTGTAGCTGGCGAGAACGACGGATTTGCCATCCTTTCGCAGCGTTTCCATGTGCGCCGCGAGCGCAGGATAGAGACCGCCATCGCCCTTTCGTTCGGGCGCGAAGTCGCGGGCGGGCCTGACCCCGAGATCGATGCTGCCCGCGTCCTGTGCGGGACGCGAGAATGGCGATGCGATATGCACAACCTGCGCCTGCAAGGCGTCGCGCCATTCTTCTTCTGACAGGTAAAGGGAAGACGGCGGCAGGGGGCGATAGTTGCCGGGCGTTTTTTCCAGAGCTTGCGTGCGGTTGTCGTAATAGTCCTGTATCGCCTCGAACCGCTGGGTAGCGGCCAGCGCACTACCTTCATCCGCGACTATGACGTCATCTGGCCCGAACAGATCGAAGACCGTGCCAAGCGATTCCTCAAGAAGCGGCAGCCAGTTTTCCATCCCTGCCAGACGTCGTCTGTCACTGATGGCCTGGTAGAGCGGGTCACCGGTCGATGTGCCGCCAAAACGCTCGACATAGGATTTGCGGAAGCGGGTGACAGCTTCGTCGGTCAGCAGCATTTCGCTGACTGGCCGCAGTGTGATCGAACCACCATCCCCGGTGGTCCGCTGGGTGCCCGGATCGAAATGACGCACCGATTCAATCTCGTCGCCGAAAAAATCCAGTCGCAGTCCGTGGTCATGCCCGCCCGGGAACAGGTCGACGATGCCGCCCCTGACGGCGAACTCGCCAGGTTCGAGCACGGTGTCGGTTCGCGTGAAGCCGTTGGCGGCAAGCCGCTCGGCGAGCTCAGGCGGGGAAATGGTCTCGCCCGCGGCGATGTCCAGCGTCAGCTGTCTTATGCGTTCCGGCATCAGCGTCCGCTGCGTCAGGGCATTGACCGTGGCTACGACCAGTTGCGGCCTTGTCGCCGGCGCGGCCAACGCCGCAAGACCGGCCACGCGATCCGCACCGGCCTTCAGTGACGGCGATGCCCGGTCATAGGGCAGTGAATCCCATGCGGGAAGGTCGATGATTTCCAGCTCCGGCGCAAAGAAGATCGCCGCGTCCGCAATGTTGCTGGCCGCAAGATCATCGGGTGCGATGAAAACCGCTCGCGAATTCCTTTTCGCCGACGCCCTTGCCAGCTCGGCCATCAGCAGTGGCAGATAACCACCCGGCACACCGCCCATGGCCAGCGGGGATGTCGCCGCCGCAATCCTTTTGAAGCTGGTCAATCTCAGGCGCTCTGTTCAGGGGAGGGAATGAAGTCGAGCCGCTGCATGGCCTGCATGGTCTCGCCCTGATAGCGTTCGGGCACGGGCTGGGTTCCGATCGCCCAGGCCATGATATCGACGTCGGTTTCCTCGAGCAGCACTTCGAACCATGCGATATCGGTTTCGGTCCAGCCTTCGACCTCCCGCGCGCAGAAACCGCCGATCAGCAAATCGGCTTCCTTGGTTCCCCTGTGCGAGGCGCGAAACATGAGGCGGCGGCGGCGCGCACCCAGAGGATCGGAGTTGGGGTCTTCTGGCGAAGCGGTTTCAATGTTAGTCACCCGGCCCAGATAACATGCGCCCGGAAGCTCTCAACCCCCTCTTCGCCCAGGTCGACACCCTCGATGGCGTTGGTCCGCGCCTTAGGAAACAGCTGGCCAAGTTGAAGATAGAGCGGGTTCTGGATCTGACCTACCATCTGCCCGTGCAGCATATCCCGCGCGTTCATGTCGCACGGCTGGAGCCTGCCATGGTCGGGCAGGTGGTGATCGCCGAGCTGACGATTCGCCATATCGATGATGGCGACGGGCGGCGGCCCACCCGCGTGCGGGCATTCGATGGTGCGGAAACGCCCGTGTCTCTCATCTATTTTCATGACCGCGGCTATGCGCGCCAGATATTGCCCCCCGGCGAAGTGCGAATCGTGTCGGGGCGACTGGAAAGCTATGGCGACCAACTTCAGATCGCACATCCGGATTATGTCGTAACCGCTGAAAGAGTTGGCGACATTCCCACCCGCGAGGCGGTCTATCCGCTCACCGAGGGACTGACCAACAAGCGGCTTTCCGGTTTTGCCAAAACGGCTCTGGATGAATTGCCTGACATAGCGGAGTGGGCCGATCGCAATTTTGTCGCGGCACAGGATTGGCCGGAATGGCAAAAGGCGCTGCGGCAGGCTCATGCCACGGATCACGGGAAACTGGCCAGGGCGCGGCTGGCCTATGACGAACTGCTTGCCAATCAGGTGGCTCTTCTGTCCATTCGTGCGGCGGCGCGACAAAGGCGGGGCAGGGCACTTCCCGGCGATGATCGACTGCTTGCAGAGTTTCGGGCCAGACTACCTTACACGCTCACAGGGGCTCAGGAACGCTCGATTGCGGAGATCATCGGCGATCTGGGGCAGAGTGCGCCGATGCTGCGCCTGTTGCAGGGCGACGTGGGCAGCGGCAAAACGGCCGTAGCTTTGGCGGCGATGCTGCGCGCCGTGGAGGCGGGCGGACAGGCGGCAATGCTTGCGCCAACGGAACTGCTTGCGCGGCAGCATCATGCGACACTTACGGAGATGCTGCTGGGCATGGACGTGCGCTGCGCGATTCTGACCGGCAGGGAGAAGGGTGCGAAACGCAATGCGCTCTATGCCGAACTGGCGGCGGGGCAGATCGACATACTGATCGGAACGCATGCGATTTTCCAGGACGCTGTAACTTACAGGGATCTGGTTTTCACCGTCATCGACGAGCAGCACCGGTTCGGTGTCAATCAGCGCATGGCTTTGACGTCGAAGGCGAAAGTGCCGCCGCATCTGCTGGTGATGACGGCGACACCCATCCCGCGCACGCTTACGCTGACGCAATTTGGCGAGATGGACGAATCCAGGCTGGACCAGATGCCGCCGGGACGTGAACCTGTAGAAACGCGGGTGATCAGCCAGGAAAGGCTTGCTGACGTGATCGAAAGCACGGGACGTCTGCTGGAAACGGGCGGTCGGGCTTATTGGGTTTGCCCTCTGGTCGAGGAAAGTGGAGCCGCTGGAGAACTGGCGGCCGCGGAGACACGCTTTGCGCTTCTTAAGGACCGCTTCGGCATAGATACGGTTGGCCTGGTGCATGGACAGATGCCTGGCCCGGACAAGGATAGCGTTATGGCGGCATTTGCCGCTGGCGAAATCAAACTATTGGTCGCCACCACCGTGATCGAGGTGGGCGTCAACGTCCCTGAAGCAACGCTGATGGTCATCGAGCAGGCCGAGCGGTTCGGTCTTGCGCAGCTGCATCAGTTGCGCGGGCGGGTTGGGCGCGGCGGCGGCAAGTCCGTATGCTTGCTGTTACGCGCAGCGGAAATCAGCGAGACGGCACGTGAACGGCTGACTTTGATCCGAAGCACAAATGACGGTTTTGAAATTGCCGAAAAAGATCTGAAGCTGCGCGGTGGCGGCGAATTGTTGGGTACCCGTCAATCTGGCGAGGGCAGTTATCGCGTGGCGACGCCGGAAGACGCCATGTCCCTAGCGGACCCCGCTCGGGCGGACGCGAAATTGTTCCTGGAACATGAGGGTGGATTTGATGAAAGTCCGCGCGGGGAAGCGATGCGGGCGCTGCTTTATCTGTTCGAACGCGATGCTGCCGTACCTTTGTTACGCTCGGGCTGACCCTATTTCGATCCGAAGCCGGTTACGATGATCGTTACCGTTTGCAGCGCGATTACCATATCCAGCCATGCCGAGAAATTTTTGATATAGTAGAAATCGTAATGCAGTTTCTCACGCACGTCATCCAGTTCGGCGACATGCCCCTGATTGACCTGCGCCCAGCCCGTAATACCGGGACGGACAATGTGGCGGTATGAATAGAAGGGCAGTTTCTCCTCATACCAGTCGGCAAGATCCATCGCCTCGGGCCGCGGACCTATGAAACTCATGTCACCCTTCAGAACGTTCAGGATCTGGGGGATTTCATCGATTCTGGAGCGACGCAGAAACCGACCAAATGCGGTGATACGATCGTCGTTGGTCTTGGTCATGGCCGCCTGTCGCCGCTCTTCCTGAGTTTCGGAGACGCGGGCGACCTTCATGGTCCGGAACTTCATGACGGAGAATGTGGCGCTCCGATAACCCATGCGCTCCTGGCGAAAAAGAACGGGTCCAGGCGATGTGATCTTGATCAGCGGCGCGACGATGAGAAAAACAACGCCCACGATGGGAAGCGCGAGCAGGGCGGCTATGAAATCCCCAGCACGTTTTACGTTCCGGTAGTTGAGATTGGGGAGAAGCGAGCCAAAGCTGTTTTCGGAAAGGTGTTCGATCTGCACACGGCCTTCGATGGATTCCCGTAGCTGCTTCGTATGATATACCGCTCGTCCGGAAATGGCGGTTTCCGCAATCATGCGCTCCCAGCCACCGCCCAGATCAGCACGAAGATCAGCCACCAGAACGGCGTCCGGTTCACGTGGAAAGATCGGTTCCTGCAGGAACATCACGTCCAGATCTTCTCGATCCGCTAGCCAGGTGACGTTGCCAAAGGGCACGACATAAAAACGCTGACGGGCGACGCGGCGCGCGTAACGACAAACCAGCAGAAACAGGCCAATCGAGGCCGCAAAACTAAGACCGTAGAGCAGACGGGAGTAATCCAGCCTTGCAAAGAAGAATATAGCCAGCACAACAGTATAACTGACAAGGAAACTGGGGGCTACGTATGCGAATCGTTGAATCCCCGGAAAGACGTCGAACCGTCGGAACATGAAGATGCCGCCCATCGCGGCGCATCCGGCGCCCAGCGCCGTCATCGCCATTGTCGCATCGAGTGAGGCACGTGGCACGAGCAGGATCGTCATGCTGACTGGAACAAGCACGGCAAGGACGATGCCGAGAAAATATTGAACGGCAGGGTTTTGCAGGACACCCCTACCACGCACGACCGGGCGTTTTGTGGTCATCAGGTTCATACGCGCATCAACTTCCCGATATTCCTTGCAAACGCCAAAGCATCTCTATCCGGATGCGAGAATATTCCAGCTCTGACAGCGGAAACCTGAGCCTTAGTAGAAACAAAGCGGACTATTGCTTTGCAGGTATAGCCTGGGCTCCGCTTCCGACCAAGTCGAAACACCTGGTTTTTAACTCCGAAATAGCACACCATGTCGTTTTTTGCCGGCCGAAACGCGCGTTTCCTTGGTAACACCGATTAGAACAGCTGCATCGCTGATCGGTTCCCCGTCAACACGGGCCCCGCCGCCCTTGATCAGCCGTCGCGCTTCGCCTTTGGAACTTGCGAAGCCAAGACCGATCAGAGCATCGACGATGGTAACTGGCGCTGTCACCTCATATCCGGGCAGGTCCTGACCCGCGCCGCCACTGACGAAAGTCTCCTGCGCCGTCGCGGCAGCGGCTCTGGCGACCGCTTCGCCCCGGCACAGCGCCGTTGCAGCGTTGGCGAGATGCTCCTTCGCCTGGTTTATCTCCGCGCCTTCAAGAGTTTCGAGCTTTTTGATCTCATCCAGTGGCAAATCGGTGAACAGGCGCAGGAACCGGCCGACGTCGGCATCCTGTGTGTTGCGCCAGAACTGCCAGTAATCATAATTCGGCAACTGCGCCTCATTAAGCCAGACCGCGCCCGCAGCGGTCTTGCCCATCTTCTTTCCGTCAGCCGTGGTGATCAGCGGTGTCGTGAGGCCATATGCCTGTCCGCCCTCGACGCGCCGGACCAGTTCCATGCCGTTGACAATATTACCCCATTGGTCACTGCCACCCATCTGCAGGATACAGTCGTCGCGGCGGAACAGTTCCAGGAAATCATATCCCTGCAGGATCATGTAATTGAATTCAAGAAACGTCAGGGGCTGTTCACGGTCGAGGCGCAGTTTCACACTATCGAACGTCAGCATCCGGTTGATCGTGAAATGCCTGCCGACGTCGCGCAGAAACGGAATATAACTCAGCTCTGAAAGCCAATCGTCATTGTTGACGAGAGCGGCATCGGTCGGGCCGTCTCCAAATCGGAGGAACCGCTCGAACACGGTCCGGATCGACGCGATGTTCGCCGCAATGCCGTCATCGTCGAGTAGCTTTCGAACGCTGTCCTTGCCACTAGGGTCGCCAACCTTCGTCGTTCCTCCGCCAAGAAGGACGATTGGCTTATGACCGGCCTGCTGCAACCGGCGGAGCATCATGATCGAAACAAGATTGCCCACATGCAGGGACGGGGCGGTCGCGTCGAAACCTATATAGGCGGTGAGCGGCCGCTCATTGGCGCGCGCATCCAGCCCTTCGGCATCGGTGACCTGATGGACATAGCCGCGTTCGTTTAGCAGCACTAGAAGATCGGATGTGTAAGTCGTCATGGTGGCGGCGCGCCTAGCATAAGGGATGTCATATGAGTAGCCGCCTTTACCGCGCCATCGGGCTGATGTCGGGTACATCCATGGACGGCATCGACGCGGCGCTGATCGAAACCGACGGAGAGGACCATATCCGCTCTCTCGGCTTTACCTCCCTGCCATATGACGATGAGACTCGCGGTACGATACGGGCAGCGATCGAGAGTGCGCTTCAGGAACAGATGCCCATGGACGGTGCGCCTTATGACGCCCTTTCGCGCCACCTGACGATGCTTCATGCCGAAGCCGTCGGCGCATTGGGGAAGCCTGCGGATATCATCGGCTTCCATGGCCATACGCTGGCACATCGTCCCGAACGGGGCTGGACATGGCAGATCGGCGACGGCGCGCTGCTGGCGCAGCTGGTACGCATACCGGTGGTCGACGATCTGCGAAGCGCCGACGTGGCCGCTGGCGGGCAGGGCGCGCCATTGCTGCCAGCCTATCACCGGGCGCTTGCGACGGACATTGGCTTGCCGGTCGGCATTCTCAACCTGGGCGGCGTCGGTAACCTTAGCTGGCTGGGTGAGAGCGGCCAGCTTATCGCTTTCGATACAGGACCGGGCAATGCACTGATCGACGATTGGGTGTCGGAAAATACGGGAAAATCCTATGACAAGAACGGCGCTCTGGCAGCGGCAGGAAACGTACGCCAAGACGTGCTGACCAACATGCTCGACCTCGAATGGTTCGACCGCCCGCCGCCGAAATCGCTCGATCGCTGCGATTTCACGATATCGGCAGTACGGGGCCTGACGATCGAAGACGGCGCCGCCACGTTGGCGGCATTCACCGCGGAGACCGTTCAACTGGCACTATCGCATGTTCCTGAAACGCCATCGCGCATTCTTGTGACGGGCGGCGGACGTCACAACCCCGCGCTGATGCACATGATCGCAGCGCGCACAGGTCTTGCGGTCGCGCCTGTCGAAGAGGAGGGCTGGAACGGCGATGCGATGGAGGCGGAGGGCTTTGCCTGGATGGCAGTGCGCCATTTGCGCGGCCTGCCGACCAGCTTTCCCGAAATCAGCGGTCCGAAACAGCCAGTAGTGGGTGGGAAGTTACACGCCCCGAACTGACCGGATTAACGCGCAAGATCCGTCGACAGGCGCATGTCGACATAATTGTCGACGATCGCCATCAGTTCGTCACGCTCATTCTGGAAGAAGTGGTTCGCGCCTTCCATGATCCGATGTGTGATGGTGATGTGCTTTTGCGTCATCAGCTTGTCCACCAGCTTCTGAACGCCAGACATGGTGACGACTTCATCGCCGCTGCCGTTGATAATGATACCAGAGGAGGGGCAGGGGGCCAGAAAGCCAAAATCATACATGTTCGCGGGCGGCGCAATGGAGATGAATCCGCGAATCTCCGGGCGGCGCATCAGAAGCTGCATGCCGATCCAGGCACCGAAACTATGGCCGCCGACCCACGTGAAAGGCGCTTCGGGATTAAACTGCTGTACCCAGTCAAGCGCGCTGGCGGCATCGGAAAGTTCGCCGATGCCGTTGTCGAATTCGCCCTGGCTCTTCCCGACGCCACGGAAGTTAAAGCGAAGCGTTGCAAATCCACGCTTCGCGAAGCTTTTATAAAGCGCCATGGTGATGGCATCGTTCATCGTACCGCCCGCCTGCGGATGCGGATGGAGAATGATCGCGACCGGAACACGCGCGGCGCGGCCCGGTGTGTAACGGCCTTCCAGACGACCCTCGGGACCGGGAATAATGACTTCGGGCATGGGCTGGATACTTTCGAACGGAGGCGGGCGGAAGGGGGGTGCGACAGGGGCAGCCAAGCCTATATAAGGTGCAAGCACCGAACCTCAACTGGATTGCGAAGCCGCCCGCCGCCATATGCCCCGTCAATCAATCTATCTCGACTGGAATGCAACGGCGCCAATGCGTGCCGAAGCGGTTGCGGCCATGTATGATGCGGCGAAAGACTGGGCAAATCCGTCCTCGGTTCATGCCGATGGCCGCCGTGCCAGGGGCAGGCTGGAATCCGCGCGAGAGCGGGTCGCGGGGTCGCTTGGTGCTCTGCCGCAGCAGATCGTATTCACAAGCGGTGGCACGGAAGCACTGGCCCTCGCATTGTCAGGTGTGCCCGCCGAGCGCGTCCTGATTTCCGCAGTTGAACATAGCGCCGTGATCGAGGCGGCCCCGGCAGCGGAACGGATAGCGGTGGACCACGATGGGGTCATCGACCTGGATCATCTGCGATCGTTGATGGAGACGGGTCCGGCGCTTGTCGCGGTCATGCACGCGAATAACGAAACGGGCGTCATTCAGCCCATCGCGGATATTTACGATGTCGTGAAGGATGCGGGCGGTAATCTGCTGGTCGACGCCGTGCAGACTGCGGGAAAAATGTCCTTGCCCCCAGCGGATTTTCTGGCGGTCTCCGCGCACAAGCTCGGTGGACCACCGGGTGTTGGCGTGCTCATCGCGCGCTGCGCGGAAGACCTTCAGGCGATACAGAAAGGCGGCGGACAGGAGCGCGGACTGCGTGGCGGAACGGAGAACTTGCCCGGCATCGCTGGCTTCGCAGCAGCGCTCGAGGCTAACGATCGCAGTTGGCTCGTTGCGGCAGAAAAGCGGCGCAACATAATGGAAAATCGGCTCTTCGAAGCCGGAGCCCAGATATTCGCCCCCGATGTTCCTCGTCTCGCCAACACCAGCATGATCCGCATGAAGAGGGTAGCGGCGTCGACTCAGCTCATCAGTCTGGATATGGCCGGATTTGCCATATCCAGCGGAGCCGCCTGTTCTTCCGGGAAAGTCGGCCAGAGCCACGTGCTAATGGCGATGGGCGTAGCTGCCGATGCCGCCGGAGAGGCCATCAGGATCAGCACGGGCTGGACGACGACCAATGATGACATCGACGCGTTTTGCACTGCATGGGAGGCTCTTGCCGCGCAGAAGGCGGCGACGTGAGTATCTATCTGGATTATCAGGCGACCACTCCCGTCGATCCGGTCGTTCTAGGCGCGATGCAGCCCTATTGGGACAGCAATTTTGCCAATCCCCACAGCGAGCATCGCCAAGGCTGGCAGGCTGCGGCGGCGGTGGACATCGCGCGCGGGCAGGTCGCAGATGTTGCCGACGTCTCTCCCGACTGGGTCGTTTTCACATCGGGCGCGACGGAGGCGAACAATCTGGCGCTGAAGGGTGTGATGCAGGCCGCGGCGCCGGAACGCAATCGGCTGATTACCGCCGCCACCGAGCATAGCTGTGTGTTGGAAAGTGCGTATTGGCTGGAGAAACAGGGGTTTGCGCTGACGGTTCTGCCGGTGCAAGCGGACGGTCTTCTCGATCCGGCCGTAGTCGAAGCCGCGCTCGATGAGGATGTTGCGCTCATTTCGGTCATGGCCGTCAACAACGAAATCGGTGTCATTCAGCCACTCACCGCCATAGGCGAGTTGGCGAAGCGGGCAGGGGCGCTGTTTCATAGCGACGCCGCGCAGGGTTTTGGTAAAATTCCGCTAAACATAGAGGCGATGCAGATCGACCTGCTCAGCGTTTCCGGACACAAAATCTACGCGCCAAAGGGCGTGGGCGCACTGATCCGCAACCCCGAGATTGCGCTGACCCCGCAGATGCATGGGGGTGGACAGGAAGCGGATGGACTGAGATCGGGAACACTCGCGCCTGCGCTCATCGCCGGACTCGGCAAGGCCAGCGTTGTGGCCCTGGAGCAGATGGACGCCGATCAGCGAAAGGCTACGGCGCAAATGCGCATCATGATGTCACTTTTGCCGCAGCCCTATGAGATTAATGGATCCAAAGAGGCGCGCTGGCCGGGAAACTTGAACATGACGTTTCCCGGTATCGATGGCGCGCGGCTGATTTCCGATCTTCGCCGCCTGTCAATTTCGTCGGGTGCGGCCTGTGCCAGTGCCGCTGGTCGCAGCAGTCACGTTCTGGCCGCTCTCGGAATGAGCAAGGCGGAAGCCGCCGCAACGCTGCGTATGGGTTGGGGGCGGTTTACGACCGATATGGAGATAAGGGAGGCGGGGAAGATGATTGCCGATGCTGTCGC
Source organism: Pacificimonas sp. (assembly GCA_049650205.1). Lineage (GTDB taxonomy): Bacteria > Pseudomonadota > Alphaproteobacteria > Sphingomonadales > Sphingomonadaceae > Pacificimonas. The sequence continues at coordinate 3,295 of JBARZR010000091.1, read as the reverse complement.
CGTGCAGCGGTCATGACCAGAGTACGGTTTCTCGATGCGAATGGCGATCTGGTCGCCGAACAGCAGGCTCCCGCGGGTGAGCAGCTCCTCAAGCTGGGCCAAAATCTCGGGTTACCACTTGAGGGTACCTGCGAAGGGCAGATGGCCTGCTCAACCTGTCACATATTGGTGACTGAAGTAGACGGCGAATTCCTACCTTCTCCATGTGAGGAAGAGGAGGACATGCTCGATTTCGCCTTTGGCGCTGCACGGAACTCCCGGCTCGCTTGCCAGCTCTATACCTCGAATGCCTTGAAGGCGATCGAGGTAAAAATGCCTGGCAGTAGCGTGGACATGTCGCGGTAACAGGAAGCGGCCTCTCCGATAATCGACACGGGTTGCCCGACACCCAGCCCAATCCGGCAATATATATGACAATTTGATTATCACTCAAAATAAGGCTTGCATTCTGAACTGAGTGTCACTTAAAGCAAGACTCAGTCAAATGAGTGCAACTCAAAACAAAGGAGACTCTCCATGATCCGCTTCCCCGCAATCGCAGCCGTCGTCATTCTCACTTCCCTGCTAGCCGGTACGGCATTCTCGCCGGTGCAGGCAGCTGAGACTGCTTGTGACACCATGCCCGCCGATATCCGGGCCGCCGCCCAGCGCGCCGACACAGCAGATGCTCGCCGCGCCCTCCGCAAGGCCGAGATCGGTGCCGCGCTTTGCGAAGCTGGCAATGAACGTGCCGCACGCAAGAAATTTGCCCAGGCGCTGAAGTCGCTTGGCGTCAGCAAGGAAGAATTCGCGCAGCGCTAACGCGCCGACGCTCGCGGTTTCCCTTCCCCAGGGATATAACTGGCCATCCGGACCGATCCGTCCGGGTGGCCTCTTTCTAATTGCGGGGCGGAATGCCATCGTTAGGGTCATGCAGACTCATCATTTGATTCCCGGCACTGCGAATGTGCTGCTTGTTGCCGACCATGCTGGACAGGATGTGCCGCCCGATATCGATCTTGGTGTCGGAGCAGAAGAAATGGCGCGCCATATCGCTGTCGATATCGGCATCGCCTCCCTGATCCGGCAAGTTGCCGCAGAACTGGATGCACCCGCAATTCTGGCGCGGCTGTCGCGGCTGGTTTTCGATCCCAACCGCGACCCGAGATCTCCGAAACTCGCGCCCAATCTAAGTGATGGGACGCGGATCGCAGGGAATGTGGGGTTGTCATCCGAATTGCTGTCCGTGCGTCGCAGATTCCACACCAGCTATCACATGGCGATTGAGAACCAGCTGGAACGGCAGGAGGTGCACCTGTTCGTCTCGTTGCACAGCTTCACGCCGAACCTGCGCGACCGTCCAGATGTGGTCCGCCCCTGGGATGCGGCCCTGCTTTACAACAACGATGACCGCACGGCGTCCGAAGCCATCGAATTTCTGCGCGAGGCAGGGCTGAATGTCGGCGATAACGAGCCCTATTCCGGGATCGACACCGGCTATACCGTCATCCGCCATGCGGAGGGGCGGGGGCTGCCCTATCTGTTTCTGGAAATCCGCCAGGACCACCTGGCCAGCGAGACGGGCGTGGCCCTCTGGTCGAAACGGGTTGCGGCGCTGGTCCGGCATATCCAAAAGGACGGCAAACAGGACGGAGCAGGATAGTTATGGCCGATAAATCGAAACTTCCCAGCCGCCATGTGTCGGTCGGCCCCGAACGTGCTCCGCATCGCAGCTACTATTACGCCATGGGCCTGACCGAAGAGGAAATCGCGCGGCCATTCGTTGGCATCGCCTCGGCTGGCAATGACAGCGCGCCTTGCAATACGTTGCTCGACGTGCAGGCCGACGCCTGCCGCGAGGGTGTCAACGCGGGGGGGGGTATGCCGCGCCGGTTCAATACCATCACCGTGACCGATGGCATCGCCATGGGCCATCAGGGCATGAAATCGTCGCTCGTTAGCCGGGAAGTCATCGCCGACAGTGTCGAGCTGAGCGTGCGCGGGCATTGCTATGACGCGCTGGTCGGCTTCGCCGGGTGCGACAAGAGCCTGCCGGGCATGATGATGGCGATGCTGAGGCTGAATGTGCCGTCGGTGTTCGTCTATGGAGGCTCCATCCTGCCCGGACGCCACCATGGCGAAGATGTCACCGTGGTCGATGTTTTCGAGGCGGTGGGCGCCCATGCGGCGGGCAATTGCCCGTTGCAGGAACTGATCGCTCTCGAAAAGGTCGCCTGTCCGGGGCACGGTGCCTGCGGCGGACAGTTCACCGCCAATACCATGGCCTGCGTGGCGGAGGCCATCGGACTGAGCATCCCGAACAGCAACATGGCGCCCGCGCCGCATGAAAGCCGTGAGGATTACGCCATCTCCGCCGGACTCGCCGTGATGGACATGCTGGAGCGAAACATCAGGCCGCGTGATATCTGTACACGCGAAGCCTTTGAAAACGCGGCGCGTGTCGTGGCCGCCACGGGGGGCTCGACCAATGCGGCCCTGCACCTTCCGGCCATGGCGGCAGAGGCGGGGATCGACTTCGATCTGTTTGACGTTGCCGAGATTTTCAAATCCACACCCTATATCGCCGACCTGAAACCCGGCGGCAAATATGTCGCAAAGGACATGCACGCCGCAGGGGGTATCTACATGCTGATGAAGACATTGCTGGCGAACGGCCTGTTGAACGGCGACTGCATCACGGTGACCGGCAAGACCCTGGCGGAAAATCTGGAGGAGATTGTCTGGAACGCTGATCAGGATGTCATTTATGACGTCAAGGCACCATTATCACCGACCGGCGGTGTTGTCGGTCTGAAGGGATCGCTGGCCCCGGATGGCGCGATCGTGAAAGTCGCGGGTCTGGAAAACCTGCGTTTCGAGGGCAAGGCACGTGTCTTCGATTGCGAGGAGGACTGCTTCGCGGCTGTAGAGGCGCGCGACTATGCCGAGGGCGACGTGCTGGTCATCCGCTATGAAGGGCCGAAGGGTGGCCCTGGAATGCGCGAAATGCTGTCCACCACGGCGGCACTTTACGGGCAGGGCATGGGCGACAAGGTCGCGCTGATCACGGACGGGCGGTTTTCCGGCGCCACGCGAGGCTTTTGTATCGGACATGTAGGGCCCGAGGCTGCGGAGGGCGGCCCCATTGGCCTGATCGAAGATGGCGACCGCATCGTCATAGACGCCGCGTCCGGTGTCATCGACCTGCTGGTGGAGGACGCCGTCTTGTCGCAACGGCGCGCCAGATGGACGGCGCGCAGCAATGACTATCAGTCCGGCGCATTATGGAAATACGCTCAAGGCGTCGGATCCGCAC
>JBARZR010000090.1:0-8183 GCA_049650205.1 Pacificimonas sp. | reverse complement strand
TTCCAGAGTTATGACGTGACTTTCCGATTTGTATCTTTGTTATCGCGCTGGTCTGGATTCCCGCCTTCGCGGGAATGTCGATTTTCGGTGGGTTTCACCCCTTAACCCGGTGCGTTTTGCGGGCGCTGCTTCTTTTCGGGCGCACCAGTCACGGACAGGTCTTCATCCAGCTGTTCTTCCGGGATCAATTCGTCCTCCGTCTTGATCGCCTTTTCAAGCGCTTGCGGGTCCATGCCGTCCTTGCCGGGTTTGGCCATGATATTGCTCCTTCATCTGATCTCTCCCTGCCAACGCACGGGAAAGCGTGAAGGTCCGGGCTCAGGCCTCGCCCGCCGTATCGACCAGCGCGGCCTCAAGCGCGTCACGTGGTGACTTGCCACCCCACAGGACGAACTGGAACACGGGATAATAGCGTTCGCATTCATCGACCGCCGCCTCGACGACGGTTTCGGTCTGGCCGAGAGACAGCCCGGTCTCGCCGCTGCCATCCTCAAGCAGAACGCCATGACGGAACGTCAGCGTCCCGTCGGTGGACCACATCTCGAAATGGCCGAGCCACATCTGTTCGTTGATCAGGCCGAGCGTTTCGTGGATCGCGCCGCGCTTGTCCTCAGGCACTTTCACATCGGGAAAGGCGATGAACTGCAGCACGCGCTCATGCTCGCGCCACAGGGCGCGCAGCTGATAGGTCGTCCAGCTACCCTCGACCTTGGCGACGATCTCGTCCTCGCCCAGCCGGTCGAACGACCAGCCATGCGCTTCGAAATAATGCGCGAGCATGTCGAGCGGCGGCGCGGCGGCGTCGGCTTCCACATATTCCATGTCGATCATTTCAGGTCCTGCGATTCGTGGCTCAGGTCGATACCGTGCTGAGCCTGCACGACCCTTTCGAGTCCGCGCAAGACCTGACGACGGAATTTCTGTGGATAAGTTGCGGGCGGAGCCACAAGATATAGTTACTCAGCCTTTGGCGTCGGCTTTTTCGCAGGGACCGTTTTCGACGTCGTTTTCGCAGGTACATTTGTACCTTCGAGCGCATCGAGGCGCGCGCGTAGCGCGTCGGCCTCCGCACGCGCATTGGCGGCCATTTCCTTCACCACCTCGAACTCCTCGCGCTTTACGAGGTCCATGCCGTTCAGCATCTCCTGGAAACGTTCCTTCATGCGGGTTTCCATTTCCCGGCCCATCCCGGCCATCGTTCCCGCCGCGCCGGTGGCGAGACGGCTGAGGTCGTCGAAGAAACGGTTCTGGCTCTGCATGATGAAATCCTCTTCCTGTAACTCGATCTATGTAGGCAGTCCTGGCATCAGCTGCCAGATGCGGAAGTTGAGCGTTGCGGCGAAGGCGATCCAGATCAGATAGGGCACCATCAGCCAGGCGGCGAGCGCGCGGATGCGGCCCATGTGGAGCGTGGCGACGATGGCAGCAATGTTGAGCGCGACGATGATGCCGAGCGCGATGTCCACACGCTGCATCCCGAAGAATATGGGAGTCCAGGAGAAATTCAGAATGAGCTGAAGACCATACCAGAAACGGGCGCGGCCCGTCGGCATGCGCTTGCGCGCACTCCAGATCAGCCCACCCGACGCACCGATCATCAGATACAGGACCGGCCAGACGACCCCGAACAGCCAGCTGGGCGGATTGAGTGCGGGCTTGGCGAGGTTCCGGTACCAGTCGCCGGTGTTCGCAGGCCCGAACAGATAGCCGATACCCGAGCCGATGGCGAGGACCAGCACGGCAGCGACGAGCATGGGGCGGAGGGGAATGGCTTTTTCTGTCATGCCGCGCCCTTTAGCTGATTCATCATCGCCTTCAAAGCCTTCCGAAAGAGCGTCGGGAGCGTGTCGGGGTCGAGGTCGGTAAAGCTGGTCCAGTCGCCTTCCGGTTGCGCCCGGTCCGATATGTCGGCGACGGCGAGGTCGAGCGTCAGGCGGAAATGGGTGAAGACATGCGTGATGGGCTGATCGAGCATATGCCAGTTCGCCGCGATCGGCGCGCCGGGAGTGCCGTCTGGCAGCGCCTCTGCAAATTCACTGGCGGGAAGCGCTTTCATGCCGCCCAGCAGACCTTCCGGCGGGCGGGTGACGAGCATGATCTGGCCCTGATGAAACAAGCCATAGGCGATGCCGCGGCGTTCGGGCTTGGGCGCTTTCTTCCGCTTCACCGGCAGGCGTTCGGGCGCATTCCCCGTGGCGGCGCAATGCCTTTGCACCGGACAGGCGAGACAGGCGGCGGCTTTCGGGCGGCAGATGGTCGCGCCCAGATCCATCAGCGCCTGCGCATGATCGCCGGGGCGGATGGCGGGCGTTAGCGTGGCGGCGGCGGCGCGCAGTTCCGGCTTGGCGGCGGGCATGGGCGTCTCGATTTCGAACAGCCGCGCCATGACGCGCTCGATATTGCCGTCCACCACGATGGCCGACTCCCCAAATGCGATCGCGGCGATGGCGGCGGCGGTGTAGGGACCGATGCCGGGCAGGGTGAGGAGTTCCGCCTCAGTTTCCGGAAAGCCGCCGCGCGCCGTCACTTCCCGCGCGCAGGCCAGCAGATTACGCGCGCGGGCATAATAGCCAAGGCCCGCCCAGGCTGCGAACACGTCTTCGTCCTTCGCCGCCGCCAGCGCTTCGACCGTCGGCCAGCGCGTCGTGAAGGCTTCGAAATAGGTTTTGACCGCCGCCACAACCGTCTGTTGCAGCATGATCTCCGACATCCAGATGCGGTAGGGGTCGGGGCGGGCGTTCGAACCGGGCGCGACGCGCCACGGCAGAACGCGGGCATGGCCGTCGTACCAGCGCAGCAAATCGGTCTGGAAAGTGCGGGGCTCTATGGCGCTCATGCCGGGCTTCTGGCATGATGACCGCGATGCCGAAACCGACAAAACATGTCTCCAAGAGAGATAGCGCCCGTATCGGCTACACACGTTCCATGTCGGAAATGCTGCCGCGCGTGGGGCGCAAGGCGTTCCACCGGTTCGGCTTCGTCGAAAGCGCCGTCATCGCGCGCTGGCCGGAGATCGTCGGCGGGGATGTCGCGAAACGGGCGACCCCCGATTCGATCCGCTTTCCGCAAGGGAAGCGTGCGGGCGGTACGCTGCACCTCGGCGTCCACGGCGCGCACGGCCTGACCATCCAGCATCAGGAACCCGTCATCATCGAGCGGGTGAACCGCTATTTCGGCTATGGCGCGGTCGCGCGCATCGCCATTCGGCAGGGCGCGGCGGCTCCGGTTCGCGAGCCGCGGGATGTGCGGCCCGATGCCGGACCCGTATCTGCCGAAACGAAGGCCGAACTGAGGGCGGTTGCGGACGATGACCTGCGCGGTGCACTGGAATCGCTGGCGGCGCAGATCGGGCGGACATCGGGACCACCGAAAATCAGCTAAGCGTGGGCGGCAGAAACCCGCAAGTGAACCTCCGCCTTTGACTCGTAAAACATGCGCGCATAATTCATCCGCATTCCCGCGCCGCTTGGCGCAAGATTTCAGGGCAGATATTTCATGTTGAAACTCGCACTCCGCACCGCCGCGCCCTTCGCGCTGGCCCTCGCCGTTACCGGCTGCAACGAGACGGGCGAGGGAACCGCCCAGGCAGGTACGGCCAACGAGACTGCGGATACGTCCTCGGCGGTGGCAGGCGACACCAAATGGGTGCGAACGCTAACGAAGACGGATGCGGGCGGCTATCTGATGGGCAACCCCGACGCGGAGGTGAAACTGCTCGAATTCGGTTCCTTGACCTGCTCGCACTGCGCGACCTTTCACGAGCAGGCGATGACGGAATTGAAGGGCGATTATATCGCCAGCGGTCAGGTCAGCTACGAGCTGCGTCCGTTCGTCCTCAACATGCCCGACTTCATCGCCACGACGCTCGCGAAATGCACGACACCGGAAGCCTTTTACGCCCTCTCCGACGCATTCTTCGAAAATCAGGCGTCGTGGCTGGGCGAATTCCAGCAGATTTCCCCCGCCGACCAGCAACGGCTGCAGGGCATGGCCCCAGAGGACGCGCTGGTCGAATTCGGCCGTCTGGGCGGCGTCGATAAATTCGTCCAGGCCCGCGGTCTGCCCGCATCGAAATATGCCAGCTGCATGGCTGACGAGGACCTGCGCAACGAGATCGAGGAAATCCGCCGGGCCGGTATCGAGGATTACAAGGTGGGCGGCACACCAACCTTTTATATCGGTGACGAACAAATCGAGGGAAATACTTGGGCAGGCGTGAAGGCGGCACTCGACGAGGCGCTGTGACCGCCGGGATTATTCGGTTCGTTCGGCCGTGGCTTTCCGCGCGCTTTCCGCTTTCAGCGGTCGCGAAACAGGGCAGACTTCCTGCACAAACCCGTTGAGCGTGTTCGCGAGATTCTGCGGCACGAGGCGGTAGTAAACATACTGGCCGCGTTTGTCCCGTTCCACCAGACCAGCATTCTCCAGTCCGGAAAGGTGCTGCGAAACGGCAGGCTTCGACATTTCGAAGCGGCCGGCGATGTCACCCGCGCTCAGTTCCGCATGCGATAGGTAAGCGAGGATTTTTCCGCGCGGTGTGGACGCGAGGGCTTCGAAGATCTTTTGCATATGCACTGCCGCCTGGATCTTCGGCAGCCGCCGCGTTTCGACCTTGGCAGGATCGGCCGCGATCCCTTCTATCGGTTCCTCGAGAAAACAAGGATGTTGCAGCAGCTTCCAATCGCGTTGCTGCTTTATGCCGGGGGTGGCTGGGCATGGGTGGTATGGGGAGTCTGCGCGCGCGTTTCCGTTTCGGTAATCGGTCACTGGTTCGTCGGTCATCTGGCGCACCGGCGCGGGCCGCAAAGCTGGCTGGTCGGCGGTGCGGGCGTGCAGGCGCATGATGTGCCCTGGGCAGGGATTCCCACCATGGGGGAGGCTTGGCATAATAATCACCACGCTTTTCCCGGATCGGCCAAAATCGGGCTGTACCCCGGCCGGCATGACTGAGGGTATCTATGCATAAGGCTCCTGGAGAAGTTCGGTCTGGCCTGGGACATCCAGACGCCCGAAACCCTTCCCGCCCGCGCGATCACGCCAAGCGGGCGTTTGCAAAAGCATGACGGGCGCATGATGACCTGCCATTCATCGCAACGCTGGCGTTGACTCGACGGCCATGACTTTCTAGTGACAGCCTCGCTTCGGCAGGGGGCTTCCATCCCGTGCCGGCGCATAGCCCGTATCCATGGCGCTGTTCGCTTATTTCTGCGAGGCGCGGGAGGTTTCAGGTCTTGACCGATCCCCGCAAAACCGGACTTCCCCTAGAGGCCCGGCTCGCTGCTGCTAGAGAACGCGCCACGCCAGAGGTTCATCCGCGCCATGTGGCGGGGAACGCCTTTGCGCAGGGGACGCGGCTGGCGCTGGAACTGGTGGCGGGCATACTGGTCGGGGCGGCACTGGGGTATTTCCTGGATCGCTGGCTGGAGACGTCTCCATGGCTGTCGATCCTGGGGTTTCTCTTCGGTCTGGTCGCCGGGTTCATGAACCTGATGCGCGCCGTGAACCGGGAGGCCGCCAAGGTGTCCGACGAAGAGCTTGCGGCCCTGCCGCGTGTTGAAGACGACGACGAAGAAGAGAGAATTTTCTGACGTGGCTGGACCGCTCGACCAATTCGATATCAAGCCGCTCTACGCCATCGATGTCGGCGGCTATGACCTTAGCTTCACCAACGCATCGGCGTGGATGATCGGCATTCTCGTCGCCATCTGGGCCTTTATGTTCTTCGGCATGAGGAAGGCGGAACTGGTGCCGGGCCGCTGGCAGTCCGCCGTCGAGGGTCTGCACGAATTCGTCGTCGGCATGGTTGATGAGAATATCGGGCCGAAGGGGCGCGCCTATGTGCCGTTCATCTTCAGCCTGTTCATCTTCATCCTGGTGGCGAATGTCGCGGGGCTGCTGCCCTACGCCTTCACGGTGACGAGCCATATCGCCGTCACCTTCGCCTTCGCCGCCTTCATCTTCCTGATGTGCGTATTGATTGGCCTTGCGAAACACGGGTTCGCCTGGTTCGGTTTCTTCATGCCGCCAGGCACGCCCTGGTATCTGCTGCCCCTGATCATCCCCATCGAGGTCATCAGCTTTCTTTCCCGGCCCATCACGCTGTCGGTGCGTCTGTTCGCGAACATGACCGCCGGGCACATCCTGCTGAAAATCTTCGCGGGGTTCGTAATCTCGCTGGGTCTTGCGGGGGGTATCTGGGCGGCGGTCGGCATATTGCCGTTCGCCATGAATGTGGCGCTCTACGCGCTCGAACTGATCGTCGCTGTCGTGCAGGCCTATGTTTTTGCCCTGCTGACGACGGTGTACCTCAACGATAGTATCAATCTCGAACATTAATATACTCGAAAGGTTAGTAAAATGGACGCAGCAGCAGCAAAGCTTCTCGGCGCGGGTTTCGCGGCAATGGGCCTCGGCATGGCCGCCATTGGTGTGGGCCTGATCTTCGGCCTGTTTCTCCTCGGCGCTCTTCGCAACCCGGCCGCCGCCAACTCGCAGCGGCCGAATCTGCTGTTCGGTTTCGCCGTGACCGAGGCGCTCGGCATCTTCGCCTTCCTCGTCGCGCTGATCCTCCTCTTCGTCGTCTGATTCATTTGACGATCCAGGAGTAAGATATGCCTCAATTCGACTTTGCCCGTGTGGCCCTGCCGCAGATCGTGTGGTTGCTGTTCAGCTTCGGAATCCTGTTCCTGCTGATGCGGGCCATGCTGCCGAAGGTTGCCGGTGTCGCCGAACGGCGCTCCGGCACGATCGGCGGCGATCTGAACGCCGCGGAACAGGCCCGTCTGGACGCGGAGACGCGCCGGGAGGCTTATGAGGCCGGTATCGCCAGAACCCGCGCGGATGCGCAGGCCATGGTCGATGCGGCCAAGGTCGACGCGGGCAAGGCGAACGAGGTGAAGATGAAGGCCGCCGACGCCGCCATCGCCGAAAAGATCGCGGCGGCGGAAGCGGAATTGAGGGACGCGAAGGACGCGGCTCTTGTCAAGCTGGACGGCATTGCCGCCGATGCGACTCAGGACATCGTCGAGCGCCTGACGGGAACACGCCCGGTTGAGGCGGAAGCGGCCTCCGCCGTAGCCGCCGCCAGAGCTTAAGGGAATTTGATGATGCAGGGTGAAGTCCGCTCCGTCGATGTGCCCGAAAGCGCGGCGACCGACAGCACGAGCCAGAACGAGCTGGAAGCGCCGAACGAGGTCGTCCTCGACGCCGTTGGCGAAGGCACGGAGATTGCCCAGTCCGAAGAGGTGCTTGAAGCTGAAGCCGCGGCAACCGAAGAATATTTCCTTGGCCTCGATAGCTATGGGTGGGTTGGCGCGAGCTTTGTGCTGTTTGTGGCGATCCTGCTTTATCTGAAGGTTCCCGCCGCAATCGCAAAGGCATTGGACGGGCGCGGCATACGCATCCGGTCCGAACTGGACGAGGCCAAGGCGCTGCGTGCCGAGGCCGAGGCCTTGCTTGCCGAGCAGCAGGCGCGTGCGGATCAGAGCGCGAAGGATGCGGAAACCATCCTTGCCAATGCGAAAGCCGAGGCGGGCAACATCGTCGCCGACGCCGAGAAGAACGCCGCGGCCATGGTGGTGCGTCGCCAGGAAGCCGCCGAGGGCAAGATCGCCGCCGCCGAACGCGCGGCGGAACAGGATCTTCGCGCCCGCGTGGCCAGCCTGGCAACGACCGCCGCCGAAAGCCTGATCGCCCGCCAGACCGGCGCGGCGGAACAGAAGGCACTGACCGACAAGGCCATCGCCGATCTTGGCACACGGCTGAACTAGGCCGGGCGTGCCGGCGGATATTTTCGCCGCGCTTCTGAAATCGAGTTGCTTTCGCATGCGGGCGGCGTTTGCGCTCTGCTCGCTCGTCTGCATCCTGTCGCTGTTTCCCGTATATGCGAATGGCGATGTTTCGCTGACAGGTTGGGGCGTGAGCGTCGCAGCCTGGATGTCCGGCATCGTGATTGCGCTTTTTCTTCCCCAGCTTGTTGCGCGCAGTGACGCCAGAATCTGGCTTGCTCTGATTTCACTGCTTGTTGCGCTCACCCTCTTTACCGACGGTCAGCAGGGCGTCTATCGCTGGCTTCGACTGGGGCCGGTTTCGGTCAACGCGACCATGCTGTTGCTACCCGGTCTGATCGTTATCGCCAGCCGTCAGACCCGCAATATCTTACCTGCATCGGCATCTCTCTTCTC
>JBARZR010000089.1:0-3827 GCA_049650205.1 Pacificimonas sp. | reverse complement strand
CCTTCGCCACCTCCTCGGCCGCCGCGTGGACATAGCTGAGGTCGGCATGGCCGTCGCCGCGCCGCGACGGCGTCCCCACCGCGATGAACACCGCATCGGCATCCTTCACACCCTCGGCAAGGTCCGTCGTGAACCGCCGCCGTCCGGCGGCGACATTGCGCGCGACCAGATCGTCGAGGCCGGGCTCGTAAATCGGGATCTCGCCCCTTTCCAGACGGTCCACAATCGCCGGATTTTTGTCGACGCAGACGACGTCATGTCCGAATTCGGAAAGACAGGCTCCGGAAACGAGCCCGACATAGCCGGTGCCGATCATGGTCAGGCGCATGGGAAGGACTTTCGATATGAACGATTGTGTGTTTCGGACTAACAGCGACTAAAACTAGGGTCCAGACTCATAACCACCATGTGACGACAGCTGCGAGGCAGGTTGCGCCGAGGAAGCTGTCTTTTCCGTCCTTTGCCGCGTGGAGCTCTCTGTTTCTGCCGTCCCGGCTGATACCGATGGTCCGATTTTGCGCCCCCTATAGTTGGCCCGCCCCTTAGCCGAACCAAAGTCGTAGACTGGCTGCGGTTAGAATTAGGAAGGAGCAAAGTCATGCATATTTCAGTTTTGGGTATCGACCTTGGCAAAGAACAGCTGCAGCGTCGTTGGGCTGGACGAGGTCGGCAAGGTGGTGGTGCGACGACGGATGCGTCGCGAGACAGTGATCGCGTTTGCTGCCAAGCTAGCACCTGCTAAACGGCTTTGACGGAGCTCGATACCGAGATGTCCGCTTGCGGCTTTCTCGAGCTTTGAAGTAGACGGGCAGCATACGGCCCAAGCGGCGACATCTCGAGCGTTACCTTTTCGGCCATTCAGGCCGAGGAGGAATGTAACGGGATATTCACGTTTTGATGCAGCAACGCGGCATCGTCCGGCTTGGAACGCTGGCAAGAAAGTTGGAACGAAGCGTCCACTGACGCAGAAGCAGATCTGGGCGATCCGCTTTCATCTCGATCGCGAAGGGCGATTGAGGGACAAGGCCCTTTTCGATCTCGCGATCGAAAGCAAACTGCGAGGCTGTGATCTGGTGAAAATCAAAATCGGCGACGTGGTTGCGGGTGCCGAGATTCGCAATCGGGCAACCGTCATTCAGCAAAAGACGAACCGTCCAGTCCAGTTCGAGCTGACTGCCGACGTCCGAGCGACATTGCTAGCGTGGCTGGAACGTCGAGGCGGCTCAATTGGCGATTATCTGTTCCCAAGCCGTATCGACCACGTTGGTCATATGAACACTCGACAGTATGCACGCCTAGTCGATGAATGGGTGACCGCGATCGAACTGCGCAAGGCAGAATACGGAACGCATTCGTTGCGCCGGACGAAGGCGGCGATGATTTACCGTGCGACGGGCAACATTTGGGCTATCCAGATCCTGCTCGGCCACACGATGATCGAAAACACTGTGCGCTATTTAGGTGTCGACGTCGAAGACGCTTTGCTCTTGGCGGAGCGAACTGAAATCTAGCCGAAGAAGCGGTCGCTCGGCAGCTCTGAACGGCCGCTTCCAGGTTGCCTCGCAGATGCGCTGATCGACCGAGATCAGGGTGGCAAGCTGACTGTCCGCTATGCCGTGCTCTCGTTCTCCAAACAGACTGTCCGATGCGGGTTCGATTTTCGTTTGGGCGGGATGCAGCCGCAACAACGCGCTAAAGTTCGGATGCTGCGCGCCGACCGAACCGCATTGCAGCATCATCTAGCGGAAGCTTGTCTTCGCTTTATACGAGCTGCCTTTCGAAGTTGCTTCGTGTCGCGATTGATATGCCAGACCGTCCATATCGCAGCCAGCGCGACTAAAATATAAACACCGATCTCGTTCTGGTCCCAGCCTTCGTTCGCATAGATCTCGCTCGCAGTGAGCGACTGCGTCAGTCCTGCTGCCAGCAATCCGAAATAGGACCAACCCATCATCGTGCCGTGCGCTGCTAAAACAGCTTGAGAACGCGAGCTACGAAACCGGAATGCACAAACCATAGCGGCGAAAAGTGTGGCCAGACTGGCGAACGACGCGATGACGAATGGATCAGACGGGACGACGTCGGCTTGCATGAGCGCGCTGCCATTCACCGCAAGCATCGATACGAGATAGAGATACCCAATGCGCTTATGCCACGCTCCGCCCTTTCGCCGAAGGATGACCGCCATGCCGCTAACGAGTGCGACAAACGCAAACATCACATGCAGACCGGCCAGCACAGGGTCGTGCCAGTATTGCGTAATCGATGCGAGTTCCAAACCCATTCCCCTTCAACGCTGTGCTATTCTACAGGAGAATAGTCGTCAACCCTTTACGCGGAGAGTTCGTGCGGCGAGAGACGAAGCGCTATGCATCAACCTCGCATGATTGTGCTCTCCCTCATTGGGAAAGGCCTGCGCTACGGCTTCGAGATGGAGGAGTTTGCGCGCCGATCGCGCATGCGCGAATGGGCCAAAATCGGGATGTCGACTATTTACAAGACGCTGGCCCAACTCGAACGCGACGGTTTTATTGAGAGCGAGATCGAGGAAAGCGATAAAGGTCCTCAACGAAAAGCTTATGCGCTTACCCCCGCCGGTCGCGAGCGAATGTATGCTCTGGTTCGCGATTCTCTGCGCTCGTCTGAATCGGTTTATTCGGATCGGATCGCCGGTCTGGTCTTCCTGCCGATGTTGCCGCGCAAAGCTAGGCAAGAGGCACTCAGTGCTACGTTATCGGCCCTGCAAGGCGTTGATGACGATTTGGCCCTTCGCGCACAAGATGAAACGCTCGACGCGATGGGCGGTATCGTAATTCAATACTATCGCGACATCTACGCAGCTGAGCGAACCGCCATGAAGGCGTTATCCACTTGGCTTGATTAATCGAACGACGTCGTCTCTGATCTCGTAGCAGGATGCCAGCTTTTGTAGTTCGAGACGAAGCCGGATTAGGCCTGTAAGGAAGTCGTTTGCAGCTGGTCCAGTTTTAGCACAACGACCGCAATAGCAGCCAGTCCGCTTATGGGCGTTGCCGGTGTGGCCCGGGAAGTCTGAGAATGGGCCGTATACGGCCTGTCTGGTTTCGGCTGACAAAACCCAGAAGCTGTCATTCGGCCTACGACTCTACGTGCGAATGGGCTCAAAGTTCACCGGCCACAAACCAATCGTCAGTTAGAACATTGTGGGTTAGTATCCCTCCACCCATGCCCGAAAAGCCTTCACAACCCACTCCGTACCACGACCCAATTTCAAGTCTGGTAGCTGCTGGGGCTGGGGTCTTGTTTTTGAGTTATTGGGCAATCTTCTATCTCACGACCGATGACGGGTTCGCTGGTTCTGCTTTGATGAGTTTGAATAACACTCTCCCGGCCATCGCGTTGGCTTGGCTCGTTCATCTTATCCTCGACCGTCACGTTTGGCCGACAAGAATCGCTATTCGACTGTTATTGCAAGTACCACTTTCGATCCTGTTCGCTGTAACTTGGTACTTGGCTATCTTGGTCATCCGCGAATTGCGAGGAGACTGGCTAACGGAAGGCTTTTCGATCAAGCCGTTCGTTCCAATCGCGTTTGCCTGGCAGATGTTTCAAGGCGTCACCTTTTATGCGCTCGCCGCGCTTGCGAGCCTTTCCATCGTATTGAGCCGACAGCTTAGAGAAGCGCGCGCAACCGCCGAGCCCAACCGTCCGGCACAGGCATCAACACTTCTCGTGAAAACGCCTGAAGGAACAGAAGCAGTGCCAATCGACGTTATTTCATGCGTTTCCGGCGCGGGCGATTACTCTGAATTGGCCCTTCCGGGGCGGACCGTGCTCTCGACCACAAC
>JBARZR010000088.1:0-17943 GCA_049650205.1 Pacificimonas sp. | reverse complement strand
AGATAGGAATGCGGGGTGCGGAGTGCCACCTGCGTCGCGCCCCATCACGTCCTCTCGGAACTGACATGGATCATATCCGTTGTCAGAACTGGAAGGATTTGAGTGATGCAGGAAGTATTCGTAGCGATGGCAATCATGGGTTGCGGAGACGCCTCGGCGGCCTGCCAGACCCTCCAGATCGTCGATGCCGATTTCAACAGCGTCGATGCCTGCCATGCGGCCGCCCCCGGCGTACTGCGCAACCTGACCGATCTCGATTTTCCGACGATCAGCATCGAATGCGATGGCCGCGACAAACTGGCCGCCCGTGCGAGTGACGAAAAGCTAGGCTAAGCCTTAGCATCAGCCTCACTTCAGCCGTCTTCGATATCGGCGAGAAGCGACCGGATCCTTTGTGCATTCGCGCCCAGATCACTCATTCCCATGCGCGATTTTGATCTCACATCGACAACCGATCCCGTGCCGCCGAGTGGTCGTATGCGTATGACGACATCGTCCTTGAACCCGAACCATGTGGTCGTTTCCGTTGCCTCGATATGTCCACTTGCCTGATCTGCTTCGACGATGTCCCAGCCGCGATCCTCGACCGCGTCCAGCGCCTCCGCGTAGACATCGTCGGGATCTTCCCGCAGTTCCAGTGGGGACAGGTCGGGATAGGCCTTTTTCTGTTGATCAGTGAATTCGCGATTATATTCAGGCGCGTTGGGCGCGTCCGCGCGTAGCGGCAATATGGCGGCGAATTCGGGCGGATCGTCCGTATCCGTGCTGATGTCATGAATTGGCGGGACATTGCGGGCCGTGCGCGCGATATTGAGCATGAACAGCGCGGGAAGGGCGGCGATCAGAAACGCCATGACCGCCTTGCCCGCGCCGCGCCGCGCGCGCGCATCGCGAATGATGGCGATCAGGGCCAGGACGGCGATCGCACCCGCCGCCATGACCGCATAGGGCAGATAGCCGAACACGGTCCCGAACCCCGCCAGATCGAAGCGCACTAGTGGCCCGGACAGGATGATAACGAGCGCCGTGACGGCCGCGCCGACGAACACCCAGTGTGTGAACCTGCTTCTTCCGATTCCTGTGCGTGCCATCGATCACTTCCCCTCGAAATATGTCAGGCAGTCCGTATCCGACAGAATGTCGCGGATGTCACGCGCCGCCTGTTCATCGAGCGCGTGATATTGCGACCGGAGGCTTGCGAGGCATTTCGTCTGATAGCCGAATGGAGCCTGCCGGTAGTCATGGCCCATGGCGGAGAACGCCACCTCCTCGCCGCCCGCTTCGACTGCCGCCGCATTGGCCGCCAGGAAGGGCAGATAGACCTTGCCGATGACGGACAGGAGCGCCCGCGTGCCCTTTGTGATCCCGTCGCTCCATTCGCCCTCCACACCGCTCAGGTCGCTGACATGATCCAGCCAGCGATTGGTGTGGGGATAGCGTTCGCGCATCATCGCCATGGGCGTCGGGTCGCTCGCCAGCTGCGCCAGCTGGCCGAACACCGCGAATTCGGCGGCGGAGGGGCGGCTGCCGAACAGGAAAAAACCGTCAGTCAGATGTGCCTCCAGCGCCGAAAGGACGGCATGGGTCGATGCTTTCACAAGGGCGGCGCTACCGCTTCCCGTGCCGGAGACCATTTCGAGCCGACCAGTCTGGCGCGCCTTGAACGCCGCGGCTTTCGCTCCCAGGTCCGGACCCGCGCGTTTCAACCCGTCGAACACCAGCCAGCGACTGACGACCTCCTGATCCACCTCGGCGCGCCAGCGGTAGAGGAACATCGCCTTCGTCAGCCACTCGTCGGCGAAATCCTCAATCAGCGCCGCAAGAAACGCGTTGCCGTCATGGATTGGGACAACGGAACGGCTTGCATGGCGCTCCTCAAGCTTGCGGATCAGCGGCGTGGAATCATTGTGTCGCGATCCGTCCGGAAATTCGACGACGGGAATGACAGGCACCTTCACGTCGGCCAGCGCCGCCGCGCGCGCCGCATTCCCGTCGATCCAGATATGGGGCAGGCGGCGATAGCGCATCAGCGCGCGGATTTTCACCGAATAGGGCGACGCGATGGCACCGTAGATCTTGTAGGGTGTCGCCATGCCGGTCCGCCTCCTAATGACAGGAGGCGAAAGCATGGCCGGACGCGCCGGATATGGTACCTGTCAAAGTGGAGAAGACGGGCGCTCAGCGCGTCATCAGATCCGGCAACCAGTTCTCATGCGCGGCGTAGAGGGCGTCGAGTGACACCGCGTCCTCACCGACCATGACCGCGTCGCCGCCGACGGTGCCGATCCTGACACCCTCGATCTTCGTGCCGGCGGGTGCGGTGACCAGATAGCGGGCCTGGTCTTCGCCATAGGCCTCCGCGTGGGTCATGGCAGACAGCTTCGCCCCCCTGCGCCCCGCAAGCACCATTTCCACAAGCGCGACCAGTGCGCCGCCGTCGGAGATGTCGTGCACGGCGGTCACTTTCCCGTCCGCGATCAGGCCGCGCACATAGTCGCCATTCGCCTTCTCGGCAGCGAGGTCGATAGGCGGCGGCGGACCGTCCTCGCGGCCTTCGATCTGCCACAGCCAGACCGACTGGCCCAGATGCGCGCCGGGCCCGCCGATCAGCCAGATCTCGTCACCCTCATTCTTGAAGGCGAGGTCGGCGCGTTTGTCGTAATCCTTCAACAGACCAACCGCGCCGATGGCGGGCGTGGGGAGGATGCCAACGCCGTTCGTCTCGTTGTAGAGCGAGACATTGCCGGATACGATGGGCGTATCGAGCGCGCGGCAGGCTTCGCCAATCCCTTCGATGCAGCCGACGAACTGCCCCATGATGTCGGGGCGCTCGGGGTTACCGAAGTTCATGCAGTCCGTCGTGGCGAGCGGCGTCGCGCCCACGGCGGTCAAGTTGCGATAGGCCTCTGCGATGGCCTGTTTGCCGCCCTCGGCCGGGTCGGCGAAACAATAGCGCGGGTTGCAATCCGTCGTAATCGCGATCGCCTTTTTCGTGCCGTGAACGCGCACGACCGCCGCGTCGCCGCCGGGGCGACCGATGGTGTCGGCCATGACCATGTGGTCATATTGCTCCCAGATCCAGCGGCGGCTGGCGAGGGGAGGGCTGCCCATAAGGGTCAGCAGATCGGCGGTGACGCTATTCTCCGGCTTGATCTCGCCAAGCGGCTGGCGTTTCGGTGTCGGCTTGTGCGGTCGGTCATAGAGCGGTGCACTATCGCCCAGCGGGCCAAGCGGAATGTCGCACACCGTCTCACCGCCGAATGTCAGGACGAGATGCTTCGTATCGGTTACCTTGCCAAAGACCGCAAAATCCAGTTCCCACTTCTCGAAGATCGCCTGAGCCTCGGCCTCGCGGCCCGGCTTCAGGACCATCAGCATGCGTTCCTGCGATTCCGAGAGCATCATTTCATAGGGCGTCATGCCGTCCTCGCGGCACGGCACCTGGTCCAGGTCGAGTTCCAGCCCGACGCCGCCCTTGTCGGCCATCTCGACGCTGGAGGAGGTCAGCCCCGCCGCGCCCATGTCCTGAATGGCGACGATGGCGTCCGTCGCCATCAGCTCCAGACAGGCCTCGATTAGGAGCTTTTCAGTGAAGGGGTCGCCGACCTGCACCGTGGGGCGCTTTTCCTCGCTGTCGTCGGTGAATTCCGCGCTGGCCATGGTCGCGCCATGGATGCCGTCGCGCCCGGTTTTCGAGCCGACATAAATGACGGGATTGCCGATGCCGGCGGCAGCGGAATAGAAGATCTTGTCCGCCCGCACCGTCCCAACCGCCATCGCGTTGACTAGGATGTTGCCATTATAGGCCGGATGAAAATTCGTCTCCCCGCCGACGGTCGGCACACCAACACAGTTGCCATAGCCGCCGATGCCGGCGACGACGCCCTTCACCAGATGCCGCGTCTTTGCGTGATCCGGCGCGCCGAAGCGCAGCGCATTCATGTTCGCGACAGGCCGCGCGCCCATGGTGAACACATCGCGCAATATGCCGCCGACGCCCGTCGCCGCGCCCTGATAAGGCTCGATGAAGCTGGGGTGGTTGTGCGATTCCATCTTGAAGATGACCGCGTCGCCATCGCCGATATCGACAATGCCCGCATTCTCGCCGGGACCGCAGATGACCTGCGGGCCGTCCGTCGGCAGGGTTTTCAGGTGCAGACGGCTGGATTTATAGGAACAATGTTCCGACCACATGACCGAGAATATGCCCAGCTCCGTCATGTTCGGCGTGCGGCCAAGCGCGGTCAGGATGACGCCATATTCCTCCGGGCTGAGGCCATGTTCGGCGACGATGGTGGAGGTGATTTCAGGAGCGGTGCTGGTCATGCGCGCGGTTCTAGCGGCAGGTTCTCCCAGCCGCTAGACGTTGCGGCATGACCGTCTCGAAAATAGACGCCGCCGCGCTCGGCGACCGCCGCTTGCGCTTTTACGACTTCGCCATGGCGGCGTTCGTGACGATCCTGCTGTTGTCGAACCTGATCGGCGCGGCCAAGGTGTCGGCGATCGGTGTTCCGGGGCTCGACGATCCGCTCGTCTTCGGCGCGGGGATATTATTCTTCCCGCTCAGCTACGTGCTGGGCGATGTCCTGACCGAAGTCTATGGCTATGCCCGTGCGCGGCGGGTGATCTGGACGGGGTTCGCCGCGCTCGCCTTCATGGCGTTCATGTCCTGGGCCGTCGTCGCGCTGCCGCCCGCGGAGAGCTGGGACGGACAGGCAGCCTATGAAAGCGTGTTCGGTGCGACCTGGCGCATCGTGGCGGCTTCGATCCTCGCATTCTGGGCGGGCGAGATCGCCAACGCCTTCGTTATGGCGCGCATGAAATTGTGGACGGGGGGCAGGCACCTCTGGACCCGCACCATCGGCTCGACGGTGGTGGGGCAGGGGATCGACAGCCTGATCTTCTATCCCGTCGCCTTCCTGGGCATCTGGTCGACGGAACTGGTTCTGACCGTCATGGTTACCAATTATTTGATGAAGGTCGTGTGGGAGGCGCTGCTGACGCCCGTTACCTATGCAGTCGTGGGCCGCATGAAACGCGCCGAAGGCGTCGATGTGTTCGACGAGGACACGGACTTCTCGCCGTTCAAGGCGAAGGTCTAGTCCTCCGGAGCGATCTGTACGCGCAGGCCGTCGAGGTCGTCCGTCATCTCGATTTGACAGCTTAGGCGACTGTTCGCCGTTTTGTGATCGCTGGATTCGAGGAGGTCGTCCTCATCCTCGTTGGGCCGGCCGACCTTCGCCATCCAGTCGGGATCGACATGCACATGGCAGGTGGCGCAGGAACAGCTGCCACCGCACAGCGCCAGGAGTTCGTCGAACCCGGCGTCGCGGATATTCTCCATAACCGTCAGTCCGGCTTCCGCCGCGACGGTCTTTTCGGTACCCTCACGGGTTACGACGGTCAGCTTTGGCATATGATCTGTTCCTTGTGCGGGCTTGTCTTTGTGCGCGGTCATAGCGAAGCCGGACCGGCTGTCAAAAGGGGCAAAACAGATGGGTCTATCCGCCGCAGAACTGAAAACAGGGCTGGATGCGATCGCGGATGGCGAACCGAAGGTCGCCGCTGCCCTGAAACGCGCCGGCTATCCCGAACCGCGTGGCCGCGAACCGGGTTATGAAACGCTGCTACGCACCATCGTCGGCCAGCAGGTCAGCGTGAAGGCGGCGGCGTCCATCTGGAACAAGCTGGCCGCGACGGTCGGCGAAATCACCGTGCCAGGCGCGCTGATCGAGATGGCGGACGAGGATCTGCGCGGCGCGGGGCTCAGCTGGCAGAAGGTCGGCTATGCCCGCAGCCTTGCGGAGCATATCGTGTCAGGGGCGCTCGACCTCGATGCGCTGCCCGCAGATGACGAGGAAGCCATCAAGGCACTGGTCGCGGTGAAGGGCATCGGCCGCTGGTCTGCGGAAGTCTATCTGCTGTTCGCCGAGGGCCGCGCCGACATTTGGCCCGCGGGCGACCTGGCCGTTGTGGTGCAGCTTGGGCGGCTGATGGGTCTGGACGATAAGCCAACGGAGAAGGAGGCGCGTGTCATTGCCGAGGCCTGGCGGCCCCATCGCGGGGCGGCGGCGATCTTCTGCTGGCACTGTTACAATACCGAGGTGATCTGAGCGGTCCTATTTCACCGCGCCGCTGGCGATCAGCTTCGGGAGCAGGCCGATCCCCGCCAGGACCGGATGCCGTCGCTGCCACGCGCTGATTTCGATGTCGGTCTTCGCGTGGCGATTGATCTTCCAGGCCAGATAATCGATGCCGCCGTCGAAAGTGGCGCTGGCCTTCACGAGACGCGCGGCAGAGATGACCTTGCCCCAGCGGCGGCGGCGCGCCCAGTGACGTTTGCCGTGCGCCCGGTCGGCAGGTTCGGTCAGCGTCAGTTCGCCGTCATTATCCGTAAATTCAATTTGTGCCCGTCTGAGCGCAGGGCGTGTCAGTCCCGCGTAATAATCCGGCCAGGCTTCGGCGATACCGGCGTTTCGTCCGGTGCGCTCCGCGCGCAGTTCGGCAGCGTAGGTCAGGGCGAAACTCTCCCGCCACAGCTGCGGGACTGTTAGATTTGCCGACAATAAGGGCCGCGCTTCCTTCAGAAGCGTGGGCGCGGCAGAGGCGACGGCCCTCACGATGCTATCAGGATTACCGCCATCCCAGACCAGCCGCGCGGGCTGCGCGAAGCGGGCGAACACGCTTATGCTGCGGCCCTCGCCTCGGCAGTCGCGCAGGAAGTCCGCGACATCCATCACGGCATATTTCGCCGCCAGCCCCTCATGTTCGGCATAAAAGACATTGGGCGGCAGGCGGTGATTCCAGCGGGCGAGCCATGCCTTGTCGAACGCGCGGCCATAATCCGCGACGATCAGGTAGAAATCCAGCATCAGCCCATCAAGCTTATTCTCGCGCAGGCAGGATCCGTAAAACAGCACGCCTTGCGCGCCGGAATGACCGGCGGCGATCCGGGCGGCGAAGGCGGAGATGCGCGGGTCCACCGACAGCGAAAGGTCGGCGCGGATCAGAGCGGTCAGATCGTCCACGGGCTTGTCCATTTGCCGGATCCCGGCGAGCGTGTCAGGCTGCCAGCTTTAGGAAGTTCACCGGCGCGGTCGGCGTCAGGACAATGCTGCCCCCATGGGGTGCGCTGAAATGCTCACCGTCTAGAATGACGTCGGATTTGCCGCCGGAAATGCGGATCTCGTCGCCATTGTCGAGATGCAGCCCTTCGAACTTCGCGCGGTCGAAGCGGCGGAACAGGGCCGCCCCCGCCGCGCGCAGGACAGCGCCGCGCTTTTGCTCGATAGCCATCAGGCCCAGACCGCTGCCGCTTTCCTTGCCGCCGGGGATATTCATCAGCACCCGTTCCAGGGTCGTGACCATCAGGACCAGGAACGCGCCCTCCAGCTTGCCGTCGCGGCGCACGGTAATGCTGGTGCTTTCGCCGGAGAGGGGCTGCCAGCCGCCGCGCCCGCCAACCAGCACGGCGAAGAACGCCATCACGGTCGTCAGCACATGCGCGACCCAGTTGGGGAGGCCAAGGGGATAAAGCTTGTGGCGGCAGAACAGGATCGAGGAGGCGAGGCTGGCCCCGCCCAGGAACATGCCCATGACGGGGCGTGTCAGCCGGCCGTCGTTCAGCGCGATCAGCTTGCGCGGCGTCACATGCGCCTCCACGCCTTCTTCGGCAATCTCGACGATGCGCGCCAATGCCTTCAGCGGGTCGGTTCCCCCGCCCAGATCGAGCGCGATCAGATTGGTCTTCCCGTTGGGGAGAACGGCAAGGGGCGGAGGGTTGTCGCCAAAGGCGCGGCTGTGTTGCAGTTCCGTCAGAACATTCTGCACCGTCCCGTCGCCGCCATTGATGACCAGGACGCGCGGTTTCGTGCGGGCGATCGTTTTCAACGCTTGCGGAATTTCCGCAATATCGTTGACTTCATAGTGGAAGATATCGGGCGACTGGGCCGTGAATTCGCGCACACGCGGCAATATTTCCCGATTGCCAGTCGAGCAGGGGTTGGACAGGAGCGCGACGGTCGCCATCAGTCGCCGACCGGCCCGAAGCCAAGCAGGCCCCTGCGATAGTTGAGAACGATCGTCATCGGCGTCACACCTGGCTTTGCGCGGAAATTCGCCATGTCATAGTCCGGCTTCGCCAGCTTCATGTCGGGATTGCCCGGCAGGCCCGCACCGTCGCTGAACGGATCGAGTTTGCCGTTCTTGCCGCGGTCATGCATCACCACCATGGCATAGTCGCCGGGAGCGGGAAGTTTCACGCAGACATCCATGTCGCCCGACCGCGTCAGTGGCACATCGACCCGCTCGATCCACTCGCCCTTTTCCAGAAACTTCTTCGGATCGCCCGGATAGACCTGTACGCGCACCTGACCCTTGCGGTCCTTGAACCCATGGACGCGCACAAGTGCGGCGGCACCGTCGGAACCGGCGTTACACGCCGCGGGATTGGGGCCGAGCACGCGGACGGCAGCCGCCGCCTGCGCGGGGGCGGGAGCCGCGGTCATCAAGACCGACGCCGTCAGAGTGGTTGTGATCGCCGTAGCCATTTTGCCGAAGCTGCGCGTGAACATATGGGAACCTCATTCTCTTTGACTTTGCGAACCGGCCCGCTGCCGCTATGCGGTCAGGCGGCCTTGTCGATCCGGGAAAGCCATTTCTCGTTTGAGAATGTCATATCGGGGCCGGTTGCGGCCAAATTTGGGCAGGCCATAGGCCAAAGTGGGAAAACGGACGAAAACCGCACATATGCTCGCCGCCCGCTTCGACCGCTACATCGCGCGCCTGATCGCGCTCCCGCTGCTCGGCACGCTGGTCATCGCCGCCATGCTCTTGCTGCTCGACAAGATGCTGCGGCTGTTCGATTTCGTCGTCAACGAGGGCGGGCCGGTATCGGTCGTCTGGCGGATGCTGGCCAATGTTTTCCCGGAATATCTGGGGCTCGGTATCCCGGTCGGCCTCCTGATCGGTATCCTGCTTGCCTTTCGGAAGCTGGCGCTGTCCAGCGAGCTTGACGCGATGCGCTCCGTCGGCCTCAGCTACCAGCGCATGATGGTCGTGCCCTATATCTACGCCGCGGTCCTTGGCCTGGTGACGCTGTTCATCGTCGGCTTCATCCAGCCCATGACGCGCTATGCCTATGAGGGATTGGAGTTTGAACTCCGCTCCGGTGCGCTCGGCGCATCGGTCGATGTCGGCGCGTTTGTGACCGTCGCGGAGGGGACGACGCTGCGCGTGGAGGAAAGCCGGGAGGGCGGCAGCGATCTACGCGGTATTTTTCTGAACGCCAAGCGTGACGACGGTAGTAGTGCCACGGCGACGGCGGCGAATGGCCAGTTCCTGTCCACCGATGATCCCGACATCATTCTCCTGCGTCTGAATGAGGGAACCTTGATGCATAGCGGCCCGGATTTTCCGGAACCTCGTGTGCTGTCGTTCCAGAATTACGACCTCGCCATTCCCCTGCCCAAGATCGACGTGTTCCGCGCGCGGGGCGACGGCGATGACGATCAGGAATTCACCCTGCCCGAACTTTATGCAGCAGCGTCGCCCGCCGACGAACGATCCGGTCAGATTGGTGAAGCCAACCGCCGCGCCATTCAGGCCAATCTGCACCGGCGGCTGGTGCAGGTGTTCGTGGTCTTCGCCATTCCTCTTCTCGCCGTGGCGCTTGCGGTTCCCGCCAAGCGTTCGTCGAGCGCGCTGGGCGTCTTCGCGGCGCTTATCATACTCGTCGTCTACAACGAGATTTCCGAGACTGCCGAGCGCGCGGGCGCGGCGGGAGACATCCCGATCGTCTGGAGCCAGTGGGCCAGCTTCGTCGTGTTTTCACTGATGTGCGTCTGGTTCTTCTACATCCTGGCGTTCAAGCCCGCCGGGCAACCTATTGGCATGCTGGAAAACGCCTTCGCGCAAATCGCGAAGCCTGCGAAAAAACTGTGGCGCTGGATGCGGTTGCGGTTTCGCGGCAAGTTCAGCCGGAGCGAACCCGCATGAGCCGGTTCCTGCCCTGGCCGTCGAATACGTTGGCGCTTTATCAGGCGAAGACATTCGCGCTCCGCATCCTTGCCTTCGCCTTCGTGCTGATCGGTCTGTTGCAGGTGCTGGACCTCCTGTCCGAATCCGAGAAGATCCTGGCGGTTTCCGGCAACGGAAATGCGGAATTATGGCAATATGTAAAGCTGCGCGTGCCGCAGCTGGCGGACACTTTCCTGCCCTTCTCCGTCCTTCTGGGGGCAATCGTGACCTGGGCGTCCTTTTCCAGTTCCAGCGAGATCGTCATCATGAAGGGGACCGGCATGTCGCCGCACAAGATCCTTTGGCCCATGATGGCGACGGCGCTGGTGGTGGCGCTCATACATTTCGCCTTTGCCGAGACGGTATTGCCGGAAACCAATGCCCGGCTCGATGCCTGGCAGGGCGTCGATTATGGCGAGATCCCCGAAGATGCGGAGACCGCGCGTTTTGGCGAGTGGGAAACGGCGGGCGGCGATTTGCTGCGTGCGGGTCGCGTCTCTGGAAAAGGAGCAGACGTCGAGCTGTTCGATGTCGAGGTTTACCGCCGCCGCGACACATCGCTCATGTCCGTTTTCCTGGGCGCGAGCGCCGTCCCTGAAAATGGCGGCTGGCGGCTGCGTGACGCGCAGCAGTTCGACATCGCGCGCGGCACCAGCCTGGACGTTGGCGACGTCATAGTCGCGCGCGGTCTGGAACCGGCGCGCTTTACCGCGGTAACGCCCGATCCCGACGAAGTGAACAGCCGCGAATTGCGCGCCGCCATCGCCCGCATGGAGGCTTCGGGCCGTCCCACGGACAGCCTGCGCACGGCGCTCTATCAGAAATATTGCGCGCCGCTGTCGGCGATTCTGATGCCGCTACTCGGCGCGGTCGCCGGGTTCGGCCTTGCGCGCAGCGGCCAGATGTTCGTCCGCGCCGTCATCGCCATGGTGCTGGGTTTCACCTATTTCGTCGCCGACAACGCCATGCTGGCCATGGGCGAGTTCGGCGCCGCCCCGCCCATATTGGCGGCATGGGGGCCATTCCTGCTGTTCCTGCTGGTGGGTGAAGCGTTGATCTTCCGCACCGAGGAATAGCATCTCAGCCGGAGCGGAACCGTTCAGCCAAGCGACACATTGTTTCCGTAGATCAGATCTGTGCCGTGCCCATGCCGCATCTTTGCCGCATTGCAGCACGATATGACAGTCTGAACGATCATGTGTTTTGAGATTAGAGGCATAAAGCAGTGGAAATGATGGCAAATCTGATACGCGGACATCGCGTCGGCATGTGGAACAAGTCCCACTATCTCGACAAGATGGACCTGCGCGGGCTGGTAAAGGCCTATTTTCAATATTACGCCATTCAGGCCTATTTGCTGCTCGCGGCCATCTCTATCGGCGTGGCGGTGATGTATCCGCCAACCCTGTTGCAGGGTGTGGGTACGGTGGCGTTGTCCGTCATCGCCTATCCGCTGGTGTGGTACGGCCTGCACCGCTTCGTCCTGCATGGCCAGTGGATGTTCAAGTCGCCGCTGACCGCGCGCAGCTGGAAACGCATTCATTTCGACCATCATCAGGATCCCAACCATCTGGAGGTTCTCTTCGGCGCGCTTTACACAACGCTGCCCGCGATCGTTGCCGCGATGCTCCCCATCGGCTGGCTGATCGGCGGCGTCGGCGGCGCTGCGGTGGCGCTTGCGTCTGGTCTGCTGATCACCTGCTTCTACGAATTCGTACACTGCATTCAGCACCTGTCCTACAAGCCGAAATATGAGTTCCTGAAGCGTATGAAGGCGCGTCACATGGCGCATCACTTTCATGACGAGACAGGCAATTTCGGTATCACGGATTTCAAGTGGGACAAGCTTTTCGGCACGTTTTACGAGCGCGCCGACCGTCCTGAAAAAAGCCCGACCGTCTTCAACCTCGGCTATGACGAAGACGTCGCGAAGACCTATCCCTGGGTTGCCGAGATGACCGGGCACATTTGGGCGAAACCGGAACGCCGTGCGAAGGTGAAGGACCGTATCGAGAAGGCCGGCGCCGCCTGATGGCGGAAGAACTGCGCGGTCAGGCCGTCGTCCTCAGACGGGTCGAAAGCCGCGCGGACTACAAGGCGTTCGTCGATCTGCCGTTCCGGCTCCATGCGGACGACCCCGCCTGGCGTCCGCCGCTGAAATCCGAAGTTCTTGCGCTGATCGGCGGCGCGGCGTCCAATCCCTGGTTCCTGCATGCCCGCGCCGCCTTCTGGCTCGCATATCGTGGCAAAGAGGTTGTGGGCCGTATCTCCGCGCAGATCGACGATCTCGTCCTTGAACATATGGGCGCGGGAACGGGTCAGTGGGGCATGTTCGAGTGCGTCGACGACCAGGCCATCGCCGACGCGCTCTTCACCGTGGCTCGCGACTGGCTAAGCGGGGAGGGCATGACCCGCATGCTGGGGCCATTCAGCCTGTCCATATGGGACGAGCCCGGCCTACTTGTTCAGGGCCACGACATTCCGCCCACGGTGATGATGGGTCATCACCCCCCCTATTACGAGCGGCTGGTTACGAACGCGGGTTACAAGCCGGTCAAGGATCTCCTGACCTATGAACTTCCCATTGCGGAGGGGTTCACGGACGGTTTCAATCGCATCGTCAAGGTGGCGGAGAAGAATCAGAAACTGGTCATTCGACGTGTCGACAAGTCCAAGTTCGACGAAGAAGCGGCGCTGATCCTCGACATATTGAACGACGCATGGTCGGACAATTGGGGCTTCGTCCCGCTGACCGACGAAGAAGTCGCCTATGTCGGCAAAAAGCTGAAACCCATCGTTTTCGAGGATCTGATCCGCATCGCAGAAGTGGATGGCGAGCCGGTCGGCTTCATGATGACGCTGCCCGACATCAATGAACTGACGGCGGATCTGAACGGGAAGCTGTTTCCGTTCGGCTGGGCCAAGCTGCTCTGGCGGCTAAGGAAACCGAAAGTCTCGCGTATGCGTGTGCCGTTGATGGGCGTGCGGAAGTCACACCAGTCTGGCCGTCTCGCCAGTTTCATGGCGATCTTGATGATCGAATATATCCGCCGGGATTCCGTCGACGATTTCCAGGCAGTTACGGGCGAATTCGGCTGGGTGCTGGACGACAACAAGGGCATGGTTGCTATCGCAGAGGTCATTGATGGCAAGGTCTCCAAGATATATCGGATCTACGAGCAGGCGCTGTGACGCCCTCCTGATTTGAGAGGGTGGCGTTCGCGCGTCAGCGTGGCATTGCTCCTTGCTTGAGGAGATCGTCCATGAATATCGAGCATGAAATCGTTGCCGAGGGCCTGCGCTTTCCCGAAGGACCGGTGTGGATGAAGGACGGGTCGATCATGCTTGTCGAGATCGAAGCGGGCCGGATTACGCGCCTTGCGTCGAACGGAGCGAAGACGACCGTGGCGGAACCTGGCGGTGGGCCGAACGGTCTGGCGATTGGCCCGGATGGCGCGCTTTACTGCTGCAACAATGGCGGTTTCGAATATGAGGAGGATCAGAATGGTCTCCTTATCCCGGGAAAACTCGCGAAAGATTATACCGGTGGCCGAATCGAGCGTATCGATATCGAAACAGGCGAGGTCACTCGGCTTTACGATGCGTTTCAGGGGCACAGACTGTCCGGCCCGAACGATATGGTTTTCGATGCCGACGGCGAGGGGTTCTGGTTCACCGACCTGGGGAAGGTGCGCGACACTGGCCATGACCATGGGGGTCTGTATTGGGCGCGCACGGATGGATCGGAATTGAAGCAGGCCGCCTACGGCCCCAATATGAATGGTGTCGGGCTGTCTCCCGATGGGAAAACGGTCTACACGGCCCTGACGAACGAGCGCCTGCTGCTGACGTTCAAGGTTACAGGGCAGGGTGAGGTCGAACCATCTCCCTTTCCGGCATTTCCCGGCCATGCGCTACACAGTTTCCCAGGACATACCCTGCTCGACTCTCTGGCGGTCGATGCGGAAGGGAATGTCTGTGTCGCGACCCTGCTGGCCGAGCCGGGGATCGCGTCCATTCACCCGGAAACGGGGGAGCGCACGCAATATGACTTTCCCGACCTCCTGACGACTAACATCTGCTTTGGCGGCGCAGACATGCGCGATGCGTGGGTGTGCCTGTCGACCACGGGGAAACTGGCGAAATGCCGCTGGCCGACGCCAGGGTTGAAGCTGGCATATTATCAGTAGCATTCCCCTCCCTTCTTGCAGGGAGGGGAGAATTACCCCATCGCCCTAAGCATCTGCTTTGCGATGACGAGCTGCTGGATCTGCGTCGTGCCCTCGTAAATCCGGTACAGCCGCGCGTCGCGGAAAAAACGCTCGGCGTCATATTCCTTCAGATAGCCCGCGCCCCCGTAGATCTGTACGACCCGGTCCACGACGCGTCCGCACATTTCGGACGCGAACATCTTGGCGCAGCTCGCCTCCAGCGTGACCCGCACGCCAGTGTCCGCCTTCGCGCAGGCGTCGCGTATCATGCACTCGGCGGCATAGATTTCCGCCTTGGAGTCCGCCAGCATCGCCTGGATCAGCTGGAATCCTGCAATCGGCTCGCCAAACGCCTTGCGCTCGGTCGCATAAGTCAACGCGCTATCCAGCGCCCGCGCGGCATAGGCGGCGGAGCAGGCGGCGATACTCAGGCGGCCATTGTCCAGCGACTGCATGGCGGTCTGGAACCCGCGCCCCTCGACACCGCCAAGCAGGCAGTCCACCGGAATGCGGGCATCCTCCATGATGACATCGGCGATCTGCGCGCCGGTCTGACCCATCTTCTCATCGGGCGCGCCGATGGTCACGCCGGGCGTGTCGACGGGCACGATGAAGGCACTGATATGCGCGTTTTTCGGCAAGGCCTCCGCATTGGTCCGCGCCATGACAATGACCATGTCCGCAAAGGGGGCGTTGGTGATGTAGCGTTTTGTGCCGTTCAGCACATATTGGTCGCCGTCCCTGACCGCCCGCGTCTTCAGGCCCGCACTGTCACTGCCGGAGTCCGGCTCCGTCAGGGCAAACCCTGCAACCATGCCGCCCGCCGTCTTGGGCAGCCATTCCGCCTTCTGCTCGTCCGTCCCGCCCTTCAGCGAGGTCGTCACCATGCCGACATTAATCGACAGCAGCGATCGGAAGGCGGGCGCGGCCCAGCTGATGGTCTGCATCGTCTGGATATATTGCGAGATCGACATGCCCGCGCCGCCATATTCCTCCGGCGTGGTGATCGCGAACAGACCCATATCGGCCATTTCCTGACGGATGTCGTCGGGTACGCGGTTGATCCTGATGACTTCGCTTTCGGCGGGAACCAGCCGCTGCTTCACCCAGCGGTCCAGCTGTTCGATAAACGCGTCGAAACTATCGGAATCCATCGCCATCCAAAATCCTCACAGTCGCAGCAGTTTTGCCAGATTGTTCTTTTGCATGTCGCTCGACCCACCGACAATGGGCATGGACAACAGGTCGCGGACGTTACGGTCCATGTCATAGGCATCGGACAGTGCGTAGCTGCCCATGACCTGCTGGCAGGTCAGCGCGATCTCCGTCCCTGTATCGGCGACAAACAGTTTCGCCATCGCGGTCTCGACCGAGCAGGGCAGGTCCTCATTGGCCAGCCAGGCCGCATGATACAGCATGTGCCGCGCGGCCTGCAGCTGGGTCTTCGCCCAAACCAGCTTGTGCGCGATAGCCTGATGCCCTGCAATGACTTTGCCGAACTGTTCGCGTTCCCGGGCATATTGCCACGCCTCATCGACGGCGGCGCGCGCGCAGCCAAGCGCGACGGCGGTGATCTCGATCTTTTCGACATCCAGAGCACGGCCCGCCAGTATCTTCCAGCCCTGGTTCCACATGCCGTCTCCGCCGACAATGGCGCTGGCGGGCAGGCGGACATCTTCAAACTGCACATCCATGCTGGCCGTATAGCGCAGGTTTACATGCTCGATGGCCTGCATGGAGACACCAGGCGCGTCCGTGGGTACAAGCACGAAGCTGAGATTGCGATGCCGGTCCTCCTTCGCCCCCGACCGCACCAAACAATAGATGTAATCCGCCCAGTCCGCGCCGGTGCACCAGCGTTTCGCGCCATTGAGGACGATTTCATTCCCTTCCCGCCGCGCCGTGGTCGCCACATTGGCGAGATCGCCGCCCACATCGGGCTCGGACAGGCCATAGGCGAACAGCAGTTCGCCGCGCGCGATCCTGGGAAGCAGTTCCGCCTTCTGCGCCGCGCTGCCATTCTCGGACAGGTTCATGCCGCCGTAGAATGCCGCGTGGATATAAGGCCCGGACAGAAACGGCCCGCCCTGTTGCAGCTCTTCGATAACCGCAGCGGCAGCGACGATGTCCTGTCCCTGACCGCCATATTCCTCCGGAATCGTCAGCCCGATCAGGCCCATGTCGGCGATCTTCCGAAACAGATCGCGCGGCCAGTCGTGCGTCCGGTCCCATTCTCGGCGTTTCGCACGCGGCATATGTTCGGCGACGAAGCGCGACAGCTGGCGGCGGATTTCCGTGATGTGGCCGGGTTCGGTTGCGAAGTAGGTCATCACTCCCCAGTCAGCACGGCAGCGCGCCTTTCGGCCATCGCGGACACGGACTCCTGTCTGTCCTTCAATGTGTTGGATACACTTTCCCAGCCAATCGCCGCGTCCATCATTTGGGCGGCGAGGGCGCGTAGAGGGATATTGGTCACCGTCTTGGTCCAGCGAACTGCCCATTTCGGATTCGCGGTCAGCTTGCCAATGATCTCATCCAGTTTCGCATCCAGCTGGTTGGCGGGCAGGGCGTGGTTAACCAGACCCAAGTCCTTCGCCTCCGCTCCTGTCAGCATGTCACCGGTCATCAAGAGCTCCTTGGCCCTCGCAAAACCAATCAGCTGCGGCCAGATCAATGTGCCGCCATCGCCAGCGACCAGGCCCACCTTCACATGCGGATCGCCGATCTTCGCCGTCTCGTCAGCCACGATGATGTCGCACAGGAGGGCAATGGTCGCGCCCAGCCCCGCCGCCGCACCGTGCAGGCGGCACAGGATGGGTTTTTCCATCTCAAGCAGCGAGCCAACGATGCGCTTGGCGTCCCAGGCGATGTCGCGGAAGCGGGCGGGATGGTCGATCTGCTCCTGAAACCAGTCGAAATCGCCGCCTGCGCAAAAGGCACGGCCTTTCGCGGCAAGGACAACGATGTCGCTGCCGCCATCGCGCTGCAAATCGGTGAAAATCCGCGCCAGTTCGTCATGCATGGGCGCATCGACGCCGTTCACGGGGTGATCAGACGTAATCCACGCCGTCAGTACGCGGTCGTCGCGGCTGAAGGTGAAGCGGCTGTAATCCTGCGTTTCGATATCGAAGGCCATGTTCATGTCTCATTCCCCACTCGCACCACGCGTCGGCCAAAGTTCTCGCCCCGGAACAGCCCGCAAAAGGCGGTGGGCATGGCCTCCAGCCCCTCGAAACGCTCTTCTTTCAGCTTCAGCTGACCGGCATGGATCATCCTCGCCATTCCGGTCAGGGCTTCGGGGAAACCCCTGGCGAAGTTGAAGACGACCAGTCCCTGCATGATGATCTGATGCGTGATGAAGGGCGTTGTGTTGCGGATGCCATCGCGCTCCGCTGGCGGCACGCTGTAATCCGCCACCTGTCCCGATACGCATATGCGCCCGCCAAAGCGCATCATGGGCAGCATGCGGTCGA
Source organism: Pacificimonas sp. (assembly GCA_049650205.1). Lineage (GTDB taxonomy): Bacteria > Pseudomonadota > Alphaproteobacteria > Sphingomonadales > Sphingomonadaceae > Pacificimonas. The sequence goes on along the minus strand of JBARZR010000088.1, from coordinate 242 downwards.
TCATGGCGTTGCCGACATTGTCGAACAGCAGATCGACGCCCTTCGGCATGGCCTCGGCGATGGCGGCATCCAGGTCGGAAACGGTCTTGTAGTTGATGGCATGGTCGAAGCCTGCTTCGTCGGTCAGCCAAGCGCATTTCTCGTCACTGCCCGCAATGCCGACCACTTCGGACGCGCCCCAGGCTTTCGCCAGCTGCCCCGCCGTCGCGCCGACCGGTCCGGCGGCGCTCGAGATAAAGACG
>JBARZR010000087.1:0-4110 GCA_049650205.1 Pacificimonas sp. | reverse complement strand
CCTTCGCCACCTCCTCGGCCGCCGCGTGGACATAGCTGAGGTCGGCATGGCCGTCGCCGCGCCGCGACGGCGTCCCCACCGCGATGAACACCGCATCGGCATCCTTCACACCCTCGGCAAGGTCCGTTGTGAACCGCAGCCGTCCGGCCGCGACGTTGCGCGCGACCAGATCGTCGAGGCCGGGCTCGTAAATCGGGATCTCGCCCCTTTCCAGACGGTCCACAATCGCCGGATTTTTGTCGACACAGACGACGTCATGTCCGAATTCGGAAAAACAGGCTCCGGAAACGAGCCCGACATAGCCGGTGCCGATCATGGTAAGGCGCATCGATATTCATCCTGTAGGAGTTGGGGCGGCCTTCGCGTTAGCGCGGAGGCGGTGCGGCTTCAACTTATCGTCGTCCAGGCATTCCATCCGTCTCCGTAACGGAAATAAACGGCCAACTATCGCAGATCAATGCACAAATCCGCGTTTTTTTATTGACGGAAAGACGATATTCGAATTGGTTAAGAATCGGTTGATTTCATGCGACGCCCATTTGGGCTTCGCGTTTTGGGAGGGGTTCATTTCATGCGTGCTCAGATCAGGTTTGCATCGGTTCTTCTTGCGGCGGCGGCAACCATTGCCACGTCCGCGCAGGCTGTGGGCAATACGCAGTCGGGCACGTTCGGCGGGTCGACCTGGACGGCCACCAGCAATATCGTCGGCACGACATCGACGGCGACACCCGATTTCGGTGGCGACCCCATTTATTTCGCCCAGGATCCGAAATATCGCGGCGTTGTCGGTCTCTTGATGGACTATGGCCCCGAAATTGGCCGCTTCGTCTGTTCGGGTTCGCTGCTGAACGACCGCCGCTCGATCCTGACGGCAGCGCACTGCGTCAGCAACGGCGCGGGCACACCAAACCCGATCCGCACGACGGCGTTCTTCTTCGACGGCGACCCTGCCACGAACGTCTATGCCGGCGGTCCGAACGTGCGGACAATTCCCGTAACGAATTATGCCATCAACCCCGGTTACACGGGCGAAGTGATCGACCAGAACGACATCGCGGTTCTGACGCTTCCGTTCATCGTGCCGGAATCCTTCGGAACCAGCTACGATATTGCCCGTGCCGGCGATCTGACCGGTGTCGATTTCAATATCGCCGGCTATGGCGGCCGCTCGGACGCTGGTGGATCGGTCGGACAGAATCTGGGCACGGGTCGTCTGCGTCAGGGCGACAACCGCTTCGACTATGCCCTGGGCGATGAAGATTTTGGCGGGTTCTTCACCGACGCCGATGCCGATGGGCAGAAGTTCTTCGGTACCGCCGATGTCGAATTTTCCTACCTCGCCGACTTCGACAGCGGCAGTGCGGACAACGACGCGTCCTGCCTCCTGGCCGGTGCCTTCGTCGCTACGACGGAAAAGCATTGCAACCTCGGTCGCGGCGCCACCGAAGCCACGAGCGCAGGCGGTGATTCGGGCGGTCCGCAGTTCGTTGACGGCGTGATCGCATCGGTGACGTCCTACGGTCTCAGCTTTGGTGAGGCATTCGGCGATCTCGACGGCGAACTCAACGACACGTTCGGTGAATTCGCCGGTGTCGTCCCCACCTTCATCCATGCCGACTTCATCGATGCCCAGCTGCAGGTGCCCGCACCCGCCGCGCTTGGCCTGATGTTCGGTGGTCTCGGCATGCTGGTAGCCATGCGCCGACGCAAGGCCGCCTAAGCCAGGAGACGGGTTTGACAAGGGGCCACCGGTCGATCGACCGGCAGCCCCTTTCTTTTGCTTTCGCTAGGTTTCGGTATTTACGCCTTTGCCGTGCGCCGCCATTCGGTCAGCAGGAACTCCGTATAGACATTGGCCTGCTCCGCCCCCTTGAACACCAGCGCCTCCGCCGCGCGGTAGGCCGGGCCGGTGAATTTCGGGGCCATCGGCGTGTAGGTCGGATCGCCCGCATTCTGCCGGTCGACGACCTCCGCCATGCGCTTCATCGCGGCGCGGACCTCCTTTTCGGTGACGACGCCGTGCATCAGCCAGTTGGCGATATGTTGCGAGGATATGCGCAGCGTCGCGCGGTCCTCCATCAGGCCGACGTCATGGATGTCGGGCACCTTCGAACAGCCGACGCCCGCGTCGACCCAGCGCACGACATAGCCCAGGATGCCCTGACAGTTATTCTCCAGCTCCTCGGCGATATCGGCTGCCTTCCAGTTCGTGCCGGCAGCCAGCGGCGGCGTCAGCAGGTCGTCCAGCCGGTCCGTCACGGGCGATTTCGCCAGCTCGTCCTGACGCGCCATCACATCATACTCGTGATAATGCAGCGCGTGCAGCGTCGCCGCCGTCGGCGACGGCACCCAGGCGCAGGTCGCGCCCGCCTTCAGATGGCCGATCTTCTGTTCCATCATATCGGCCATCATGTCGGGCGCGGCCCACATGCCCTTGCCGATCTGCGCCCTGCCCTTCAGGCCGCAGGCGAGGCCGATGCCGACATTGCGCGCTTCATAGGCGTCGATCCAGGCGTCCTGCTTGATCGCGCCCTTCCGCTTCACCGCGCCGCCCCGCATCACCGTGTGGATCTCATCGCCCGTCCGGTCGAGGAAGCCGGTGTTGATGAACACCAGCCGTTTCCGCGCGGCGTGGATGCAGGCGGCCAGGTTCACGGACGTCCGCCGCTCCTCGTCCATCACGCCGATTTTCAGAGTGTTCGGTTTCATGCCCAGCAGCGCCTCCACCCGGTCGAACAGGTCGCAGGCAAAGGCGACCTCCTCTGGCCCGTGCAGCTTCGGCTTCACGATATAGACCGACCCTTCGCGGCTATTGACCTTGTCGTGCAGCGCGCACAGCGCCGTCACCACCGCGTCGACCAGCGTTTCGGGAACCGGATTGCCGTCCGCATCCAGGACCATGTCCGTCATCAGGTGATGACCGACATTCCTGACCAGCAGCATGGACCGCCCCGGCAGCGTCACCGTCCCGCCATCCACGCCGACATAGTCCCGGTCCGCAGCAAGTTCGCGCGTGAACGTCTCGCCATTCTTCGCAACGCTTTCACGCAGTGAGCCGTCCATCAGGCCCAGCCAGTTGCCATAGGCCAGCACCTTGTCCTCCGCATCGACGGCGGCGACCGAGTCTTCGCAGTCGATGATGGTGGAGACGGCGGATTCGACCAGCAGATCGGCCACGCCCGCCTTGTCCGTGCTGCCGATGTCGCTGTTGCGGTCGATCTGGATTTCGACGTGAAGACCGTTGTTCTTCAGAAGAATCGCTGTCGGCGCGTCCGCATCGCCGCGCCAGCCCGCGAACTGCTCCGGATCGGCCAGCGTCGGGGCCAGCTGTCCGCCGACGATCTTGTAGCCCGAAATCCGGTCATGCGTGGACGACGCCAGCTTGAAATTGCGGTTCAGGAAGTCCTTTGCGTAGGCGATGACCTCCGCCCCGCGCGCCGGATCATAGGCCCCTTTCGGCGGCAGCGATCCAAGCGCATCGGTCCCGTAAAGCGCGTCGTACAGGCTGCCCCAGCGCCCATTGGCGGCGTTCAGCGCATAGCGGGCATTGGTGACCGGCACGACCAGCTGTGGCCCCGCGATGGTCGATAGCTCGGGGTCGACGTTCTCCGTCTCGATTTTGAACGATTTCGGCGATTTCACCAGATAGCCGATCCGCTCCAGCTCCGCCCGCTGCGCCGCGGTGTCGAGCGGCGCGCCCGTGCGCTTGGCATACCACTCATCCAGCAAATTCTGCAGCGTCGCGCGCTTCTTGAGCAGCTTGGCATTGATCGGCGACAGCCCGCCCACAATCCTTGAAAAGCCCGCCCAGAAGGCATCTGGATCGATCCCCGTCTCCGGCAGCGCACGGCTTTCGATAAAATCGCACAGCAGCGGGTCGATGGTCAGGTCGGCACGGGTTTCGGTCATAAGGTTTGCTCTCTTCATATAAAATTCGTCATCCTGAACTCGTTTCAGGATCTCATGGGAATTGGGAACCGCCGCCAGCATCGGGCGCTACTGGCAAGAGATCCTGAAACAAGTTAAGGATGACGGTGTTGGGGTAAGGCTCGCACCTCACCCATTCGCAAACTCGAACGCATTCGGCCCGCGCTGCGTTTCGTCGACGAC
>JBARZR010000086.1:0-2778 GCA_049650205.1 Pacificimonas sp. | reverse complement strand
TTCCGGAACTTTTCAAAAAAACCTCAATGCTTGGGTTTAAAAGCCAATCAGCCTATTGAAAGTTGTTGCGCACATTGATTCAAGGGGGCTCCACTGAAGCAGGAGGCCCTTGGGAATGTCGCGTTCTTTGTTCTGGTTGTCGGATGAAGCATGGTCAGCGATCGAACCGCATTTGCCCAAGAACCAGCCCGGCGCCCGGTGGGTCGATGACCGCCGGGTCATATCGGGCATTTTACAGGTGCTGAAGGTAGGATGCCGCTGGTGGGATTGCCCGGCGGAGTACGAACCATCGACGACGGTTTATAATCGGTTCAACCGCTGGTCGCGGCGCGGCTTCTGGGTAAAGTTGCTTGATGCCTTGATCGATGCTGGAGCCGTGACCCGCAGCACCGCAATCGACAGCACCTATATCAAGGCGCAGCGTGCTGCGCTCGGAGGAAAAGGAGGCGTTCGGTCCAGGCGATCGGGCGCTCGCGCGGTGGCTGGACCACTAAGATCCATGCCCCCACCACGTCATTGGTCGCCCCTTTGCGTTGATGCTGACGCCAGGCAATGTCAGCGATATCACTGCCGCCCCCGCACTGCTCGAATGCGCCAGCAAGATGCGCTATCTGCTCGGCGACAAAGGTTATGATGCGATTTGGTTACGGCGGGTCCTGCGCGAGACAGGAACCACTCCGGTCATCCCGGGGCAGCGCGATCGCAAGCGCGCCATCCGCTATGACAAGCAGCGATATCGCGACCGTCACCTCGTGGAAAATGCCTTCTGCTGCCTCAAGGCCTTCCGCCGTGTCGCCACCCGTGATGGCAAGCTGGCAAACAACTTCCTGTCAGCCGTCGCGCTGGCAAGCGCCGTCGCATTCTGGCTATCATTGAGTCTCGACCCTAACAAAGAGAAGGTTAGGAAACGAGCGCCCGACCAGGACAAGCAAGTCTGCCAGCGCAAGCCTAACAGCCTTGTACGGTGCTAAAGATTGCACGTCTCGAAGCAATACCCTAAACCGATTCATGCGCGCAGATATACATTTGCATAAATTCGTGGCGCGGGTTGCTGCCAGCACGGCTATGGTTAAAAACCGCCAAATTCGACTTTGGAGACGCGTTTTGCCAGATTTTCTCCTTACAGACGACGAATTTCTCAATTTTCGCCAGAAAACGAGTTTGCGGCAGATTGAGATTATCTGCAGCGTGTTTCGCGAAGGGTCGATTGCCGAAACAGCGCGGCTTTTGGGCATGTCGCCCGCAAATGTATCGCTGACCTGCGATCGGTTTGAGAACCATTTCTCCTTTTTGGTTTTTGAAAAAAGGCGGAACGGGGTCGTTTTTACGAAGGGAGCGCAAGTTTTTATAGCTGAGCTTCAGAAACTAGAGGCATGCACTCTGGCCATTGGCCAAACACTTGTTTGTGGAACCAAGCCAGCAACCTTCATGTTAGGAGACGGTTCGACTGATTGAGAGGTTGGCAACGCTGGAGCCTGGACTTCGTCCATCACCAGATAGCCTCTGGCAGACGGTTCCGGGTGCTCAACGTGGTCGATGACGTAACCAGGGAGTGCCTGGCAGCGGTGCCGGACACCTCGATCTCCGGGCACCGTGTCGTGCGCGAGCTGACCCAGCTGATCGCCCAGCGCGGCAAGCCGGGCATGATCGTCAGCGACAATGGGACAGAGCTCACGAGCAATGCCGTGCTGGCATGGTGTGGTGAGATCGGCGTGGAGTGGCATTACATCGCGCCGGGAAGGCCGATGCAGAACGGCTTCTGCGAGAGCTTCAACGGTCGGATGCGCGACGAGCTGCTGAACGAAACGCTGTTCCTCAGCCTTGCTCATGCCCGCGTCGAGATCGCGGCTTGGGTCGAGGATTACAACCGCGAGAGGCCTCACTCGGCCCTTGGCTACGCAACCCCGGCGGCGTTCGCCGCCGAACTGGATAAGCAATGGCCTGCTTCGCTACGCCCTACGGGCTCCGCTACGCAGCCCATTGCTTCGACCGCGCTCATGCGCAACAAAGCCGCTCGGCTCTAGTCCCAGCTGGGGGCAAGCTGGGGGTCACGTCAAAATCAATCTGCATTCAATCATCTGATTTGTAGAAATCTTCGGGGTAGCAGTTTGTGAATCCCGTAAGTGAGTGTGCGGCCTAGTGGAAATCCCTCGATTTCGGAATCACGCTGACATTGCGCGGATGCCGACCGACATTCGACGGCAGCGGACTTGTCACATGATCCGCACGCGCAAGGTCGGATTTCAGGAGATCGTCGGAAAGGTCCGACAGCTGCGCTGTCGAGTCCACAAGGTCGCGGGCGACGACATGGATGACCTCGTCGTCCATCTGCACCGTGCCGCGCACCTCCATCAGCCGCGCGCCCATGATGACCTTGCGGTATTTGCCGAGCGTATCGGGCCAGACGACCAGGTTGATGACGCCGCTTTCGTCCTCCAGCGTGATGAACACGACGCCCTTGGCACTGCCCGGTCGCTGGCGGATGAGGACGATGCCCGCGACGGACACATGCTGGTTGAACCGGCATGAACGGAGATCGGCGGCGCGGGTGAACCCACGCTTCGCGTAACCCGCCCGCAGGAACTCCATTGGCTGCGCCTTCAGCGACAGGCGCGTGGTTTGATAATCGGCAACTACATGCTCGGATAATGGCATGACTGGCAGCAGCGCGGGCACGTCCGCGCCCTCGTCCTGCGCGTCCGCCTGAACGAACAGCGGCAGGTCGGGCGCGTTCTTCAGCGCCCGCGCGTCCCACAATGCTGCGCGCCGGTCCTTGCC
>JBARZR010000085.1:0-9528 GCA_049650205.1 Pacificimonas sp. | reverse complement strand
AGATGGGGTAGGGAAGGGCACAGAGTCTAAGGTCTAGGCTCTGCGTCTCGCCGCCAGCGCCAGCGCGCCCAGACCCAGTAGGCCAAGCGCGCCGGGTGCCGGGACGGCGGGCGCATCGCGGATCAGCCACGCCGCCTGCGCGTTGCCGACGCTTGGCGTCTTGGGGAACGCCGCGCCAAGGATCGCGCCCGTCTCGTCGAAGATGTCGAGGTCGCGGTTATACAGCCGAACCAGCGCGGCGGCGGCCTGCTCGCTGTCGCTGACGGACTCCGCCGTGTAGCCGAACGCCTGGTCCAGGCTCGCGTTGAACTGGGTTCCGCCGACCAGGTCGAACAGCGTCAGGGTCGCCGCAACCTGTCCGGCGTCGGTCGTATAGGTGAAGTTGCCGTCCAGCGACGTCGGCGCGATGCCCGCATGGTTCCAGAAGGTCGCGACATCGGCCTGCGTGGCCAGGCGCCAGCCCTCCAGGTCGCCGCCCACAGCCAGCCGCGCCTCGATATCGGCCAGCGCGCCAAAGCTTTGCGTCAGGTCCAGCCAGTCTAGGCCACTGTCAGTGTCGCGCGTCGCCGTATCCGCGCCGAACCCCGTGTCCACGGATATGATCGCGGCGCTGACCGGGGTCTGGCCCAGCACGGCGACGCACCCCGCAACGGCGGTCGCGGTCAACAGGCGGAACATTGTCTGGGTCATCTCGCGCATATCCTTCATCCGGTCTGGCGAAGGAACAGCAAACATCGTGCCATATTGGGACAATCGAGGATATGCACGGATCGGACCGGCGCGGTAACGAGGAAAGTGTAAATCCCACCGACAGTCGGCCTCAACCCTCCACGAAGCGCTCATTCCCCACAAACCCCACCCGCTCGAACCCGCCCCGCTGGATCGCCGCCATGACCTCGACCATGCGCTGATAGGGGGCAAGATCGTCGCCCGCGATCCTCAATTCGGTTTCGCCCGGGGCGATCCGCGCGAGCGCCGCATCGATCGCCCTCGCGCGCTGCACCTGATTGTCCGGATCGAGCGCCAGCGGCGTGCCATTGATATTGACGGCACTCAGATAATCCACGTCGACGGCGGTCACCGGCAATGGCTCCGACGGCCCGGTCACGCCCTGCGGCAGGTTCACCCGCGTGCTGTTGGTCATCAGGGGGATGCTCAGCATGACCATGACCAGCAGCACCAGCATGACGTCGATCAGCGGTGTCGTATTCATCTCCGGCGTCGGCAGTTCGGGGTGCTGTAGGTTGGTGGCGCTGCCTGCGAAACGTCTCATCATGACCCTCCCTCGTTGAGATGATGTAATAACATTACAGATATAAGGTGGGCCGTCAATCGCGACGCTCTTAACCCTGTTTCGCAGGTTCGCCTTAACCCGTTTCGGTGCAAGACAGGCGCGTGGCATGGGGCCGTGCCACGACAAATTGGGGTAGGGGTTGATGACCAGATTCGATATTACCGACGCGATTTATTGCCGGCTGTTTCCGGTGATCTTGCTCTTTTGCGCCGCTAGCGGTGTGATGGTATATTTCGTTGGCGAACATTCGCTTGCACTCGACTGCTTTATCGCCGTCGCCTTCGGCATCCGCCTTGACAGCCATATCGACCAGGTACGTTACCAGCAGGCTGAGGAAGCCGCCAGCCAGGGCTGGAGCCGCCTTCGCGCACCGGTCCATACCGCCTAAGGCAGCTTCGCTTTTCGAAATCCGTTCCAGCAGGCGTCGTAATCCGGCTGCAAGAGCGGCGTTTCCAGCGCCCATTTGGTCGCTCGGAACGGATATCGGCTCTCGAACATGAAGGCCATGGTGTCGTCAATCTTATGCGGTTTCAGATCGGCGGCGATGGCCTTTTCATAACTCGCCGCATCCGGCCCGTGGCCCGACATGCAGTTGTGCAGGCTCGCCCCACCCGGCGCGAAGCCGCCCGACTTCGCATCATAATCACCCGTAATCAGTCCCATGAACTCGGACATGACATTACGGTGGAACCAGGGCGGGCGGAATGTGTCCTCCGCCACCATCCAGCGCGGCGGAAAGATGACAAAGTCGCAATTCGCCGTCCCCGGCGTGTCGGACGGACTGGTCAGAACCGTGAATATACTCGGATCGGGATGATCGAAGCTGACCGTTCCCATCGTGTTGAATGTCCGCAGATCATAGCGGTAAGGGGTTAGGTTGCCATGCCATGCCACTGCATCGAACGGACTGTGGTTCAGCTTGGTCCGCCACAAGGTTCCGGCATATTTCTGCACGATTTCATACGACGTCTCGCGGTCCTCATAGGCCGCGTCCGGTGCCTCAAAATCCCGGATATTTGCGAGTCCATTCGATCCAATCGGACCAAGGTCGGGCAAACGGAACGACGCTCCGTAATTCTCACAGACATATCCGCGCGCCGCGGCATCCGTTAGGTTCACGGAAAACCGCACGCCGCGCGGAATAACGACGATATGCAGAGGTTCCGCTTCGATCACGCCGAACTCGGTGCGGACCGACAGCCTGCCCTGCTGAGGCACGATCAGCAGCTCGCCATCGGCATTCACGAATGCGCGATCGGTCATGTCCCGGTCGGCATTGTACAAATGCACCGCCAGACCATGCTGGGCATCAGGCGAGCCGGATCCCGCATAGCTGGTCAGGCTGTCCACAAAATCGCCGCCTGCTTCATCCAGTGGACTCCACCGCATCCGGTTCGGTGTCGGTGGAGCGGTGAACGGACCGGACTGCAGGCGTTCCGAGCCTTCATATGGCGTGTAGGCACCATGCGACGCGGTTGGCCGCATCCGGTACAGCCAGCTTCTCCGATTTTCATGCCGGGGCGCCGTGAACGCGGTCCCGGACAGCTGCTCGGCATATAATCCGAACGCCACCTTCTGCGGCGAATTCTGACCTTCGGGCAGCGTGCCGGCCACCGCTTCGCTGGAATGATGATTGCCGAAGCCGCTCAGCATGATTTACGCATCCGCCTTCAGGACGCCGCGTTCCATCTGGTCGCGTTCGATACTTTCGAACAGCGCCTTGAAATTGCCTTCGCCAAAGCCGTCATCCTTCTTGCGCTGGATGATCTCGAAAAACACCGGGCCCATCAGGTTGCCGGTAAAGATCTGCAGCAGCAGCCTCGGATCGTCGTTTTCCGTCGATCCATCAAGCAGCAGTCCGCGCGCCTTCATTTCCTCGACGGGCTCGCCATGACCGGGCAGACGTTCCTCCAGCATGTCGTAATAGGTGGCGGGCGGCGGCGTCATGAAGGGCAGGCCGTTGGCGCGCAGCTTGTCGAGCGTATCATAGATGTCGGGCGTCGACATCGCGATATGCTGGATGCCCTCGCCATTGAAGTCCATCAGGAACTCCTCAATCTGACCGCCGCCCGATTTCGATTCCTCGTTCAACGGAATCTTGATCTTGCCGTCAGGCGCGGTCAGCGCCTTCGACGTCAGGCCGGTATATTCGCCCTTGATGTCGAAGAAGCGGATTTCACGGAAGTTGAAGAGCTTCTCGTAGAAGTCCGCCCAGAACTTCATGCGGCCGCGATAGACATTGTGCGTCAGGTGATCGATCACTTCCAGACCGGCGCCGACCGGGTTGCGGTCCACGCCATTGAAATAGCGGAAGTCGATGTCGTAGATATTGGCCTCATCACCATAGCGGTCGATCAGATAAATCAGGCTGCCGCCAATGCCCTTGATGGCGGGCAGGCGCAGTTCCATGAAACCGGTGTCGAGCCGCGCGGGTTCGGCACCATTCGCAACCAGATGCTCATAGGCCGCGGTCGCGTCCGTGACCCGGAAGCCCATGGCGCAGGCGCCCTCGACATGCTCTTCGGCGAAATAGGCTGCGGGTGAGCGCGGCTCGGCATTCAGCAGGAAATTGATGCCATTCTGCCGGTAAAGCGTCACGTCCTTTGACCGATGCTTGGCAATTGCGATGAATCCCATTTGCGTGAACATGGTATCCAGCTTGGTCTTGTCGCCGACGAATTCCAGAAATTCGAAGCCGTCGAGGCCAGCGGGGTTTGCGTGCATATCCGTCATAAAAATCGGTCCCTATCAATTAAGTTGCAAATGTAACCAAATTGACTGTTCGTGTCAACGTCTCCCCATGGTAACGCCTCCGCCATGAGTGAGGGTTCCGAGATATTGAAGCTGGACGATTTCCTGCCCTACCGGTTGTCAGTGGTGTCGAACCTGGTCAGCCGCATGATCGCGCAAAGCTATCAGGGGGAAGGTCTGAAACTGGCGGAATGGCGCGTCCTGGCCGTACTGGCCGAGACGCCCGCGATGTCGCAGCGCGAGGCCGCGGCACGGACCCGAATGGACAAGGTTGCGATCAGCCGCGCGGCCCAAATGCTGACAGAGAAGAAGCTGATCGCGCGGGCGGCAAATCCGGACGACGGTCGCTCCCAGCTGCTGCGTATGACAACGGCGGGACAGGCGCTGTACGCCCGCGTCATGCCAGAGGCGCAGGCGCTCAATCGGGAAATCTGGGCCGCGATGCCGGACGGCGATGCGGAAACTCTGTTCGCCATTCTGGCGCGTGTGGAAGATGCCGCGCTGGCGGTCGCACCCGAGTGAGCTTCAAACCGCTCTGGATCGCGATCGGCATCGTGCTGTTCGCAGCGATGCAGTTCATTCCCGCGCCCGGCGGTCTGACGCGCGAGGCGTGGACGGTCGCAGGCATGGGCCTGTTGATGCTGGTCTGGTGGGTGACGGAGGCGGTGCCAATTCCGGTTACATCGCTGCTGCCGCTCATCATCCTGCCGGTGTTCGGCGTGCTGGGTTTCGGCGAAGCCGCACCGCCCTATGCCAGTCCGATCGTGCTGTTGCTCCTGGGCGGTTTCATCATTGCCAAAAGCGTCGAGACCTGGGGTCTGCACGCGCGCGTCGCGCTCGGCGTCGTGGCGCGGGCAGGGGGCAGTCCGGCGGCGATGGTCGGCGGCTTCATGCTGGCCTCGGCGATCCTCAGCATGTGGATTTCGAACACGGCGACGGCGATCATGCTGACGCCCATCGCGCTCAGCGTGGCGCAGCGGCTGCATGGCGAAGGTGGCTGGAAAACCGCGCCCGTCACCATCGCGCTGCTTCTCGGTGTCGCCTATGGCTGCTCCATAGGTGGCGTAGGAACGCCGATAGGCACACCCACGAACCTGATCATCCTTGGCTATCTGGAAAATGAATTCGGGCGCGGCATCGGGTTCGCCGAATGGATGGCCTATGGGGTACCAATGGTCGCCATATTGCTGCCGTTGGCCTGGCTGGTGCTGACACGGTTGTCGATGCGGGTGGAGAGCCACGCCGCCGCACCAGCGCAGGACGTGATTGCCGACGAGCGTCACCGCCTTGGTCCGGTAACGACGCCCGAAAAGCGCGTCGCGCTGGCGTTTGCCGCAATCGCGCTCGCCTGGATATTCCGCCGTCCCCTGACCGAAATGGAGATTGGCGGAGCGATGCCCTTGGCGGGTGTCACCGACCATCTGATCGCGATTGCCGGTGCCGTGCTGTTCTTCCTGATACCTTCGGGTTGCCCGGAAAAACCGCGCCGCGCGCTGCTGACCTGGCCGGAGGCCGAGCGGATTCCCTGGGGTGTTCTGCTGCTCTTTGGCGGCGGCCTCAGTCTGGCGGCGGCGATTACAGCGACGGGTCTTGGCGACTGGATGGGCGCGGGGCTGGCGGTGCTGAACATGCTGCCGCTGGTTTTGCTGATCGGCGCGCTGGTAGGCTTCGTGATTTTCTGGACGGAGATCACCAGCAACGTCGCCACCGCGTCGGCCCTGATGCCGGTAATCGGCGCGGTCGCGCTGGCGGGCGGGGACGACCCGCTCTACCTCGCCCTGCCGGTCGCGGTTGCGGCCAGCTGCGCCTTCATGCTGCCGATGGCGACGGGACCCAACGCCATAGCCTATGCGTCGGGCGCGATCACGATTCCGCGCATGGCGCGAACCGGCCTGGTCCTCAACCTGTTGTGTATCATCGCGATCAGCCTGATTTCGGCGTGGCTACTGCCACTTCTGCTTGGGTAGCGCGGGTGTTGCCGCAGGGACACATACAGAAAATAATGGGAATCCGGGACCGCAATTAAACTTGCAGTCAGACTCAAATCGCGTGATTTGAGCGACAAGGGCGGAAAACCGCCAGAAAATTTTACCTTTGGGAGTATCAGTATGAAGTCCGCACTTCTTGCGTCCGTTGCCCTTACCGTTGCCATTGCCGGCCCTGCCTTCGCCCAGAGCGACGTGGTCCAGAACGCCACGGTGACACCCGCCGACGACGTTTCCGCCGAGGTCACCGACAATGACGTCATCGTCATTACCGCGCAGGGCCGCGAACAGCGTTTGTCCGACGTCCCGGTCGCCGTTTCCGCCGTGAATGCGGAATCGCTGCAGAATTCGGGCGCGAACGATATTCGCGAACTCAACCAGCTTGCGCCTTCGCTTCTGGTGTCGTCCACCGGCAACGAAGCCAATGGCTCCGCGCGTATTCGCGGCATCGGTACGGTCGGCGACAATGCTGGCCTGGAAAGCTCGGTCGCGCTGTTCGTCGATGGCGTGTATCGCTCGCGCACTGGCAACGGCCTCAGCGATCTTGGTCCCATCGACCGGGTTGAGGTTCTGCGCGGCCCTCAGGGCACGCTCGGCGGACGTAACTCGTCGGCTGGTCTGCTCAACATCTTCACTGTCGCGCCCAGTTATGATTTCGAGGGCTATGCCGCCGGCACCTATGGCAATTACGACGCCTACAAGATCGAGGGCGGCGTGAACGTGCCGTTCGGCGACACCATCGCCGCCCGTATCGACGGCCTCTATTCGAAGCGCGACGGCTTCTATGACGACCAGGTCAACGGCACGGACATCAACGACCGCGATCGTTATCTGGTGCGCGGGCAGATCGCGGCTGATCCAACCGACAGCCTGTCGCTGCGTCTGATCGCGGATTATTCCAGCAAGAGCGAAGCCTGCTGCGCCGCAGTATTCCTCGGTGCGGACGAGTCGCCCTTCGCCCGCGTTTCGCCCACGCTGGACCAGTTTGACGAAAACCGCACAGGTCCAAGCCTGACCTCGACCGCTAACCCGGTCATTCCGATCCTCCTTGGCCTCGGCCAGGATCCGCGCGCGCTTAGCGAAGATGTCTATGATCGTAACATCTATGTCAGTCCCGGCCGTTCCTATGAGGGCGAGACCGAGGATTACGGCATCTCGCTGCAGGCCGACCTCGACCTTGGCGGCGTGGAGCTGACCTCGATCACCGCGTACCGGAATTACGACAATAACCAGGCGTCCGACACGGACTATACACAGGTCGACATCCTGTACCGCGCGCCCGGCGAAGACGCCAACGCGCGACGGTTCAAGACCTTCACGCAGGAAATCCGCCTGAATGGCTCGCTATTCGACGACCGTGTCGACTGGCTGGTCGGCGGCTTCTACGCCAATGAAAAGCTGCGTGTTCGCGACAATCTGAAATTCGGCTCGCAATATGGTGCGTTCGCAACCTGCCGCATCGCGCTGGCCATCAACCCGGCGCTGGTGAATCCGGGTGAGGACGACTGCCTCGGCCCGAACCGCGCCGCGCTGACCGGTGCCTTCGGTCCGGCGACGCCGCTGATCTTCGCAGGTATCGACAATCTTGCCGCGACGAACAATGTCGGTGACGAAGATTCCCGCTATTTTCAGGACAGCGAGAGCATTGCGGTCTTCACGCATAATATCGTTCACATCACCGACCGTCTCGATCTGACGCTAGGCCTTCGCTACACGAACGAAACCAAGGACTTCGATGAAGAGCTGAACAACACGAATACGTTTTGTGCTCAGAACCGCGCGCTGCTGTCGCCTCTTCTGGCAAACCCAGCTCTGGCAGGTCTGGCTGGGGGTATTACGGGACTCAGCTGCGTCGGTAACTCCACGTCCGAACTGAACGGCCTCGACCTAAGCGACAGCCGCGAAGAGAATGAGCTGACCGGTACGGCGGTCCTGTCCTACAAGCCAACCGATGATCTGCTGACCTATGCCAGCTTCTCACGCGGATACAAGGCGGGCGGCTTCAACCTTGACCGTTCGTCGTTGGTGAATACCACCATATTCCCCCTTTCAAACCCTGCCAGCGGTTTTGCCGTGGGCAATCTCCAGTTTGATCAGGAAGAGGTCGATGCTTTTGAAATCGGCGCGAAATACGCGACGCGCCCCTTCTCCATTAGCATCGCGGCTTTCTATCAGGAGTTCACAAACTTCCAGCTGAACACGTTTAACGGATCAGCGTTCGTCGTGCAGAATATCAACAGCTGCGACACCGATCTTGGCGGAGCCGACGGCGATGCCAGCGCAACTACCGGCGTTTGCGATCCGGACGATGTCGGACCCGGCGTAGTCTCGAAGGGTATCGAGTTGGAAGCCAGCCTGCGTCCAACCAGCACGATCGACGTGACGGCCGGCCTGTCGTTGACCGATGCGGAATTCGAGGACAATCTGGTTGGCGGCGAGGACGGCTCTCCGCTGACGCCCGCGCTGCGCCTGCTGCCGGGTCAGGACCTGTCCAACGCGCCGAATGTCGTCGCGACGGCCAGCTTTGCCTGGACGCCGCCAATCGGTGACAGCGGCCTTAGCGGTCTGTTCTACGTCAACACGCGCCTCAGCAACGACTACAACACGGGCTCCGACCTGCTGCCTGCCAAAACGCAGGACGGCTTCTTCCTCGTGAATGCCCGTATCGGTATCCGCGGTGCGGATGACCGCTGGGCGATCGAGGGCTGGGCGCAGAACCTGTTCAACGAGGACTATACGCAGGTCGGCTTCAACACGCCGGTTGTCGCGCCTCAGCAGACCTTCTCGGCATTCCTGGCGGAACCGCGCACCTATGGCGTTACGGTACGCGGTCGCTTCTAGGTCGACTGGATATTTGAATAGCGAAAGGGTGGTCCTTCGGGGCCGCCCTTTTTCCGTTCAGAAGGCCTTGCGAAACGTCTCGATGAAGCGAGGAAGTTCAGCGTTGGGCAGCATGTTGATGCCGGCAGCGCCCGCACGGCCGCCACCGCCTTCGAAGCCGAGACAAAG
The DNA here is from genome assembly GCA_049650205.1 of Pacificimonas sp. GTDB lineage: Bacteria > Pseudomonadota > Alphaproteobacteria > Sphingomonadales > Sphingomonadaceae > Pacificimonas. The sequence goes on along the minus strand of JBARZR010000085.1, from coordinate 489 downwards.
CGTGTCCGCACCTGAACGGCGGGAAACCGGCGCGCGCACGCTGACCATATAGCCGCCCGCCTTGCGGGTCAGGACAGCATGAGCGCGGTCTTTCGCTTCCTGCGCCAGTGCGTTGCCAAAGACGCCGGATACCCGGCGCGAACAGGCACTGTCGGGCAGCAAAACGATCCGGCCCGCTTCCCGGTCGTCGATGACATCCGCGGCACGAGCCGCCGCCATGTCGTCCCGATAGGCGGTGTCCAGCATCCCGATCAGATCGGCGCGTGCGTCGAGAAAGGCCTGCGGTGTCGAATAGGGGCACAGTTCCCGATATAGTGTGGCGGGATGCAGGTGTAGGTCGTCCGGTGTCTCGCCATAAGCATTGTAATTGACCAGCGTACCCAACTGCTCCAGCCGCGCGGTGCTATCCGCATCCAGCCCGGCGTCTTTCGCGCGCTCACGACCTATAGAGGGCAGGCCATCGCCAAACGCGGCTACAATGGCCCAGCC
>JBARZR010000084.1:0-13242 GCA_049650205.1 Pacificimonas sp. | reverse complement strand
GTCCAGGCGCAGGTGGATGCGCGGGTGCCACCACCATTTGATGAGCGTCAGGATGGTCTTGCCGCGCAGCAGAATTTTCAGCGCCCCCAGCCGCCAGCGCAGCAGGTAGATATCCAGGTCGGGATTTTCCTTGACCATGCGATAAACGAAATCGCCCAGCTCTTCATCGTCGGTATCGTCACGCCCGATCACCAGCTTTATACGCGCGTCGAAGTCCCAGCCGACCATCATTACGGCTTCACGCGCCTGCGAGATGGCGGAACGGGCATGGATAAAATAGTTTTCGGCGTCGACGACCAGCGCTGCGCGGTCCGCCGTTTCGATGCGCCAGACGTTGCGGTCTTCCTCAAGCATCGCGGGGCATTAGCCCGGACGTCAAGGATTGGCTACCTTTCCACAACATGCCGGCGCATGGGCGCGAGTTTTGACAGGAAACGGTTCTGCAGGCGGAAAGGCACGCCCTCCGCCGTCATCGCGGCCTGCAGGTTTTCGACCAGCGCGTTCATGTCGGCGCGCTCGATCCCCATGCGGTCATGCGCCGCCTTCATGTCACGGCCGGTATAGGTGCAGTCTCCGCCCAGGATGTAGCAAAACTGTTCGCCCAGCGTGCGGCGCAGGCGAACCAGGTCCTGACCCCGGAAAATATCGCCGATGCGCGGATCGGCGAGGCTCAGCTCGACCAGGTCACCAACGATGCGTGCGACGCCCTCTTGGCCGCCAAAGGCATCGAACATGGCCGCGTCGTCAAAGGGTGTCGCCCCGGCATTGGCATTCGATTGTTCATAGCTTTTCACTGGCAGTTCGCCGGGGCCGTGAATCTCCTCGCCCGGTCCGGGCGTCTCGGGGGCACCCGCGAGCAAAATTAGTGAAATACAGAATATCATCGTGGGTCTCCGGACCTAGAAAGCGGCCTGCAGCTGGATGAGCGCACCGCGCTGCGGATCGGCGCGCGCGATGTCGCCGAGGCTGACATAGGCCGCCGTCAGCGTGAAATTGTCGTCGATGGCCCAGGCCGCGAACAGGTCGACCCAGTCATCCTCTTCCGCGAAGGCCAACTGGTCGGGCTTCGTCCGGTACTCACCGCCGACGACCAGCCGCCGCGACAGCTGGTAGGCCGCCGATCCTTCGAACTGGACGGCGCGGTCGTCGTGAAAGCCAAGCAGGCCGGTCTGGTTGGCGCGGGTCAGGCGCAGCGTCGCATTGGCGAGGATACTGTGCGAGAGGAACAGCTTGGTCGCGCTGACATAGACTTCGGTATCGGCGTCGCGCACGGCGCCGACGGCCCGGACCAGGGCGTCGTCGGAACTGCGCTTGTGCTGCGCGCCGACGCTGATCTGCGGCATCAGCGGGTCGCCATAGACGACATCGCCGGCCAGTTTGACCTTCGCGCCGAACACATCCTGGTTGAAGGTGTAACCCGCGCCGATCCCCAGCGCGGCGCCCCAGTCGCCTGTATCCAGATTCTGCCGCGCATAGCTCAGCTCGACACGGTTGAAGAGGCCGACGGCAGCGCCGTGGCTGTTCCAGTCGTAATCGGGCAAGGCGATGCCCGTGACGTGCGCGGAGAGGCCGACGCCGTCTCGCGTTTCGCGTCCGGCGATCACCGCCCAGCTGGCGAGCCCGCCGCCGCTCGCGCCCTCGATCGTCGCGATGCCGTTGGTCAGAAGCAGTTTGCCGCCGTTGCGTAACTCCGCCGCATGGGCGGCCAGGGCTGGGAGTGTCAGCGCGAGAAGAAAGGCAAATGTGCGTATCGGCATGGTACCGCGGCATTAACCATCAAAATCCGAACAAAGCGTTTACATCCTCTTCACGGGTTGCAGGCTATGGCACCGCTTATGAAACCATTTTTCCGCCTGCTGGTCGCCGCCCTGTCTGGCCTGACAGCCGTACCGGCCCTTGCCGCCGATTTTTCGGCGACCATCGTCGATGCGAGGGGCGATCCGGTCCCGAACGCCGTCCTGATGATCGACCCCGTGGGCGCGGCGAAGCCCGCCCGCATCGATTTTCCGTGGCAGTATCAGGTGGCGCAGAACGATTTCAGATTCGAACCCGGCGTGCTGATCGTACCGGAGGGGGCGACCGTCGCCTTTCCCAATCTCGACCGCGTGCGGCACCATGTCTATTCCTTCTCAACACCCAATGACTTCGAGCTGAAACTTTACGGGCGCGAGGATGATCGCGGGCAGCGGTTCGATCATAAGGGCACGGTCGCCATGGGCTGCAATATCCATGACGACATGACGGGCTTCGTGCGCGTCGTCGACACTCCCTTCGCCGCCAAGGCCGATGGCGATGGGAAGCTGCTGATCGCGGACCTGCCCACAGGCGCGGCGCGCGTCACCATCTGGCATCCGTGGCTGAACACAAAGGCGAACGAGCTGACCTTCGATGTAAACCTGCCGACGGCGGCGAAACGGTTCACCCTCAGGTTGAAACGCCCCTGACCATGCGCCTGTCCGCGACCCTCTCCGGAAAGCTGGCGGCATCCTACGCGGCGATGTTCGCGGCGGTCATCCTGATTTTGCTGGGCGTGCTGAACTACGGCATATCGGGCTACGCTGAAACGGTGGCGCGACAGGAAATGGACGCGGGCGCCGCGTCTTTCCTGAAAGACGTTCTCGCCAACAACAGGCGCATGAAACGGGACGCGGAAATCCTGGCGAAGGATTTCGGCTTCCGGCGCGCGGCGGCGACCGGCGATGTCCCGACCATCACGTCTGCGCTTCACAACCTGGCGGGTCGCGGCGGGCGCGAACTGATGCTCTACGCGGGGCAGGATGGTGTCTTCGCCGGAACGCCGCCCATGACGCGCCGGGAAGAGGCGAAACTGACATCGGCGCTGGAAAGTGGTGCGGAATGGGGCGCGCTGACGCTTGGCGGCGAGGATTACGGCGTCGTCATCGCGCCGGTACGGGCACCGATGACGATTGGCTGGGTTGCATTCGGCGAGCGGCTCGATCCTGCCGCCAGTACCGCCGCCAAGGCCGGTGGACAGGAACATCTGACAGCGCATATCCTGCGTTTCGCCGATCTGCCCGCGGAGCTTGCGGCCAGGGTTCCGGACAGTCCCATGGGCGATGGGTCTGTCATGGCGAGGGATGTCGATGACAACTCTGTTCTGACGCGTCTGATCCCGCTGATGGATTTGGACGGCACGATCGGCAACCAAGTCCTGGTCATCGATTTTTCGATGGACGGCGCGACCGCCTCCTACCGCCGCCTGTTCCTGATGATCGCCGTGATCAGCCTGGCCGGGCTGCTGGTGGTGACGGCGGCCAGCTGGCTGATCGCCCGCGCCATGACCAGGCCGCTGGCCACGCTTGAGCGAGCCGTGCGGCGCGTAACGGACGGTGGCCGCGAGGCGGTCGAAGTCGGCAGCCGCGACGAAATCGGGCGGCTTGCCGTCAGCTTCAACGCCATGGTCGAAGCCGTGTCCGCGCATGAGGACGAGATCACCCACATGGCGTTCCACGACGCGCTCACCGGCCTGCCGAACCGCAAATATTTCATCGAGCGGCTGGATTCGGCACTGGCAATGGAGAGGCCGCTCGCGGTACTCGCCATCGATCTCGACGACTTCAAGGCGATCAACGACAGCCTTGGCCATCCCGTCGGCGACCGGTTCCTTTGCGCGGTGGCGTCGAGCTTCCGCGAATCTCTGCCAGGCCATGTGGTCGCCCGCTTCGGCGGCGATGAATTCGCGGTCCTGATCGAGGATGAAGACCCCGCGCAAGCGGCGGCGGTCGCTGCGGAAACACTGAAGTCCGCGCTCGCATCCGCCTTCGACGTGGACGGTCATGCGCTGACCGCCGGTGCCAGTATGGGCGTGGCCGTCGCGCCGACCGATGGCGGGGAAAGCGACCGCCTGTTCAAGAACGCCGACCTGGCGCTTTACCGGGTGAAGGCGAACGGACGCGGCGATTACTGCTTCTTCGAACCCGCGATGGACGCCGCCGCGCAGGAGCGTCGCGATCTGGATATGGGTATGAGAAGTGCGCTGGAGAACGATGAATTCTGCCTGCATTTCCAGCCGCTGTTCCATCTCGGCAGGAATCGCATCTGCAGTTTCGAGGCGCTGATCCGCTGGCAGCATCCGACACGCGGCCTCGTGTCGCCGCTGATGTTCATTCCCCTCGCCGAGCAGAACGGCCTGATCGTTCCCATTGGCGAATGGGTCATCACGGAGGCGCTGAAGCGGTTGCGCGAATGGCCGGAGGAGATCGGCGTCGCCGTCAACATCTCGCCCGCGCAGTTCCGCAGTCCCGGCCTGATCCGTTTCATCGACCGCGCGCTTGAAGCCAGTGGCATCGATCCGAAACGGCTGGAGCTGGAAGTCACCGAATCCGTCTTCATCGAGGATGTCGAGGAAACGCTGGCGGGGCTGCACGGTCTGCGCGCACTGGGCGTCCGCGTCGCGCTGGACGATTTCGGCACGGGCTTTTCCAGCCTCAGCTATCTCAGGAAATTCCCCTTCGACAAGATCAAGATCGACCGGTCGTTCATCAACGAGCTGGCGACGTCGGACAACGCGCCGAAGATCGTCCACGCCATCACCCACCTCGCCGAAACCATGGGTATGGAAACGACTGCCGAAGGGGTTGAAGACGAGAATCAGGTCGCGCTGATCCGCGACCAGGGCTGTACCCACATTCAGGGGTTCTATTTCTCAAGGCCGCTACCGGGCGATCAGATTCCGGACATATTGCGGGCGATCAATGGCGCTGACGCGGACGCGGCGGCGCGGGCGGCGGGCGAAGCCTAGGGGTCGCCGATATATCGTAAAGCGGGATCTTGTCCCGCCCCACGTTCTGGAAGCGGGCCTCCAAGCCTCAATCCGCAGCTTCCCGCCGTTTCCCGTCGGCGTCGAATATCCCGCCCTCCGGCACGCTGCGCAGATGCAGGTCGCGCTGCGGGAAAGGGATCTCGATGTCATGTTCCTGAAACAGATCCCATAGCCGGTTCAGGATCGCGCTCTTGACGTTGCCGACACCCTCCTCGGCATCCGCGATCCAGCAGAGGATGTCATGGTCGACGCTGGAATCGCCATAGCCGGTCATCCAGACATTGGGTTGCGGCGTTTCCAGGACGCGCGGCGTTTCCTTCGCCGCCTGCAGCATCAGCTCCTGCGCCTTGCTGACATCGCAACTATAGGACACGCCGACCGGGATGTGAATGCGGACGTTGCGGCTGGAGTAGCTCCAGTTTTCCACCTGCTCGGTCATCAGAATCTCGTTCGGGATCAGATATTCGATGCCGTCGCGCGTGATGATGGAGACGGCGCGCACGCCGATCTTGTTGACCCAGCCAAAGGTGTCGTCGACCACGATGACGTCGCCTGGCTTGATCGACCGGTCCATCAGCAGGATCATGCCGGAAATCAGGTTGCCGAACGTTTTCTGCATGCCGAAACCGACGGCGATGCCAAGGCCGCCGGAGAAGAAGGCGAGGGCGGTGAGATCGATGCCGAGAAGCTCGATTCCCAAGAAGAAGGCGCCCGCGATAACAGCGAGGCCGCTGAGCTTCTGAAACAGGACGCGCTGCGACAGGTCGAGGCGGCGCGAATTGCCGATGCGCCCCGAGAGCAGCTGGATGAAGAATTTCGCGCTGGCGTAGAGCGCGACGACGACGATGACCGCGTTGATGAAATCGAGGAGGCTGACCCGGCGGCTACCCAGCCGGATCGCCGCGCCGTCGAGCGCCGCCACCAGCGGCTCCAGCCCGCCCAGGCTGCCCGCGATGCTGGCGACGGCGGCGAACGCCCCCAGGATGAAGGCGAACAGCGTATTCAGCCGGATCATGCGCGCGCAGACATAGAGAAGCCGCCCCAACGCAATGCCCAGTGCCAGCGCCACCATCGCCCGCCCAAAGAAGCCATAGACCTGGAAGGCGCTGGCCGCGACCAGCAGGATAACCGTTGTCAGCGTACCGATTAGGCGCGGGGCGAGCGTTGCGATATGCTGAAAGGCATTGGCGTCGCGCGCACTGAGGAACGCCTTTAGCGGCGGCCCCACCCAGCGCTGCACCGCCCAACCCGCGGCGATGGCGATGGCGATGACGATGCCGGCATAGATCAGCGCCTCCTGCCGCACGACATCGTCGACGGGCAGCCCGAGGTCGATGGCGATGCGCTGCAGCTCTTCGATCATGACCCGGCAGCCTTCCGATAGCGGTCCAGTCCCGTCATCAGGTCGCGGATCAGGTCGTCCGTATCCTCCAGCCCGCAATGGATGCGGAGCATGGGCTTCCGCCCGAAACGGTCGGTGGCCGTACGGTTGGGCGCGGGGTTGACGGGGAGGACGAGGCTTTCAAAGCCGCCGAAGCTGAATCCCATGCCGAACAGCGCCAGCTTGTCGACCATCGCCGCGAAGTCGCTGCGCCTGCCACCTGCCATTTCTATGGAAAACAGGCTGGAATAGCCGGAAAAATCACGGGCCCACAGCTTATGCCCCGGATCGCCTGGCAGACCAGGACAAAGTACGCGGCCCACCGCCGGATGCTCGGCAAGCGCGACCGCGACCCTCAGCGCCGTCTCGCCATGTCGTTTCATCCTGAGCGACAAGGTACGCAGGCCGCGCAGTCCGAGGAAAATGTCGTCCGGCCCCGCCACCTGCCCCAGTTGCAGCGCCATCGTCTTCAGGCGCGGCCACAGCGCGGCGTTCGCCGTCACGCTGCCCAGCATCGCGTCCGAATGGCCGACGACGAATTTCGTCAGCGATTGCACGCAGAGATCGACGCCGTGCGACAGCGCCGGAAAGAGCAGCGGCGTCGCCCAGGTGTTGTCGATGATCGTGACGACATCCTTCGCCTTCGCCGCCGCGCAGATGGCGGGCACATCCTGTACCTCGAAGGTCAGACTGCCGGGGCTTTCCATGAATATGACGCGCGTGTCGTCGCGGATCAGGTCCGATATAGCGCCGCCGACCAGCGGATCGTAAAACTCGGTTTCGACGCCAATGGTCTTCAGAAGACCGTTCGCCAGCGCGCGCGTCGGCTCGTACACCGTGTCGGCGATGAGCACATGATCGCCGCTGCGGCAGACGCTGAGAAACGCCGCCGCCAGCGCCGCGACCCCGGACGGGAACAGCTTCGTGCCCGCCGCCTCGGTTTCCATGCCGGTCAGCGCGTCTTCCAGCGCCCAGATGGTCGGACTGCCCCGGCGGCCATAATAGAGCCCGCCATCGGGATCCTTCAGCCGCGCGTCGAAGTCCGCCAGCGTCTCGAAGGTGCAGGTGGAGGCATGATAGACGGGCGGATTGACGATGCCCGATGTCAGGCGCGGATCACGCCCGGCCCGGATCAGCTCCGTATCGCGCGCGAAAGGGCGACTGGCGTTTGCGCTCACGCCAATATCTCCTCACGCGGGCCCGGTGACCTTGTTGGTGTCGTCGCGCGCGCCCCATTCGGCCCAGCTGCCATCGTAAAGCGCGGTCTTTTCCGCCCCCGCCAGATGCAGGGCGAAGGACAGCACCGCCGCCGTGATGCCGCTGCCGCAGCTGGTGACGACGGGTGCGCCGATGTCGATACCGGCATCCTTGAAGACCGTCTTTAGTTCATCCGGCGATTTATAGGTGCCGTCGTCGTTGAACACCTCACCATGCGGGACGTTCTTCGCGCCGCGCATATGGCCGGTGGCGACACCCTCGCGCGGGTCTTCCTCCTCGCCAGTGAAGCGTGCGGCGGGGCGCGCGTCGACGACCTGCTCCGCCTTCGTCTGCTGGTTGTCCTTCATCTGGTCGAAGCTGCGGATTTCGCCCTCGTCCTTCCAGACGGTGAAGTGGCGGTGGCGCACGCTGGCCTTGCCGCTTTCCAGGGGGCGGCCTTCTTCCTTCCACTTGGCGAGACCGCCGTCGAGGATGGCGACTTCATGCGCGCCATAGGTTTTCAGCATCCACCAGGCGCGCGCCGCCGTCTTCAGGTCGCTGTCGTCATAGACAACGATGCGGCTGCCGTCGCCCAGGCCGATGGACTGCATACGGCTGGCGAATTTTTCGGATGACGGCGCCATGCCGGGCAGGTCGCTGTCCTTGTCGGCGAGTTCCGCCAGATCCATGAAGACCGCGCCCGGAATATGCGCGTTTTCGAACTTCGCGCGCGCGTCCCGGTCCAGGAAATAGGTGGCGTCCACAATGCGGAGATCGGGCTTGTCCAGCTCCCCTGCCAGCCATTCGGTCGTAACCAGCGAATCCATGATGCGTGCCTCCGGAAAATCTCGTGTTGCACCGCAGTGATAACGCGCCCCACTAGGCAAGGCTAGGGCGAACGCGTTAGGAAGCGCCCCCATGGAAACCGCACATCTCGGCAAGACCAGCGACCTGCCTGCCAGCCCCGAGGCGGCGAGGCTGGATTATCCCGCCAATCCGCGCCCCGGCGAACGGTATCTGGTGCGCTTCGCCGCGCCGGAGTTCACCTCGCTGTGCCCCGTGACGGCGCAGCCCGATTTCGCGCATCTGGTCATCGACTATGTGCCCGCCGAAACCATCGTCGAATCGAAATCGCTGAAGCTGTTCCTGGGCAGCTTCAGGAACCACTCCGCCTTCCACGAAGACTGCACGGTCGGTATCGGCAGGCGGCTGACGGACGAGATGAGCCCTGTGTGGCTGCGCATCGGCGGCTACTGGTATCCTCGCGGTGGCATCCCCATCGACGTCTTCTGGCAGACGGGAAAGCCGCCGGAGGATGTGTGGATCCCCGATCAGGGCGTGGCATCATATCGCGGGCGCGGCTAGGAACGGGACCGTTCCCGATGCGCTTCTTGTCCTGAAGTCATTCAGGAGAAACACATGTCTGTCAGCGTCGCCATCGTCTATCATTCCGGCTTCGGCCATACCAAGCGTCTGGCGGACGCCGTCGTCGCGGGCGCGCACAGCGTCGGGGCGAGCGCATACCTGCTCGACGCGGAAACACTTGAGCGGGAGACGGACGACTGGGCAAAGCTGTCGGATGCCGACGCGATCATTTTCGGCTCGCCAACCTACATGGGATCCGTGTCCGGGCCGATGGAGGCGTTCTTCGACGCCAGCGTCGCCGACTGGAAGGATCAGAAGTGGAAGGACAAACTGGCCGGCGGTTTCACCAATTCCGGCAATCCGTCCGGGGACAAGGCCCAGACCCTGCTGCGCATGTTCACATTTGCCGCCCAGCACGGAATGCTGTGGGTGCCGGTCGGCGATCTGCCCGCGCCGGATGGCAGCATGAACCGTCTTGCGGGGTTTGCCGGGGCAATGGCGCAGTCCGACGACGCACCGCCCGAAGACGGGAACCCTCCGGAAGAAGATCTCAACACCGCTCGCTCCCATGGCGCGCGGATCGCTGCGGCGGCGATGCGATGGAAAAAAGGGGGCATCTGATCGCCTGACGTGACATCCGGTTCCCCCTGCTGTTAAGCGCCTGTCAACACAGCTACAGGGAGCTTGACCGCAAATGCAGACCGTCCTCGACCAGCTTGAAGACAAGCGCGAACAGGCCCGCATGGGCGGCGGACAGCGCCGCATCGACGCGCAGCATGGCAAGGGTAAACTGACCGCGCGGGAGCGGCTGGACGTGCTGCTTGACCCGGACAGCTTCGAAGAAACGGGCATGTTCGTCGAGCATAACGCCACCGATTTCGGCATGGACGAGCAGATCATTCCGGGCGACGGCGTCGTCACTGGGTCGGGTACGATCAACGGTCGCCTTGTTTACGTCTTCAGCCAAGATTTTACCGTCTTCGGCGGCGCATTGTCGGAACGCCATGCGGAGAAGATCTGCAACGTCATGGACACCGCCATGAAGGTCGGCGCGCCCGTTATCGGTCTCAACGATTCTGGCGGTGCGCGCATTCAGGAGGGCGTCGCGTCGCTGGGCGGTTATGCCGAGGTGTTCCAGCGCAACGTGCTGGCGTCCGGCGTCGTGCCGCAGATATCGCTCATAATGGGGCCGTGCGCGGGCGGCGCGGTGTACTCGCCCGCGATGACCGACGTCATCATGATGGTGAAGGACTCGTCCTACATGTTCGTGACAGGGCCCGATGTGGTGAAGACCGTCACCAACGAGGTCGTCACGCAGGACGAGCTGGGCGGCGCGGTCACGCATACGACGAAATCCGGCGTCGCCGACCTGGCGCTGGAGAACGACATCGAGGCATTGCTGCGCGCCCGCGACCTGATCGACTTCCTGCCGCTGTCGAACCGCGAGGAACCGCCCGTGCTGCCGACCGCGGGCGATCTGGAACCGGACGAGAGCCTGGACACGCTGATTCCGGGCAGCGCCAACAAGCCCTATGACATGCACGAGCTGATCCGGAAGACGTGCGACGAAGAGGATTTCTTCGAACTGCAACCGGCCCATGCGGCGAACATCATCATCGGGTTCGGACGGGTCGAGGGCCACACGGTCGGCTTCGTCGCCAACCAGCCGATGGTGCAGGCGGGCGTGCTCGACATCAATTCGTCGAAGAAGGCGGGCCGCTTCGTGCGCTTCTGCGACGCGTTCAACATCCCCATCGTCACCTTCGTCGACGTCCCTGGCTTCCTGCCCGGCACGGCGCAGGAACATGGAGGCATCATCAAGCACGGCGCGAAGCTGCTCTTCGCCTATGCCGAGGCGACCGTGCCGAAGATCACCGTCATCACGCGCAAGGCCTATGGCGGTGCCTATGACGTGATGGCGTCGAAGCATCTGCGCGGCGACCTCAACTATGCCTGGCCCACCGCCGAAATCGCCGTCATGGGCGCGAAGGGCGCGGTCGAGATCATCTTCCGCCAGGACGCCGGCGATGAGGACAAGATCGCCGCAAAGACGAAAGAGTATGAGGACCGGTTCGCCAACCCCTTCGTGGCGGCGTCGAAGGGCTTCATCGACGAAGTCATCATGCCCCATTCGACGCGGCGGCGCATTGCGTTGGGTTTAAGGCGGCTGAGAACCAAGGCGCTGGAAAATCCCTGGAAGAAGCACGACAATATTCCGTTGTGATGTCGTATTCGACCAAAAGTCGCCACGAGACTTAAATCCACTTGAATGATCATCATATGATGCTATCTTTGATGCAGGAGATGGGCCATGCGAACAACGATAACTCTGGACGACGACCTCCTCGCCGACGCGCGGGAATTTAGCGGGATAGAGAAGGTTTCCGATCTGGTGAACGAAGCATTGCGCTCGCTGATCGCCTGGGAAGCGTCGCGGCAGCTTGCCAAGCTTGGCGGCTCCGATCCTGAAGCGTGGGTTCCGGAAAGAAGCCGCCCGGAACAGTGATCCTTGCGGATACAAGCGTATGGGTCGGTCATTTGCGGAGCCCGGATAACGAAATGCTGTTCCTGCTCAATCAGCGCAGGATATGGCGACACCCTGTCGTCATGGGCGAAATCGCCGTCGGATCGATTGACAGCAGGGACAAGGTTCTGCGCTCGATGATCGCGATTTTCGAAGCCAAGATCGCGCGTCACAGCTACGTTCTCGCCATGATAAATGAAAAGCGGCTTTACGGACGCGGGGTTGGCTATAATGACTGTCAGTTGATCGCATCTGCGATTATCACTGACGATACGACCCTCTGGACGCGCGACAAACGCATGTCCGCTGTGATCCGGGAACTCGGGATCGCATATACTCCTCAAGGTTAGGCAGGCACGACTTCATGGCAACCGGACTCGTAGCTCTTCTTGACGACGTCGCCGCGATCGCGCGCGTAGCCGCCGCGTCGATCGACGATGTCGGCGTTGCGGCGGCGCGGGCGGGCGGCAAGACGGCGGGCGTCGTCATTGACGATGCCGCGGTGACGCCGCGCTATCTGACCGGTTTCGAACCGGCGCGGGAACTGCCGGTCATCTGGAAGATCGCGCGCGGGTCGATCTTCAACAAGCTCGTCATCCTCCTGCCCGCCGCCGTCCTCCTCGGTCAGTTCGCGCCGTTCCTGATTCCCGTCATCCTAATCTTCGGAGGTTTGTTCCTCAGCTATGAAGCGGCGGAGAAGGTGCTGGAACTGTTCCATGTCGACGAGACGACGAAGAACGAAGCGCCCGTCGTGATTGAGGGCGAGGAACAGGAGCAGCAGATGGTGTCGGGCGCGATCCGCACCGACCTGATCCTGTCCGCCGAGATCATGGCCATCGCGCTGTCCGAAGTGATGGATGAAAGCTGGCTGAGCCAGGGTATCATTCTTGCGCTGATCGGCATCGTCATCACCATCGTCGTCTATGGCGCGGTCGCGATCATCGTCAAAATGGACGATGTCGGCCTGCACCTCGCCAAGACGAAAACGGGCAGCCTCGCTTCCTTCGGGCGCGGCCTTGTGGGCTTCATGCCGAAACTCCTGAACGGAATTTCGCTGATTGGCACGCTCGCCATGGCCTGGGTCGGCGGCGGGCTTCTGGTCCACAACGCCTATCTCCTTGGCTGGGCCGGGCCCGAACATGTGATCGAGGCGATCTCGAACCCGCTCGCCGCGCTGGCGCCCGCAGGCATATCGGGCTTCGTCGGCTGGCTCGTTTTTGCGGTCGCCTCCGGCCTTGTGGGTGTCGCCGTCGGCGCGGTCATCGCGCCCATCGTACATAAATTGTTCCCCAACTTTGGACATTGACGCGCGGCTCTGCAATGTCGCAGAGAGGCATTCTGCGTTGCCATCCCGGCGACGCGGATGGAGAGTTTATGTTTGTCATGGAGACTGTGCGCTGATCGATCCGCTTCGCGCGGATTGAGACTGGCCAGAAGCGTCGCCGGGTTCCCGGCGGCGAACCATGAGACATGCCCTCGCGCCAAGGTGCGCGGGGGAGGAGACTTTCAATGAATATCAGACCTACGGATACCGCCGACATTCCGGCGCTCATGACCATTGCCGACGCCACGGGGCTTTTTCCCGGAGAGATGCTGCCCGACATGGTCGGCGGCGCGCTTGCCGATCCGCCAAATGGCGAGTTGTGGTTGACCGCAGAGGACGCAGGAATCGTCGTCGGCTTCTGTTACGCGGTTCCGGAAATGCTTGCCGGGGGAAGCTGGAACATGCTTGCCATCGGCGTTCTGCCGGGTCGGCAGGGTGAAGGTGTCGGCAGGGCGCTTTGCAGACGCCTAGAAACCGCCCTGCAAGAGTCGGGCGCACGCATCCTGATCGCCGATACGTCCGGCACGGACGGTTTTGACGCGACCGGGAAATTCTACGCCGCAGCGGGCTATTCCGAAATTGCCCGCATCCCGGAATTCTGGGGTCCGGGGGACGACAAGGTGACCTTCTGGAAGGCTGTGTCGGTCTCGACAAAGTGATATGGCGGG
>JBARZR010000083.1:0-7853 GCA_049650205.1 Pacificimonas sp. | reverse complement strand
CTTGGCACTGGTCGAGGGACGCCTGAGTTTCGCCGTCGTCGGCGGCCGGATGGTAATGACCGAATTGCCGGGTTAGCGCAGCATTTAATCGCGAGCCCAGTTATAAGCAGGGGTAGAGACCGCCTGCACGGTTCACTATTCTCTCCCGACATTCTCTGGGGAGAGACGAGGCCAATGCATCCATATATCCACGCCGCCAAAACGCCGGACCGGCCCGCGATCATCATGGCGGACAGCGGCGAAACGATGAGTTATTCGGAATTGGAGGCAGCCTCCAACCGCGCGGCGCAGCTATTCCGCAAATATGGCCTGACGCGCGGCGACACGGTAGCCTATATGCTGGAAAACAGCATTGATTTCCTGCCGCTCTGCTGGGGGGCGCAGCGGTCGGGGCTGATCTTCGTCGCGATATCAACGAAGCTGTCGGCTGACGAAGCGGGCTATATTCTGGAAAATTCCGGCGCGAAAATCTTCATCGCCAGCGCCAGTCTTTCCTCTGTCGCCGCAACCCTTTCCGCTCCCGTCGCAAATTTTTCCCATGGCGGCGACATTGCCGGTTTCAAACCTGTCGAACCGGAACTGGCGAACATGCCGCCCAGCCGTATCGCCGATGAAAGTCAGGGTCGGGACATGCTCTATTCCTCAGGCACGACTGGGCGTCCGAAGGGCGTCACAGGCGCGCTGCCCGATGGACCTCTAGAGGAGCCGAACGCGCTCCTGATGCTGACGAAGACCCTCTACGATTTCGGACCGGATATGGTCTATCTCAGCCCCGCGCCTCTCTACCACGCAGCGCCCTTGCGCTATTGCATGAGTGTCCATCGTTTCGGCGGTACGGTCGTCATCATGCGGAAATTCGACCCCGAAGCCTGGCTCTCAAATGTGGAGAAACACCGCATCACCCACAGCCAGGTCGTACCGACGATGTTCGTGCGTATGCTGAAGCTGCCGGATGACGTGCGCTCGAAATATGATGTTTCCAGCCTTCGTGTCTGCATCCACGCCGCCGCACCCTGCCCCGTCGAGGTAAAACGTCAGATGATCGACTGGTTCGGACCGGTCATTTTTGAATATTACGCTTCGACCGAAGGCACGGGCTTTTGTGCCATTACTTCGCAGGAATGGCTCGCCAAACCCGGCTCGGTCGGCAAAGCATTGCTCGGCGAGATCCGCATCCTGGACGATGACGATAATCTGCTGCCGCAGGGCCGCGAGGGGCGCATCTTCTTCGCGGGCGGCGGCGAGTTCGAATATCATGGCGACGCGGAAAAAACCGCCAGCGTCATGCACAGGGAGCATGGCGCGACCTTCGGCGACATCGGCTATGTCGACGAGGACGGTTATCTGTTCCTGACCGACCGCGCCGCCTACATGATCATCACCGGCGGCGTGAACGTCTATCCGCAGGAAACCGAAGACGTCCTCATCATGCATCCCAAGGTCGCCGACGTCGCTGTCATCGGCGTGCCGGACGACGAAATGGGTGAAAGTGTCAAAGCCGTCGTTCAACCCCGCGACTGGGCCGACGCCGGTGACGATCTCGCTGCTGAACTCAACGCCTTCGCGCGAGAGAAGCTCAGCCATGTCAAATGTCCGCGCAGTATTGATTTCGAACGAGAACTGCCACGCCATGACACCGGCAAGCTCTACAAGCGTTTGCTGAAAGACCGCTATGCCGCAGGAGCCAGCGCATGACCGGAACACCGCTGCCGCACGAAGATTGCCGCCTTCTGGGCGACCTGCCGCCCTTCCACGCCAGGCACCGGCCCGGACAGCTTGCCGCCCGGTTTGAGGGGCGCGAGACCAGCTATGCCGATTTCGACCGCCGCACCAACCGGATTGCCCATGCGCTCATCGCAGAAGGATTGAACCCAGGCGAACGTGTCGCCTATCTGGGCAAGAATTCAGACGAATTTTTCGAACTGTTCTTCGCCTGCGCAAAAGCGGGCGTCGTCCTGATTCCCATTGGCTGGCGGCTGGCGGGTCCGGAAATCGCGTATATCGCAAAGGATTGCGAGGCCAAGATCCTGTTTGTCTCGCCGGACATGGCGGCGCTGGCGGCATCGATCATGCCCGGCTGCGGAAATATACGCAAAACAATCGCAATGGAAAAGGGAGCGCCGGAACTGACCGCGTTTTCGGCTTGGTACGCAGGCCAACCGGACGCCGCGCCCGACCGCACAATCACGCCCGACATGCCCGTCCTGCAACTCTACACGTCGGGAACGACCGGGCGTCCCAAGGGCGCGATGCTGAGTCATTCGAATTTCATGGACGGAATGGCGCTCGCAGAAAAACAGCCGATGGCCTGGAATACATGGAGCGCGGGCGACGTCAGTCTGGTCGCCATGCCCATCTCGCATATCGGCGGAACGGGCTGGGGCTTTCGCGGTTATTATTCCGGCGCGCTTAATGTCGTGGTCCGGGAGTTTGTCCCCGGAGACGTTCTCGAACATATCGAGAAAGACGGGATCTCGAAATTGTTCGTGGTCCCCGCAGCTATCCAATTCATGCTGGCCGATCCGCGCGTGCGCGACATCGATTACAGCCGCCTCGGCCATATGATGTACGGTGCCTCGCCCATCCCGCTCGACCTGCTGCGCCAGGCGATGGACGTGTTCAAATGCGGATTCGTCCAGGTTTATGGCATGACCGAAACCACGGGCGGCATCACCTTCCTGCCGCCTGAAGACCATGACCCTGATGGCAACCAGCGTATGCGCAGCGCAGGCATCTCTTTGCCGGGTATAGAATTGCGCGTGCGCGACGAGGAGGGCAATATCCTGCCGCCCGGTCAGATCGGCGAATTGGAAACCCGCTCGCCGCTCAACATGCTCGGCTATTGGAATCTGGGCGACGCGACGGCGGAAACAGTGGATCCGGACGGCTGGCTGAGGACGGGCGACGCCGTTTACATGGACGAGGATGGTTATGTCTTCATACAGGACCGCGTGAAGGACATGATCTGCTCGGGCGGTGAGAACGTCTATCCCGCCGAAGTGGAAAGCGCGATCTATGGCGCGCCCGGCGTCGCCGAGGTCGCCGTGATCGGCATTCCGGACGATGAGTGGGGCGAAGCGGTGAAGGCCGTGGTAGTCCGCAAACCCGGTGAAGATCCCGGTGCCGATGACATTATCGCCTTCGCCCGCCAGCGCATCGCGGGCTTCAAAGTGCCAAAGTCGGTGGACTTTATCGACGCCCTGCCGCGCAACCCGACCGGCAAGATTCTCCGCAAGGATCTGCGCGCACCCTATTGGGAGGGTCGTGAGCGCGCAGTGAATTGATAACCAAAGCCCTAAACCCGGTATTTACCGCCCCTGTGCCAGCTTCTCATCCTCTGAGGGTGAGGATGTCACTACATGTCCATCGCGGCGCTGCTATCCATCGTGGTCGGGACGGGTCTGTCGTTACCGGCGGACAAGATGATCACCGCCGCCACGACCCCGGAACAGCAATGCCAGTTGTCCGCAGAGGAGCGGAAGAGTTTCGAGGATCTGCTGAACGAGCTCAGGCAGCGGCACGGGCTGTCGCCAGTGAGTAGCGCGGAAGTGCTGCGCCTTACCGCACGCGGACACAGTATGGATATGGCCGCGCGTGCGAAACTTTCGCACTTCGGTAGCAACGGCAGCGACTTCGTCGTGCGCCTTTCGCATCAGGGATACGCCCCCTCATATGCAGCCGAAAACGTCGCGTGGAATCAGGATGATGTCGCTGGCGTCATTTCGGATTGGGAAGCCAGCCCCGCACATAGACGGGCCATGATGAGCGCGGACATCACGCAGTTCGGCCTGTCCCGCATCTGTTCCGATGTGCGCGAACCCTATTGGACCCTGATTGTCGCCACACCTCTAGCGGGATAAAATAGGCCGGGTACGCCGAAACCCCCACAGGGAGATGAGCGCCAGTCCCATAAGCGCGAGCGCAGGGGGTGCCGGTATTTCGTCGGGACCACCGGGACTTCCAGGGCCGTCAGGGCCACCCGGTCCATCCGGGCCACCGGGACTACCCGGTCCATCGGGGCCACCGGGACCATCCGGGCCACCGGGACCATCAGGTCCCCCCGGATTGTCCGGCGAGCCACCACCACCGCCACCGCCACCGCCAACGATGATAGGAAACGGAAAAAACGGAGCCGTCGTTGGCAAAGGCCCGCCGACGTCGCTTAGGCCGCCACCCGGTACCGGCAGGGGGACGGAGCCAAGCGCAAGTTCAAGCGGTGGTGCGGTGTCGCCGACATTCACAGTCGGCTCTTCCGTACCTGGGCCAGCGAAAAATTCGCGTGAAAGTACGGCCGTCGGTTTGGGAGATCCGACGCCGCCCAGCCGTTCGGACTGAAGCGCAAGCATGCATTCGTAACGATCCTTGCCAACACAAGGGCCGAGGGCGGTCATGACATAACTGTCGGAATTGACGGCAAGCCCGGCTGCATCCTTGTCCGGGCTACCCGTCACTTTCGACTCGGCCCAGCGTTCGGCATCAGGAATAAGGCTGGCTCCATTGCCAAATGGCGAGAACCGGCCAAAAAGACCGCCGTCGGTGACGGCATCGTAAATTCCGGCGGCCAGCAGAAGCGCGATCAACGCCGCAGTCGCCCCGTAGATCTGCTTTCTGCGCGCCTCGGTCACAAGGCGGTCTCGACTTCCCAATATGATGAAAACGGCGGAACGCCACTACCTACGTCAAGCAACACAACGGTATCCCCAATTGAGATATATTTTAGATCCAGCCTCCCCCAATTTCCACAACCGTTTCGCTGGCAAATCGTTCCAGTGCCATGCGTTCAGGTTTTTATATGGTTAACAAACGATTGTGGGCGAGGATTACACCTGAGTCATTTAGGTACGCCTGGCGGTATCGATCGGATGCGAGAAATCTGTCATTGGTAAATTACTGAAGAGCCGGTAGCGCCGGTCTTCAGGACGCTGGTCCTTTAACTCGTCTCGCGCTGCGAAAGCGTATTCGCCTATTCGGCGGCGACTGCCACGGCTTCGGTTGCAGATGCGATCTCGCCGGCACGCTGGAACCGCATTGTCCCGTCGTCGACAGCGCCCTGCGTCAGATCCTTGCGATCGTGGACATAGTCGTGCGGCTGATGCCAGGGTGCCTTATTTGTCCCCTTGGGCATGATGTCCGCAGCCCGCTGGAAATAGCCCGATGTCAGGTTCCACATCGGCGCGTCCTCATAATCGCCCTGTGGCAATTCCGGGACGGCGATCTGGACGCCCTTCGCCTTCATCAGGTTGAGAAGGCGGCAGACATAGCGCGCGGCGATGTCCGCCTTCAGCGTCCAGCTCGCATTGGAATAACCGAACGTCACGGCCATGTTCGGCATGCCGGTTTACATAACCCCCTTGTAGGCATAGCAATCGGACAGGGCGATGTCATTGTCATCGACAGTTATCTGCACCCCGCCCAGCACTTTCATGTTCAGGCCAGTAGCTGTGACGACGATATCCGCTTCCAGCCTTTCGCCCGATTTCAATATGATGCCGGTTTCGTCGAACCGTTCGATATGGTCTGTGACGATCTCGGCCGATCCGTCCTTCAACACCTCGAACAAATCGTTGTCGGGAATCAGGCAGAGGCGCTGTTCCCACGGGCCGTAATGCGGCGTCAGGTGCGTCCCGATATCGTAATGCGGACCCAGTTCCTTGCGCGCCTCGTCCAGCAGCTTCTTGCCAACCTTTTCAGGTTGCGCACGCGCCTTGGTAAAGAACAAATGCTGCATCCAGACATTCTTCCAGCGCGTGAACCTGTAGGCAGTTTTCTCCCCCAGATAGCGGCGCATGAAGTTCGCGATACGATCCTCCGCAGGGCGCGAGACCACCCATGTGGGCGAGCGCTGCAACATCGTCACATGCGCGGCGTCTTTCGCCATTTCCGGGACCAGCGTAACCGCAGTCGCGCCAGACCCGATAATGACAACCCGCTTGTCTTTATAATCGAGCGTCTCGGGCCAGTGCTGCGGATGCACGAACTGTCCCTGAAAGACTCCTTCTTCCGGAAATTCGGGCCGGTAACCCTGGTCGTAATCGTAATAGCCCGAATTCATGTAGAGGAAGCCGCAGTCGATTTCGCGGCGGTCTCCATCCGTCTCCACCGTCACGGTCCATCTTGCCGTTTCGCTCGACCAGGCGGCGTCGGTCACCTTCGTCCCGAACCGGATATGCTTGCGGATATCGTGTTCGTCCGCAGTCTCGTTGACATATTTGCGGATGGAGGGACCGTCGGCGATGGCCTTGGCCTCGGTCCAGGGTTTGAATTCATAGCCAAGCGTGTGCATGTCGCTGTCCGAACGGATGCCCGGATAGCGAAACAAATCCCACGTCCCGCCAATCGCATCGCGCGCCTCGACGATCGCATAGCTCAGATTGGGACAGTCGCGCTGCAGATGCACGGCGGCTCCGATGCCGGACAGGCCCGCGCCGACGATCAGCACATCGACAGATAGTTCTTCTTTCAACGACATGGCCGCGCCTCTCTCAATTCCTCACAGGGAACGTAGGAGCGGCGCGGGCCATGGACAAGCTAGTCAATTTTGCGTGGCCGGCACTACGCTCTGCCCGCATCAATCCAGTTCTTCGATCCCGGCACCACCGACATGTGTCTTGATGGATTCGACAGCGCGCTTCGCGCCCGAGCGCGAGCTGTAACCCTCTGTCGAGAAAATGATCTCGCTGTTATATTTGAACCGCACCCGATGCTCGCCGGCCTTGTCGGTGTAGATTTCGAACTTGTGCATAATCGCAATCCTTTTCTGGTTGTTGAACCGGCGTCACATTAACGGCCGTGTAACCTGTATCAACCTCGCAGGAAAAAGGCGGCAGCTGCAACGCAGATACCGCCCCTTTTCCTTGCGTGACGGATCTAACCGCTATGCGCGGCGGCGACGCGCTGCCGCTATCCCGGCGAGGCCGAGACCCAGGAGGCCCAGCGCGCCAGGTGCAGGCACATCCATGGGATCGGGATCGGGATCGATGTCGATGTCATCGAACTCCGCCGCCACGCCATAGAAATAGCTGAATGAAATGCTTTGCCCCGCGATAAGGTCGCCCAGCGAGAAGGCGATGCCAAGACCGTGGTCGGCGAGCGTATCACCGGCGAAATCTCCACCCCCGAACACGTTGACCGGTGTGTCGAAGCTGCAGCAGGATGCATCGATGCCGGTATTTACGGGAATGCCGCTTTCGAACGTGAACAGGACGATCGTCTGACCGACATTCTGTCCCTCCGCACCGATCAGCCGCGATGGACCCACTTCGCCATCGTCGTCGAAATCACCGTCATTGTTCAGGTCCAGGCCGCGGAAGTTACGCGTGTTGGACGTGCCACCTGATTCGCTATCCGGATCAGGATCGATCTGGCGGCTGAAGAAGGCGTTGGTCTGATCCTGAATCGCCGTCACGGTCGTGAACATCTCGACCGACCGCTGATCGTCGTTGAAGCGCGTGTCGATCGTGATGCTGACCTGGCCGTTGGAACCGGACCAGATAGCGCGATTGTCGAAACCGGTGCCGCTGAGGTCGGTCGTCGCCATCGTTTCGGCAAATCCGAAAGTGACGCCGCTGTTATTGTTACCGACAACGCCGCTTTGATCGGATTGGAAGTTGAAACCCTCGAACGGGATACCTGGCGTGATGAAATCGGCGTTGGGATTGAAATTGCCCATGCCGGTCGGGTCGAACTGCAGGCCGGGCTTGGTTCCTCCGCCTGCGCCCAGCGTACCGTTGTCGCCAACGGCCGTGTTTATGAAATTGCCCTGAAGCGGAACGACCACTGCCGATGCCGCGGCTGGCAGCGCCAGGATCGCGGTGGCTGTGAGAAGAAGCGTGTTGCGCATGATTATACTCCCC
>JBARZR010000082.1:0-5335 GCA_049650205.1 Pacificimonas sp. | reverse complement strand
GGAATATGGACAGGCTGTTTCGGTGCGCGGACATGTCCTCCTGTATGGCAATAAATGCGTTGGCCTCCGCCGGGCCATAGGGCCAGGGCAGGCGACCGAGCATTTGCGCGACATTCCAGTTGGCGAGTCCGGCAATGAGCGCGTCGCGATCCTGCGCCCAGACGGGCCGCAGCAACAGTCTTTCCGTCCTGATGAACATGGCTTGTTTCCTGAAGCCTGTACCGTCCCGCTCCCCGGCTACCCGCCAGTGCACGTGCAGGGTGGCAGGGGGGCGGGACGGTACAGATTTATCAAGGAAGACGAATCAAAAAGGGAGGCGGTGACCCGTCTCCCTTTTTGCGGGAGCCTTTGCTGCTCCCTGGGTCACCTCTCCGGCGACCTATATGCGGATCACCACGCTTATTCGGCGGCTTCCGCCATCGGCAGTACCGAGATATATTTTCGCGAGCGCGCACCGTCATGGAACTTCACTTCGCCCTCGATCAGCGCGAACAGCGTATGGTCCTTGCCCATGCCGACATTCTGACCGGCATAGAATTTCGTCCCGCGCTGACGCACGAGGATATTGCCGCCCAGCACATGCTGGCCGCCGAAACGCTTCACACCGAGGCGCTGGCCCGGGCTGTCGCGTCCGTTACGGGAGGAGCCGCCTGCTTTTTTATGTGCCA
The DNA here is from genome assembly GCA_049650205.1 of Pacificimonas sp. Classification (GTDB taxonomy): domain Bacteria; phylum Pseudomonadota; class Alphaproteobacteria; order Sphingomonadales; family Sphingomonadaceae; genus Pacificimonas. The sequence continues at coordinate 4,667 of JBARZR010000082.1, read as the reverse complement.
TCGTTCCGTCTCCGCTTACTTCTTGTCAGCTTTGGGCGCGGCCTTTTTGGTCGCGGCCTTCTTGGCTGGTGCTTTCTTCTCGGCGGCGGGCTTCTCAGCCGCAGCCTTATCCGGTGCCGCCTTTTTGGCAGGTGCCTTTTTAGGTGCGACCTTCTTTGGCGCTGCCTTCTTGGAGGCGTCAGCCTTGTCCTCCGCCTTCTTGGGCGCAGCCGCCGTCTTTGCGGGAGCGGCTTTCGCCTCTTCCTTTTCCGGCGCGGCTTCCGTCTTCGGCGCCGTCTTCTTCGCAGGAGCCTTGCCGCCCAACGCCGTGATTTTCAGCACGGTCAACTGCTGACGATGTCCCTGCGTCCGGCGATAGCCATGACGACGCTTCTTCTTGAAGACCTTGATCTTCTTGGCCTTGGCCTGCTCCAGCACTTCGGCATGAACGACCTCCTTGCTCGCGTCCTTCAGATCGCCGCCATCGGCCATCATCAGCACGTCGTCGAGGGCGACCTTGTCACCCACGTCGCCGTCGAGCTTGTCGACAGTGATAATCTGGTCTGCGGCAACGCGGTACTGCTTGCCGCCCGTGCGAACGATCGCGAACATCGGGTCTTCCAAACGAATATATCTCAAACGCGTAAAAGCAGCGCAAAATGCGAATCTGTCGGTTCGCAGCGCTGCCGAGCGAAGGCGTCACCTAGGAAAGCACGCCGGGCACGTCAACCGATTCCTGCGTCCCGGTCCTGGGACCGGGCCCTAGTTCGCGTGGCCGGGTTTCAAACGGAAACGTCCACTCTCGGCCTTTTCGAACAGATCGCCGACCGCCGGGTGCAAAGGCTCCGCGTCATCGTCGTCGACAAGCAGGTTCTGCTGGCTGACATAGGCGACATAGGCATCCTGGCCATTGTCGGCGAGCAGGTGGTAATAAGGCTGTTCCTTATGTGGGCGCACCTCTTCGGGGATCGCCTGCCACCACTCCTCGGAATTGGCGAATTCCGGGTCGACGTCGAAGATGACGCCGCGGAAAGGGAAATGGCGGTGCTTCACGACATCGCCGATACCAAATGAAGCCTGGCGAACGATGGCATTCTGAATTTCCGTGTCGGTCATAGTGGCGGCTCCTTTCGCGCCCTGACCGCAATATAGGCAGCCTTGCCGGATGGTGCAAAGGCGCGGGCGACAAGTGACTTTTCAAATCCGCCCACGCCGCCTATACGGCCCGCTTCGATCAGCGCTGGAAATCCGGCGTGGCCTCTGCGGAGAGGTGACAGAGTGGCCGAATGTGGCAGTCTCGAAAACTGTTGTGCGTGTAAACGTACCGTGGGTTCGAATCCCACCCTCTCCGCCATTTTCCTTATTTATCAGTGTTTTAGGCAGCTTTCGGCGCAGACTGCCTTACGCCCGCGTCGACATATTTCTCGAACTGCGCGAAATTGGCGACGAAGCGGGCAACAAGGTCTTTGGCCTTGGCATCGTAGGCGGCCTTGTCGGTCCAGGTGTCGCGCGGATTCAGAATGGCGCTGTCGACACCGGGAACGGCGACGGGAACCTGGAAGCCAAAATTGGGGTCGGTGCGGAATTCGGCGTCCTTGAGGCTGCCGTCGAGTGCGGCGTTGAGAAGCGCGCGGGTCGCCTTGATGGGCATCCGGTTGCCCGTGCCGTACTGGCCGCCGGTCCAGCCGGTATTGACCAGCCAGCAATCGACGCCGCCCTCGGCGATGCGCTTCTTCAGAAGATTGCCATAGACGCTGGGATGACGCGGCATGAAGGGCGCGCCGAAACAGGTCGAGAAGGTTGCCTGCGGCTCGGTCACGCCGATTTCCGTGCCCGCGACCTTGGCCGTGTAGCCGGACAGGAAATGATACATGGCCTGATCGGGCGTCAGCTTCGCGATGGGAGGCAGCACACCGAACGCATCCGCCGTCAGCATGACGATATTGGACGGTGGCGGCCCGAGATTCTCGGCACTGGCATTGGGAATGAAGTGGATCGGATAAGCGCCGCGCGTATTTTCCGCGAGGCTGTTGTCGTCGAAATCCAGTTCCCGCGTAACGGGGTCCATGACGACATTTTCCAGCACCGTGCCGAATTTCCGCGTGGTCGCGTAGATTTCGGGCTCCGACTCCTCGTCCAGGTTGATCATCTTGGCATAGCAGCCGCCTTCGAAATTGAAGACCGCCGTGTCGGACCAGCCATGTTCGTCATCGCCGATCAGCGTACGGCTGGCGTCGGCGCTTAGCGTCGTCTTGCCCGTGCCCGAGAGGCCGAAGAACACGGCCGATTTGCCGTCGGGGCCGATATTCGCGCTGCAGTGCATCGGCATGATGCCGTCGGTCGGCAGGCGGTAGTTCAGGAGGCCGAACACCGATTTCTTCATCTCGCCGGCATATTTCGTCCCGCCGATCAGGATCAGTTTCTCGGTGAAATTCACGGCGACGACAACATCGCTGACCGTGCCGTGACGTTCGGGGTCGGCCTTGAACGTCGGCAGGTCGATGATGGTGAATTCGGGGACGAAATCCGCCAGTTCCTCACGCTCCGGACGGCAGAGCAGCGTGCGGATAAACAGATTGTGCCAGGCCAGTTCGTTGATGACGCGCACCTTGACGCGATGTTCCGGCTGCGATCCACCGTACAGATCCTGCACGAACAGGGTCTTCCTTTCGCCCAGCGCCGTCAGGAAATCCGACTTCAACGCGGCGAAATGGGCCGGGTCCATAGGCTTGTTGCCGTCGTTGAACCAGACGCTGCCGTCGGTTTCGGCATCCTTGACCGTGAACTTGTCCTTGGCGGACCGGCCCGTGCGATCACCGGTTTCGACGACGAGCGCGCCATGTTTCGACAGTTGCCCCTCGCCCCGCGCTACCGACGTCTCGATCAGCGCCGCTTCCATCAGATTCCAGCTGAGGTTGGCGCTGGTGGCAATGCCCTGTTTTGCAAGATCATGGGCGGGAACGATATTGTCGGCAGCCATAGGGGCCGTCTCCTTGAAAGATGAACGAACGCGCGCCGTCGCTTTTTGCGGCACGCCTTCGGGGCAAATGGGGATATGATGATGCGAACCTACACCGCCGCAGGGCATAAGGTCAAAGCACAAGTCGCTAATATCTAAGTATATTTCAGACAAGGTTGACAGGAAACCGGTGTCAGCGAGCAATGTCCGTAACTTATCGTCAGGCGTCTCGCGGGCAGTTAAGACGGAGTCTAATCCGCCCTTTGCATGGCCTCCTTCAACGCGTTCACGAGCACATCCGCGGGGGCAGGTTTTTTCAGAACGCGGTGATTCGGAAATTGCGCGGCGAGCCCATCCTGATCAGCGAATCCGGTGTGGAAGACAAACGGAATTCCCGCATCCGCAAGCTCACGCGCGACCGGGCGGGCGTCCTTGCCGGCAATATCAAGATCGAGAATAACCGCGTGTGGTTGGAAATCGCCCTTCAGCACCGCGGTTGCGCCGGCGATGCCGTTCGACAACCGCACCTGTTCGGCTCCCGCGCCCAGCAGGATCACGCGGATGGACATGCCGGGATAGACTTCATCCTCAACGACGAGGATCCGCTTGCCACTTAGCGCGTCTTCATCGGGGGCCGCGCCCGTTCCCTTCTGCGGATTTTTGCCGTTCGCCAGATCGTCGATGCGGTCGACGAAGGCAAGCGCGGCGCGGCGGCTGCCCTCCGGCGGCAGGGGCACGGCTATCCGGCGGATATGTTCGGTCGCCGTTTCCAGCAGACGTTCCAGGCCATCCGCCTTCGCATTCGCATTGCCCAGTTCGTGGCGGAGTTGATCTTCTGTAGCAGTCATCATGCGCGCCATAGCGGGCGAAAGTGAACGATGCATTAGATTTGGTGACCTTTTGCGCCGGTCGCGGTAGGAGGCCGCATGGCTTCTGAAAACGGCACACCGCCGCCATCCTCCATCGCGCTGGTCGACGATGACCGCAACATCCTGACGTCGCTGTCCATCGCCCTGCAAAGCGAGGGGTTCATCGTGCGCATCTATTCCGACAGCGTCGCGGCGCTGAAAGCGATCGTCGACAATCCACCCGACCTTGCCGTTCTGGACGTCAAGATGCCGCGCATGGACGGCATCGAACTGTTGCGGAAGTTACGCGAGAAATCGGCCATCCCGGTCATTTTCCTGACCTCCAAGGATACCGAGCTGGACGAAGCGCTGGGCCTCAGGATGGGCGCGGACGATTATGTCGCCAAGCCCTTCTCGCAGGCGCTGCTGATCGAGCGCATCCGCGCCGTCCTGCGCCGCGCGGCCTTCCGCGCCGCGCCGGACGAGGAAGAGACGCCGCAGGAACGCGTGATCGAGCGCGGCAGGCTGGTGATGGACACCGGGCGGCACCGGGTATTGTGGGACGGAAAGGACGTGACCCTGACCGTCAGCGAATTCCTGATCCTGGAAGCGCTGGCGGAACGGCCCGGTTTCGTGAAATCACGCGACCAGTTGATGACCGTCGCCTATCAGGACGATGTCTATGTCGACGACCGCACGATCGACAGCCATATCAAGCGCCTGCGCCGCAAATTCCGTGTTGTCGACGACGAATTCGATGCCATCGAGACGCTTTACGGTGTCGGTTATCGCTTCAACGGTGGTGACGATGAAAGCCCCGGCGATCCGGCGGCCTGAGCTCTCGCCGCAATGAACCGGACCACCAGGACCGACGATTCGCA
>JBARZR010000081.1:0-2054 GCA_049650205.1 Pacificimonas sp. | reverse complement strand
GTGATTTCGCCGACAGAATAAGGGCGTCGTCCGCATATGCGGACGACGCCCTTATTCTGTCGGCGAAATCACGGCGTTTCCGTGGTCGCCAATGCCTTCGCCTCACGTCTTTGCGTAAAGCGAATGGCGATGATCGACGCTTCGTAGAGGAGGATCATCGGCACGGCGAGCATGAACTGGCTGATGACGTCGGGCGGCGTGACGATGGCGGAGATCACGAAGGCGACGACGATGGCGTAGCGGCGGAATCCCTTTAGCTGATCGATCGTCACGATCCCCACCCGCGCCAGCAGCATCAGCGCCACCGGCACTAGGAAACAGGCGCCGAAGGCGAAGATCAGGCTCATCACGAAGCTAAGATAATCGCCGATCGCGGGCAGCGCGGTCAGGGCAAGGCCGTCCGTCGTTCCCTGGAACTTCAGGAGGAAAGTGAAGACCGTCGGCATGGCGATATAATAGGCCATGGCCGCACCCGAGAAGAACAGCACCGGCGTCATGATAAGGAAAGGCAGCATGGCCCGCTTTTCCTTGCGGTAGAGGCCGGGCGCGACGAAACCCCAGACCTGGTTCGCGATCACCGGGAAGGCGAACAGGAACGCCGCGAAGAGCGAGACCTTTATCTGCGTGAAGAACGCCTCGTAAAGCTTGGTGTAAATCAGCGTCTGGTTTTCCGATTGGCCGATGCTGTCATAGGCATCGAGCAGCGGCTGGCCCAGAAAGGCGATCAGACGGTCGGCGAAGGCGAAGGCGATGAAGAACGCGATCAGCAGCGCCAGCACCGACCAGAGCAGCCGTGTTCTCAGTTCGATCAGATGATCGAGCAGCGGTGCCTTCGATGCGTCGAGATCGTCATCGGCGGCGTCGGGTTTTTCGGCGCTCACGGTTTCGTCGCGTCCGGGGCCGGTGTTCCGGGCTCCGGCTGCCGAGATTCCGCAGCCCCGGACGCCCTTTTTTCAGGAGCAGGATCATCCGCTCCGTCCGTTTCCGGCATTGGCGGGCCGGTCATGATGGACTGGTTATGCTGTTCCCACTTCGCCTGCATTTCCTCCAGTTCGGCCTGGCGGATCATCTCGTCGACACCCGATTTGAAGTGCCGCGCCGTACCGCGCAGTTTCGCCATCATCTGACCGGCGGCGCGCATCAGTTTCGGCAAATCCTTCGGCCCCACCACGATCAGCGCGACAATGGCGATCAGCAGCAGTTCCATCGACCCCAGGTCGAAAAACGGCATGGATCAGCCCTTGGGTTCGGCGGGGGGCGTTGTCGTCTCGGACACGGAAGGTGCGGTCGGGGGGGGCACCGGCTTGGATTCGACTTGCTTTGGCGGTGAGGCGGGTGTTTCCTCATCATCCGCCAAGCCGGTCTTGAAGCTCTTTATTCCCTTGGCAAGGTCTCCCATCATGTCCGAAATCCGGCCCTTGCCGAACAGCAGCATGATGACGATTGCCACGACAAGCCAGTGCCAGATGCTGAGACCGCCCATGATGTTTCTCCATCGATAACTGTTTTGCCCGCTCTAGCGTGCGATTGTTACCAAGATAGGGCAGTCATGTGCGCACCGCAAACCTTCCCGAAAACCGGCGCGCCTCCCCATTGACGTTTTCCCTCTCCTGCGCGACTTAGGGGTCAGGAACGCGCGCGTCGAATGGGGAGTTGTAGTCAGCATGGAAGAATATGGTCAGGACGACGACACGCCCCCAGGCAACGCTAGGGAAGCGCAGCCCGCGAAAGGCCATATCGGCACGTTGCTGCAAACCGCGCGTTTGGAGCAAAATCGGGAGCTGAGCGATATCGCCGCGCAGACGCGCGTGCCGCTGCGCCATCTGACCGCGATCGAGGAGGGACGGCATGAAGAGCTGCCCGCCTTGCCCTACACGCTGGGCTTCGTGAAAAACTATGCCCGCGCCGTCGGTATGGATTCGGAAGCGGCGGCGGCGCAGTTCCGTAGTGAAAGCAACCTGACCACTCGCGAACCGAGCGTCACGGTGCTGGAACCCATCGACGAACGCCGCGCGCCGCCACGCTCAGGCATATTGATCGGCGCGCTTCTTATC
>JBARZR010000080.1:0-26409 GCA_049650205.1 Pacificimonas sp. | reverse complement strand
CGGCGGCATGACGCGCATGCCGGGCGTGCGTGAAATGGTGCAGAAATTCTTCGGCAAGGAACCTTCCACGGGCGTCATTCCCGACGAAGTGGTCGCCCTGGGCGCGGCCATCCAGGCGGGCGTCCTGCCGGGCGACGTCAAGGACGTGCTGCTGCTCGACGTGACGCCACTGTCGCTTGGTATCGAGACGCTGGGCGGTGTCTTCACTCGCATGATCGACCGCAACACGACGATCCCGACGAAGAAGTCGCAGACCTATTCGACGGCCGACGACAACCAGTCGGCGGTGACGATCCGCGTCTTCCAAGGCGAGCGCGAGATGGCGCAGGACAACAAGATGCTGGGTCAGTTCGACCTCGTCGGCATTCCCCCTGCCCCGCGCGGCGTGCCGCAGATCGCAGTCACGTTCGACATCGACGCCAACGGCATCGTCAATGTCTCCGCAAAGGACAAGGGCACGGGTAAGGAACAGCAGATCCGCATTCAGGCCTCTGGCGGTCTTTCCGACTCCGACATTGAGAACATGGTGAAGGACGCCGAGAAGTTCGCCGATGAGGACAAGAACCGCCGTGCGGTGGCCGAGGCACGCAATGGTGCTGACAGCTTGGTTCACCAGACTGAGAAGCAACTTTCCGAACATGGCGACAAGGTCGATGCCTCCGTCAAGTCCGACATCGAGGCGAAACTCGCCGAGTTGAAGGACGAACTGGCGAAGGAAAATCCCGAGGCCGAGGCGCTACAGGCGAAGTCCGCCGCGCTCGGCGAATCCGCCATGGAACTCGGCAAGGCCATTTACGAAGCCGAACAGCAGGCCAACGCGCCCGATCCCGACGCGACCGCCGCTTCCGGGGCATCGAAGGACGATGACGTGGTCGATGCCGAATTCTCCGAAGTCGATGAGGATGACGAGAACAAGGCCGATGAGAATAAGGCGGCGTAAGAACTAAGTATGATTACCGTCACCCCGGACTTGATCCGGGGTCCAGCGAACTTCGGATATCGCGTGTGATAACTGAAACATCGCTGGACCCCGGCTCGGGGGCCGGGGTGACATTTATGTGGTGGGGTTTAGGACGATCATGGCAGAACTCGATTATTATGAAGAGCTTGGCGTCACCCGCGACGTTGACAACGGGGCGCTGAAATCCGCCTACCGCAAGCTCGCCATGAAATATCACCCTGACAAGAACCCTGGCGATGCCGTTGCCGAAGCGAAATTCAAATCCTGTGCCGAGGCTTATGACGTCCTGAAGGATCCTCAGAAGCGCGCGGCCTACGACCGTTATGGGAAGGCCGCGTTTGGAAACGGCGGCGGTGGGGCACGCGGCGCGGGCGGCTTTCAGGGCGGCGGCGACTTTTCTGATATTTTTGACAATATCTTTTCGGAATTCATGGGCGGCGGTCAACGTCAACGCCGTGGTGGCGCGCGAAGCCAAGCCGTGCGCGGCGGCGACATGCGCTACGACATGGAATTGACGCTGGAGGAAGCATTTACCGGTTCCGCGAAGAGCATTGAGATCGACGTCGCGGCGACATGCGACGGCTGCAACGGCTCCGGCGCCGCCCCCGACGCCACCGTGGAGGCCTGCCAGACTTGTCAGGGCCACGGTCAGGTGCGTGTACAGCAGGGCATGTTCGTCATCGAACGCGCCTGCCCCAACTGCCACGGCGCGGGCCGCGTGACCTCCAAGGTCTGCGATGACTGTCTCGGCGCTGGCCGCCTCGACAAGGAAAAATCCCTCGAAGTGAAAATTCCCGCCGGTGTCGACGATGGCACGCGCATCCGCCTGTCCGGTGAAGGCGAAGCGGGCGCACGCGGCGGTCCGCCGGGCGATCTCTATATCTTTGTTCACCTGATCCCGCATGAGGTGTTCACGCGGCAGGGAACAAACCTGCATCTGACGGTCCCGATTTCTATTACCGACGCGGCGCTTGGCGGGACGATCGAAGTGCCCGCCATCGACGGCGAAATGGCCGAAATCGCCATTCCTGCCGGAACGCAGAGCGCCAAGGAATTTCGCCGCCGTGGACGCGGTATGCCCGGCCTCAACGGGCGCGGCGCAAGCGGTGGCAGGGGTGACATGGTGGTGGAGGTTGAAGTGGAAACCCCCACCAGCCTCAACAAGCGCCAGCGCGAACTGCTGGAGGAATTCCGTACATTGGAAGCCGACGCGAAATCCAACCCCCGCTCCGCCAGCTTCTTTTCGAAAGTCCGCGAAAAATGGGACGAACTCGCCAGCTAGGCGTTGCACCCATATCTGAAATCAGGAGACCAGCATGAAACTGTTCGGCGCGACGCTCAGCCCTTATGTTCGCAAGACGGCGGCCTTTCTCAACGAGAAGATGCTGAACTGGGAGCATGTTGTGATCGGACTTGGCTCCGACGATCCTGATTTCCTCAGCGCGTCGCCGCTGAAAAAGATTCCGGCACTTATAGACGGCGATTACAAGCTGTCCGACTCCACCGCGATCTGCATCTATCTCGACGCCAAATATCCCGATACCCGCATGATCCCCGACGATGCCGAGGCGCGCGGGCGCGTCATGTTCTGGGACGAATTCGCCGATACGGTGTTCACGGCGGCGGGCGGAAAAATTTTCTTCAACCGCGTCGTCGCGCCAAAGCTGATGAAACAGAAGGGCGATGAAGCCGCCGCGAAACTCGGCGAGACGGAAATGGCTCCCCTGCTCGACTATATGGAATCACAGATTCCGGACGCGGGCGCGTTCCTTGTCGGCGACAGCATCACGCTTGCCGATATCGCTCTGGCCAGCCCCTTCGCCAACATCGGCCATGCCGGATCGCCCGTGTCGGACAGGCATCCGCGTACCAAGGCATGGGTGGAAAGCATTCACGCCCGCGACAGTTTCGCGGGCATGATCGCGGCGGAGCGCAAACTCCTGTCGGGCGATTACGGCGCGGTCTAGAGACTTTTCTAGGCCGCCATCGCGAACGACTCGAACAATGATCGAGTGTTCGGTCCGGCGGATATGACCGCGGCTTCAACCTGATTCGCGAGAGTTGAAAAATCTTTGGACTCCGGGCGCGAGAACGCCATGGTCCAATGCCCGAATTCACGCGCTCCGATCTGACGGTCGCTTAACATGACGATGCTGCGGTGACGGCTGTCTGACGCAATATGGTCGAAGCGGTCTCCCACGATGTCGTCGCGGCCTTCGAGAACCTGAAGGTATCGCACGCCATTGTATAGGAGCAGGCCAGTCAGCCCCAGCGCCTCGTTCCGCATTCTCGACTTGGCGAGCAGCAGGTCCAGATCCGCCGCCGACTGCAACGCGCGCGCCGTGCTGATATAGATAATCTGACGCATATCCGTCTTTCTGAAAATCGCGAATTGGTGATCATCGCTACCCTCCGCGATATTAATAAATTACTCGGGTTCCAGTGTCGGTGTGATTTACACATTCCGGCCTGCGCGCATGGGGTTAACCAGATATGCCTCGGCCACGGCACGAAGCCTCCGATACGGCATGCGAATTGCTTAACATTGCGGTAACCATCGCAACGGGAGCGGAACACATGACGATGCTGGCAACCCTGATCGCGGCGGGAACCGCAATGACGGCCTCGCAAAGCCCAAATGTCACCTTGGTCGATTTTCTCGACGCCATGGAGGGCCGTTGCTGGGCCGTCGATGCGAAGGGTATAGCCATCCCGCGCGAAGACCTGCCCGCGCTGACCGGCACAGTGGAAATCGAATGCCTGACCGCCACCCTGCAGATGGAGCAGCGCATTTAGGGTTTACTTCATTAACCATCGCGCCTTAACACTGAGGCATATGAACCGCGCACGCAGCTTTCTGACCCTACGACTTATACGCCCCTAGGCGTGTGAGCGGGCATGACCGTCCCCGCCGTCTAGGGGACCATCCGACCGACAGACTGACCCGGCGGGATGCCTCCCGCCCTTCCGGATGAGATTTGACTATGCCGATGCTCAGCGACCCTTCCCGTAAATATACGCCATTCCCGCAGGTCGATCTGCCCAACCGCCAATGGCCGTCCCGCACCATCACCGCGCCGCCACACTGGCTGTCCACCGATATGCGCGACGGCAATCAGGCGTTGATCGATCCGATGGACGCGGAAAAGAAGCGCCGTATGTTCGACATGCTGATCGCCATCGGCCTGAAGGAAATCGAGGTCGGCTTCCCGAGCGCCGGGGCCACCGAATTCGACTTCATATCCAACCTGGTGAAGTCGGACGCGATCCCGGACGATGTGACCGTCCAAGTACTTACCCAGTCGCGCCGCGACCTGATCGAGAAGAGCTTCGAAAGCCTGCGCGGCGCACGCCGCGTCATCGTTCACCTCTATAATGCGGTCAGCCCAGCATGGCGGCGCATTGTCTTCCAGATGGACCGCGCCGACATCAAGCAGATCGCGGTGGACGGCGCGAAAATCCTGCGCGACCAGGCCGCCGCGCAGCCTGACACGGACTGGCATTTCGAATATTCGCCGGAAACGTTTTCCACCGCCGAACTCGATTTCTCGCTTGAGGTTTGCGAGGCCGTGATGGATGTGCTGCAACCGACGGTGGAAAAGCCGCTGATCCTGAACCTGCCCGCCACCGTCGAGGCCGCGACTCCCAATATTTATGCCGACCAGATCGAATGGTTCGGGCGGCATATCTCGACGCGTGAGAAGGTGCTGCTCAGCCTGCATCCTCATAACGATCGCGGTACCGGCGTCGCCGCCGCCGAACTGGGCGTCATGGCGGGCGCGGACCGGGTCGAGGGTTGCCTGTTCGGCAATGGCGAGCGCACCGGCAATGTCTGCCTCGTCACACTGGCGATGAACCTCTACACGCAGGGCGTCGCGCCCGATCTCGACTTCTCCGACATGGCGCGCATCCGCAAGACGGCGGAATATTGCACGCAGCTGCCCGTCCATCCGCGCCATCCCTATGCGGGTGACCTCGTGTTCACCGCCTTTTCCGGCTCGCATCAGGACGCCATCAAGAAAGGCTTCGCGGCGCAGGACGCGAAGAATGACGAGGCATGGGACGTCCCCTACCTTCCCCTCGACCCTGAAGACATCGGTAGCGATTACGAAGCGGTCATCCGGGTTAATTCCCAGTCGGGCAAGGGCGGTATTGCCTGGGTACTGGAACAGGACAGGGGATTGAAACTCCCCAAGAAACTCCAGGCACATTTCAGCCGTGCCGTCCAGACTCTTGCCGACGAAAGCAGCCGTGAATTGAACGCCACGGACATCTGGCAGGCGTTCAAAGCCGAATATCGCATTGGCAAGACGCCGAAACGCTTCCGCCTGATCGACTATGAGGAGAGCCGCGCCGCCGATGGCACACGCGTTTTCACCGGCAAAATTCTCGATCAGGGCAAGGAGCGCAGCGTGTCCGGGCGCGGCAATGGTCTCATCTCGGGCGTGATCGCCGCCCTGAAAGATGCGTTCGGCGTGTCGCTGGACGTGGAGAATTACAAGGAGCACGCCCTTACTGGCGGCACCGATGCCCGCGCCGCCGCCTATATCGAATGCACAGGTGCGGACGGCCAGACAATCTGGGGCGTCGGCATGGACGAGGATATCGCCACGGCGTCGGTCCGCGCCGTTCTCAGCGCCGCAAGCAATGCGGTCGCCAGCAGCACTGAGTAAGGAAACCTAGCCCCGCATCGACACTTCCGTCTCATGGTCGATAGGCTGATCCCAGGGCAGGTGATGGTCGGCCAGCAGCGCCAGATTGTCCGCCGCGATCAGGTCGGAATCGCTGTGATAGCCGAGGACTTCCGTCACCTCGTCATCGGGGAAACGCGCGAGTAGCAGCACCTCCCGCGAGGCGAAGTTGGTCAAGCCGCGCCCCAGCTCCACGCCATCCTCGTCATAGATATGCAGGACATCGCCCTTCATATATTCGCCGATACTGGTGATGACATCGGCGGTGCGGATACCGCGTTCGCCCCTGCGCAATTCCGCGGCCGCCTTGTTGGAAACCGTCAGCGTTCCCGCCATTTGCAGCCGGTCGGTTAGCCAGACACGCCAGGACGACTGCGGATCGCCCATGGCGATGCAGCGTGTGTGGCGGCGTTCATTCTTCAGGATCGTACTGACCGGCTTCTCGATAATACCGCGCCCGATATAGGCGGTCGCACCCGCGTTTTGCGCCATGTTCGCGGCTTGCATCTTGGTCAGCATACCGCCGGAACCGAGCGTGCCCATAGTCTTGGTCGCTTCCAGATAGACGCTGACATCCTCAACTTCCTCGACGAACTTCGCGCCGGACTGGCTGGGCGGACGGTCGTAAAGTCCATCTATATCGGTCAGCATGACGAAGTCCTGCGCCCGGCACATCTGCGAAATTTTCGCAGCGAGCCGGTCATTGTCGCCGACGCGGATTTCCTCCGTCGTCACCGTGTCATTCTCATTGATGATCGGCAGGATGCCGCGTTCCAGCAGCTTTTCCAGCGTGTTCTTGGTATTCAGGTAACGCCGCCGGTTTTCCATATCTTCGGACGTCAGCAGCACCTGCGCGATATCCATGTCGAATTCGAGCGCGATCTGCTTGTAAACATTCATCACCAGAGGTTGCCCGCATGCCGCCGCCGCCTGCTTGTCCTGTACGCCAGACGTTTCCGGGCGCAAGCCCATCGCGCCCAGGCCGATGGCCGCCGCGCCCGACGAGGTCAGAACAACTTCATAGCCTTCCGCGCGAAGGTCGGCGATATCGGACATCAGACCGTGCAGAAAGGCGAACCGAAAGTTCAGATTTTCCTGATTGACGATCAGGCCGCTACCCACCTTGATGACGACACGCTTTTCCGCACTCACAATAAGACTCCGCTTTTCATTCCCCGCCTACATAGGCGATCAATGCTGCAGCGCAACATGACAACTGCACCGGGGAGCGAAAGTCCTTTCGACAACTTTGTATTAAACGAGGAAGAAATCTGTAAGAAACTATTGGTGAAACATCATTGCGCAGGTACATTTCTAGGGTATGTTTCCAATCTGGCGTCCGGTTGCATGGGCGGATTGACGCTCCTATCTGGCCCATAGCATTTCAATTATAACAATTCACAGGCGCGGTTTCTTGCCGCCGGAACAGGATATGTCATGAAAATCGTCATGGTGGGTTGCGGCAATATGGCTGGAGCGATGCTGAAGCGGTGGCTGCCGTCCGACAAGCATGATTTCACCATCGTAGATCCCGGCCTTGAAGCCGCACCCGCCGACACTCAGCTTTTCGGTGCTTTCAATGATGTGAGCGACATGCGCTTCGACCTGGTCATCGTTGGCATCAAACCGCAGATGATAGACAGGATTCTTCCCGCCTATGCCGATGTGCTGGCGAACGGCGGCTTTGCCATATCAATTGCCGCCGGTGTGGGCGCAGAGCGGATTTCGAGCGCGCTTGGCGGCGCTCCGGTCATTCGGATCATGCCAAACCTTCCCGCTGCTTATGGAGTGGGGATGAGTGCGCTCTACGCCGCGGCTGGCATCGGTCAGGCGCAGCGGGACGTTGCCGAGGCACTGGTTGCCGCCACCGGATCTCTGATCTGGGTCGATGACGAGGACCGCATCGACCGTTTCACTGCCGTCGCCGGGTCCGGCCCCGGTTATATCTTCGAATTGATGCGCAGTTTCGCCGAGGCCGCCGAAGCCCTTGGTTTCACTGCGGAGGAAGCGCGCCAGTTGGCCGTCCAGACCGTGCGCGGGACGGCGGAAATGGCCGCACAGGAGGATAAACCGCTGTCTGAGCTCCGCACAAATGTCACCAGTCCCGGCGGCACGACCCAGGCAGGTCTCGACGTATTCAGTCGCAATGACGAACTGGCCGACCTCCTGAGAGAAACCACTACCGCCGCCTACGCCCGCGCCTGCGAACTGCGTTGAAACGGTCTAAACGCCCGGAAAACTGTAATCCGCGAACTGGTCGCGTAAGGCCGTTTTCTGGATCTTGCCTGTCGCCGTGTGCGGGATTTCCTCAACGAACTGCACGTCGTCGGGCGTCCACCATTTGGCGATTCTGCCCTCCAGATGCGCCAAGACGCTCTCCTTCGTCGGTGATGCACCTGCCTTCGCTACGATGACCAGCAGGGGGCGCTCGTCCCATTTGGGGTGTGGCAGGCCGATGACCGCAGCCTCGGCGACGCCCTCCGCACCGACCGCCTCATTTTCCAGCTCGATGGAGCTGATCCATTCGCCGCCCGACTTGATGACATCCTTCGCACGGTCGGTGATCTGCATATAGCCATGCGGGTCTATAGTGGCGACATCACCCGTATCGAACCAGCCTTCGGCGTCCAGTACATGGCCGCCATCGCCGCCATAATATTCACCGACGCACCATGGCCCGCGCACCATCAGGTGGCCGAACGCCTCACCGTCGCGCGGCAGGTCGTTGCCGTCATCATCGGTGATCTTCAGCTCCACGCCGAACACGGCGCGACCCTGCTTCGTCTTGATGTCGAACTGTTCCTCCAGCGGCAGTTCCGCCGCCTCCGCAGATAGCGAGCCCAGCGTCCCAAGCGGCGACATTTCCGTCATGCCCCAGGCGTGGATCACGTCGACATCATATTTGACCTTGAATTCCTTGATCATGGAGCGCGGCACGGCGCTGCCACCGATGACAACTCGCTCCAGCTTGCCCAGATCGGCCGTTTCCGCCTCCAGATGCTGCAACATGCCCAGCCAGACCGTCGGAACGGCGGCGGTGAAAGTGCAGCCTTCCTTGATCATCAGCTTGTGAAGCGTGGGCGCGTCGAAGTTCGGACCGCCCATGACCATTTTCGCACCGACAGCGGCACAGCTATAGGGCAGACCCCAGGCATTCGCATGGTACATCGGCACGACCGGCAGCACGACATCTTCGGAGCCGAAGCCCATGCCGTCCTTCCCCAGCCCGCCAAGCGTGTGCAGAACGTTCGACCGGTGCGTATAGAGAACGCCCTTGGGATTTCCTGTCGTCCCGCTAGTATAGCACAGCCCCGATGGCGTCTGTTCGTCGACACGCGCCCAGCGATAGTCGCCGTCCTGCTCGGCGATCAGGTCTTCATAACACAGAAAATCGACACTGCCGCTCTTCGGCATGTGCGCGGCATCGGTCATCAGGACGATATGCTCGACGCTTTGCAGACGCGGGGCGATCCTCTCGATCATGTCGATGAAGCTGATGTCCGCGAACAGCACGCGGTCCGCCGCGTGGTTGATGATATAGACGATCTGGTCCTCGAACAGGCGCGGGTTGACCGTGTGGGCCACCGCCCCCATGCCGGAAATGCCATACCAGCATTCGATGTGCCGGTGTGTGTTCCACGCCAGTGTCGCGGCGCGGTCACCCTGCTTCATGCCCAGCTTGTTCAGCATCTGCGCGACCTTCAATGAACGGTCGCGCACCTCCGCCCAGTTGGAGCGGTGTTCAGTACCCTCGCAGCTCAGGGAAACGATTTCGCGCGTGCCGTGGTTCAGCGCCGCATGGTCTATGAACTTCCAGACCAGCAGCGGCCACTCCTGCATTCCGCCCAGCATGATGATTCTCTCCCCGATGTTTCTTTTGGGAATGATTGGCCGCTCAAGGGCTTGCGGTCAATGTTTGGAAATCATTTGACAGAAAGGAACAAAGTTGGAACATTGATGGAACAGAGGGAGTTCATATCATGTATCAGCTTATTGCCATGGCCAACAGCCTGTTCCTGATCGCGGCCCTGTCCTGGATTGCCGTCATGCTGTGGCAGGCCCGCACAGTTATCGCAAATGCGTTTGCGCCTATTTCCTCCCTTGAGGGTCGGAAGGTTGCGGCGCGGCCGGTTTCGCATCCGCAACAGGCGGCGTCGTCTCGGCAGATGGCATATTCACGCGCGGCAGGGCGTCGTCGTCTTCCCGCAGGGGCGCTTCCCCATCTGGCCGCGCGCCTGCCGCTTCTGCACGTTCGCGCTGCCTGATCTTACGCCGATAGGCACGAATACTGAATGGAACCGTGGCGGCGTAACCGATGGAAATCAGCGACAGGAACATGAAAGGTGCGGATAGAAACGCCCCGATCAACAAGGCTACAGCCACCAGCGCGAACAGTCTCAGTCCACGCGGCACCGGCACCGACTTCCAGCTATAGGTCGGCAGATTGGACACCATCAGAAACGCCGTCAGCGCGACGACGATGGCGGTAAAGCCAGCGCCTATCGTCGGATAATTGATGTCCGTCGGTTCCAACCAGTAGAACAGGAACATTGGCGATAGCGTCAGCCCGGCCCCGACCGGCGCGGGAATGCCGGTCAAAAATCCGAATTTCTTGTGCGGCTGGTTATCCATATCCAATTGCGAATTGAACCGTGCCAGCCTCAGCGCCGCGCAGATGGCATGTGCCAGTGCTATGATCCAACCGAAAGTCGGCAGCTCGTCCAGTATCCAGAAATAAATGATCAGAGCCGGGGCGACACCGAAGGCGGCGTTGTCCGACAGCGAATCCAGCTCAGCGCCAAAGCGCGTCGCACCTTTGATCATCCGCGCGATATTCCCGTCCAGCGCGTCCAGAACACCTGCCAGGAAAATCGCCAGCAGCGCCTTTTCGTAATCTTCCGTGATCGCGAAGCGAATTGCCGTCAGCCCCGAACAGAGCGCGGCAATGGTGATCGCCGTCGGGATCAGCGCCCGGATCGGCAATATGCTGCGGACATTCCGCTGCGGCGTGGCGCGATCCAGTCTCAACGGGCGGTGCCGGAAACGGCCTTCCCGCCCAGGTTGGCAAGCACCGTTTCACCCGCGATGGCCCGCTGGCCGACGGCCACGGCAGGTGTGTACCCTGATGGCAGGAACACATCGACACGGCTACCGAAGCGAATCAGCCCGACCCGTTCACCCGCAACCACGCCTTGCCCCTCGCGCACGAACTTGACGATGCGGCGCGCGACCAGACCAGCGATCTGCGTCATGCCGACCCGCGTGCCATCGGCCTTCTCAATGACGAAATACTGCCGCTCATTGTCCTCGCTCGCCTTGTCCAGTTCGGCATTCACGAATTTGCCCGGAACATAGACGATGCGGCTGACCTTGCCCGCGACCGGCGCGCGGTTCACATGCACGTCGAAGACATTCATAAAGACGGAGATGCGCGTATAGCTCGTCTGCTCCAGCAAGCCGCTGGCCGCCAGCTGGCGCGGGGCGGGCACGGTGACGATGTGTGAAACCAAACCATCGGCGGGCGAGACGATCAGATCGTCTCCATCCGGCGTCACTCGCTGCGGGTCCCGGAAAAACGCCCAGATCCAGACGGTGATGCCCGCCATCAGCCAGCCCAGGATTTCCCAGTCCACGACAAACCACAGGAACAGCGTGATCGCGGCCGCGATGACGACGAACTTCGTTCCTTCCGGGTGCATTTTCGGAAACTCGTATTTCGCCGCCTGCAGGTCGCTGGACGGCGGCATATCGCTCACGATGTCGCCTTCAACCGGTGCCGTCGGCGACACGGTCTCGGCGGGCAGTTCCGGAGCGGCGTCCGCACTGGCTGCTTTTGCGGATTTCGCAGCCTCGGGTTTCGCAGCTTTGGGTTTTGCGGTGACCGGCTCTACCGGCGGTTCGGGGGGCGTGTTCTTGTCATCCATGGTTCATCCTCTAGCAGTGTCGGCTATCCGACGGCAATCACACTCTTGCGCGCAGCTGAAATCGACACATTGATTCCCCGCCGCGCACCGCATAGGTCATGTGAAAATCCGTACATATATTCAGGAGCCCTCCCCCCATGGCAAAGATCAAGGTCAAAAACCCTATCGTCGAACTTGATGGCGATGAAATGACCCGGATCATCTGGGAGTGGATCCGCGAGCGGCTGATCCTTCCATATCTGGATGTCGACCTGAAATATTACGATCTCTCCATAGAGAAACGCGACGAAACCGACGACAAGATCACGGTCGACGCCGCAAACGCAATCCGCGAACATGGCGTCGGCGTCAAGTGCGCCACGATCACACCCGACGAGGCCCGCGTCGAGGAATTCGGCCTGAAGAAAATGTGGAAGTCGCCCAATGGTACCATCCGCAACATCCTCGGCGGCGTCGTCTTCCGTGAGCCCATCGTCATCAAGTCGGTCCCGCGCCTTGTTCCCGGATGGACCGACCCCATCGTCATCGGTCGCCATGCCTTCGGCGACCAGTACCGTGCGACCGACATGTACATCCCCGGCCCCGGCAAGCTGACCATGAAGTTCGAGGGCGAGGACGGTGAAGAGTTCGAGCACGAAATCTTCCAGTTCCCGTCCGCCGGCGTCGCCATGGGCATGTACAATCTCGACGAGTCCATTCGCGATTTCGCCAAGGCGTGTCTGAACTACGGCCTAATGCGCAAGTGGCCGGTCTATCTCAGCACCAAGAACACGATCATGAAAACCTATGATGGCCGCTTCAAGGACCTGTTCCAGGAAATTTACGACAAGGATTTCAAGGCGCAGTTCGAGAAGGCGGGCATCCACTACGAGCATCGCCTGATCGACGATATGGTCGCCGCCGCGATGAAATGGTCCGGCAAATTCGTCTGGGCCTGCAAGAATTACGATGGCGACGTGCAGTCGGACACCGTCGCACAGGGCTTCGGCTCGCTGGGCTTGATGAAATCCGTGCTGATGACTCCGGACGGCAAGACCGTGGAGGCGGAAGCCGCTCATGGCACCGTCACACGCCACTACCGTATGCACCAGCAGGGCAAGGCGACCTCGACCAACCCCATCGCTTCCATTTTCGCCTGGACCGGCGGCCTCAAACATCGCGGCGAGATCGATGGCACGCCTGACGTGACGAAATTCGCCGAAACGCTGGAGCGCGTCTGCGTCGAAACGGTCGAGGGCGGCGAAATGACCAAGGATCTCGCGCTTCTGATCGGCCCCGACCAGAGCTGGATGACCACGGAACAGTTCTTCGAGGCCATTCGCCGCAATCTCGAAAAGGCTATGGCATAGAGGGCGGCGTAACCAACGCCACTATGCGCTTCCTGTCCGACAATGCCGCGTCCGCCTGCCCAGAAGTGGTGGATGCGGTCATTGCCGCGAACGGCGTCACGCAAGGTTCCTATGACAGTGACCCGATCTCCGACCGGCTCGACGACGTGTTCGGCGCGTTTTTCGGAACGGAATGCCGTGTCTTTCCGGTATCCACCGGCACGGCGGCAAACGCCCTCGCACTCGCTGCGATGCTGCCGCCCTATGGCGCGGTTATCTGCCATGAAGACGCGCATATCCATGTCGACGAAGGGGGCGCGCCTGAATTCTACACGGGCGGCGCAAAGCTGATCCTAGCGGAAGGGGACGCCGCGAAGCTGACCCCCGACACCATCGCCGCTGCCATGGCCCCCATGCGCGGCGACGTGCATCAGGTTCAGCCCCGCGCTGTTTCGATCACGCAGGCTACCGAATATGGCTGTGTCTATACCCCGGACGAAATTGCCGCACTGGGTGCCGACGCGAAGGCGCGCGGCTGGCACCTGCACATGGACGGCGCGCGCTTCGCCAATGCGCTTGTCACGCTCGATTGTCATCCCGGCGACATCACCTGGCGCACGGGCGTCGACGCGCTCAGTTTCGGCTGCATAAAAAATGGCGGCATGTCGGCGGAGGCACTGGTCTTTTTCAACAAGGGTCTGGCCAGTAGCGTGCCTTTCCGCCGCAAGCGCGCGGGCCAGATGCCTTCCAAGGGCCGCTTCGCCGCCGCGCAGCTGATCGCCATGATCGAAAGTGGCGCGTGGGAGCGAAACGCCCGTGCCGCCAATCAGGGCGCAACATGCCTGGCCGTGGCATGCGGCGAACGCCTGATGTGCCCGGTGGAGGCCAATGAGCTGTTCGTGCACATAGGCGTCGCGGGCGCGGAAAACCTGCGCGCACAGGGCTTCCAGTTCTACGATTGGGGCGATGCCGATTCCGGGGAGGCGCGTTTCGTCGTGGCCTGGGATACGCCGCAGGATCAGGTCGACGCGCTGGCAGGTGCAATCACCAGCCTCCCCGCCTTTTGACACGACTTCGGGTTACGCACAGTTTCTCAAAAGAAAAGGGCCGCTCCGGCGAACGGAACGACCCTGACTTTAACCAGTTGAGGACCGGTCGAATTCGGATCAGCTCTTGCGGCGGCGCGCCGAAGCGACACCCAGAAGGCCAAGGCCCATCAGCGCGAGGGCGCCGGGAGCCGGTATGTTCTGCGCCGGATCCTGCGGGATATCGATTTCCAGCATGGTCAGCGTGGTGTCGAAACCCGCGCTGCCCGTGATCTTCAGAGTAAACACATCCGCACCGGTCAGGTCCGCAACGTTGAAGGCGAGGCGACGCGTCTGTTCCGGAAACGCTGCCGACCCGTCGATGAAGTCGAAGAAACGGTCGCTGTCAGTCTCGACACCGTTCAATTCCAGGGCGAACGTGCGAGGATTACCGTCAGCGAAATTCACGTGGATGTCGAGGGTACCCGTGGCACCTGTCCCAGGCAGGTCGGCGAAGAAACTGCCGACGCTGTAGGAGATGGCGGTCGTATAGGAAACGCCGCTTTCCGCGCCAATATCGAACAGGCCGCTATGTACATCCGCGCGGACTTCGTTGCTGTTTCCGGGGCTGCGATTTTTGTTCACCGTCAGTGAAACCGTGCGCTCGAAGCCATTTGGCGGCACCACGGTCGGACCGGAAACGGCAGTAACGCCGGGGATCATCGCGATCAGGGGATCGGGCGTCGTGGCCGTCTCGAAATCGTCGACGAGGATGGTGACCGCACTTGCGGCACTGGACAAGGCCGCAGCCGTCAGGGCGGCGGTCAGAAGCGAAGCAACTTTCATGATTACATATTTCCTTGTTCGTCTTCCGCAGTGGTCAAAGGGGGCACTGGATAATTTTTTTGCGGAACTTGAAGAAATGCAAGCATATTTCATGCCACATCCTTTATTCCCTTTTCATTCCACGCGATAGCCAATTCACGCGCGCGCGGTGATTCCAGAACTGTAAACCGGACCGACAGTTTCGGGGCAGAATCAAATCCAGACTGAATGAATCGGCAGGCGTTTCAGGCCGCTGACGAAGTTCGAGCGCGTCCATGCCGGATCGCCCGCCAGCTCGACGAATGACAGCCGCGGCATAAGCTCCTCGAACAATATCCGTATTTCCAGGCGCGCCAGATGCAGGCCGAGGCATTGATGCGCGCCGCCGCCGAAGGCGACCTGCGGATTGGGTGCGCGGTCCACGCGAAACTCGTCCGGCGCGTCGAACGCCTCGGTGTCCCGGTTCCCCGACCAGTAGAACAGCGTCAGATGCTCGCCAGCCCGGATCGTCCGGCCGCCTACCTCGGTATCCTCCGTGCAGGTGCGCATGAAGTGCTTCACGGGCGTCTCCCAGCGGATCGTCTCCTCGACCATCTGCGCCGTTAGTTTCGGATTCTCTTTCAGTTTTGCGAATTCGCGCGGATTCACCGCCAGCTGGTGCATTCCGGCCGCCGTGCTGGACGATGTGGTGTCGTGCCCCGCCGTCGCGATGATGACGAGATAGCTGAGCGCATGTCTGATGTCGATAGGCGCGCCGTCCACCTCGGCATGGGCGATGACGGTGGACACATCGTCCTTCGGATTCGCCCTGCGGTCGGCAATCACCTTGCCGAAATACTCGAAATATTCCTGCGCCAGTGCCATCAGGTCGACGGCATCCTCACCCGACCCGCCCGACGCCGGACCGTTCGGGCCGGACGTCAGTTTTTCCGACCGCGCGATGACATCCGGATCGCCGGAACCGAACATCTCCTGCGTCATTTTCAGCATTCTCGGTTCGTCTTCCGCAGGAATACCGAGAATTTCCATAATCACGCGCAGGGGATAGAATAGCGACACCTCGTTGACGAAATCGCATCTCCCGCCCAGGCCCATCATGTGGTCGACATGCGCCCGCGCGATGCCGCGGATTTTGTCCTCCATCGATTTCAGGTTTTTCGGCAGGAACCATTCGTTCGTAATCTGTCTCAGCTTCCGGTGTAGCGGGTCGTCGATATCGACAAGCGTGCGGAACAGGTGCGTGTCGCCCGTCGTTTCCAGCGTCCATTTCTCGTTTTCCGCCGGCGTCAGATAGGTGCGCTCGGAATTGATGAACCGGTCGTTCGCCTTTGATATCGCCTTGATGTCGGCCTGCTTGGTAATCGACCAGAAGGGACGAAATCCCCGTGGTTCGGTCCAGTGAACCGGGTCCGTCTCCCGCAGCTCCCGGTAAACGCTCAATATGTCGGGGGGATTCGCATAGACATCAGGATTGACGATGCGGTTGTCGATCCCCTCGGTGGACCAGCCCGGAAATGCGCCTACGGTCATGTCGGATTCTCCCTTGCGGCGAATCCTAGCAGGCACGCACGTCCCGCGCGCCCACGCTTATTGCGGGGTCACACGCCTTTCGTGCAACCACGCATAATCATCGCGGCACATCCCGGCGATGGCCGCATTGTCCACATCCAGCACCGGCAGATCACCGGGCGGCGGCGCGAAGCCCGTCGAGGCATTGACCGCACCATACCAGTGCGCGCCCCAGACACCGTCCTCCGCATGTGGCCCGCGCGCCCATGACAGCATCGCCGCGTCCCACTCGATCCCGAGCGCCGCGCACAGACCCGCCAGCATCCCGCCCGGGTCGGTCAGTACGTCGTCCGCATCCAGAATTGGCGGCGTCCGGCCCGTCCGCGCCGCCTCATGCTCGACATATTGGCGGATACGCGCATAGCCCAGCCGCGCCGCATCCACCCCCTCTCGCTTCGCCGCATAGCTCGCGACCACTCGTTCCGGGGCGCGGATCAGAAAGGCGTGGCGGTGGTCCGGCATATCCGCGATCCCGACATCGCCCACCATGTGATGCGGCATATGCTTCTGATACCAGTTGACAGCGCCCGGAGGCGGTTTTGAAGAAATTGTCCGCAGCACACTCCGGTAATCGCAGTCCATCGCCGCCATGGTCTCCGCCGCCATTGGCTGCGGATCGCCGGTCGCCTTTAGGTACGCGCCGAAGAAAGGCTCATCGCTGACGACACAGTCTGCCCGCGCGCCGAAGCTCCGCATCATCGCTGTCGAGATATTGCGCGGTCCCGACCACATGGCGATGCGGACCGTCACGCGCCGCAATCCGCCTTCAGCCGCGCTTGGTAAAGCCGCTGGAATCGCTCGACCATCGGCCCGCGCCCGCCCGTCAGCGCCCGGCCATCGACTTCGGTCACTGGCACCACGCCCGCGAACGTCCCTGTCACGAATGCCTCGTCCGCGCCGTAAACATCGGTCAGCGAGAAGTCCTTCTCATAGACCGGAAACCCCGCCTCGCGGCACAGTTCGATCACCACCCCGCGCGTGATGCCGCCCAGGCAGTATTTCCCGCTCGACGTCCACACCTCGTCCTTGCGCACGATGAAGAAATGCGTCGAATTGCAGGTCGCGACAAAGCCATGCGGGTCCAGCATCAGCGCCTCGTCATAGCCAGCCTTCGTCGCCTGGATGCACGCGGTGATGCAGTTCAGCTTGGAATGCGAATTCAGCTTCTGGTCCTGGACGGCGGGATCGCCGCGCCGCACATGCACGGTGAACAGCCGGATGCCGCCCTCCACCGTCACGGGCAGCGGTTCCTTCCATTCCGGCACGATGACGATAGTGGCATCGGAAATGATGACGCGCGGATCCTGATAGGGTGTCGAGCGCAGCCCCCGCGTCACCATCAGCCGGATATGGCCGCCATCCACCATGTCGTTCGCGGCGATGCAGTCCTGCAGCCGCTTCGTCAGCGCCGCCCGCGACAGGCCTATATCCATGTCGATCGCCTTCGCGCCCTCGTACAGCCGGTCGAGATGCCGCTCCAGAAAGGCGATGCGGCCGTTATGAACGCGAAGCCCCTCCCAGATGCCGTCCCCCAGCATGAAGCCCGAATCGAACACCGATACCATCGCGTCGGCGCGCGGCGTCAGCGTGCCGTTGACGTCGATCAGCACCGTCTCATTGCGCGGATCGGCGGCGTAGTCATGCGTGCCCTTGGCCGACATATGACCCCTCCCTCAATAAATCGTCATTCCCGCAGAAGCGGGAATCCAGTACCGCGAAGTCCTCTGGAATTGAGAACCGAATCCAGAAACCTCACCTGTTCTGGATCCCCGCATTCGCGAGGATGACGAGCAGGAATGTAGCCAGCATACTCACCGCGAAACCGCCATCACCGTCCCCTGCGCGCTGGCAACCAGCACCGGCTTCGATCCGTCATCGTCCTCCGACCAGACTTCCGCGCGGCAGACGATCTGGCGTTTGCCCGGTTTTATGACCCAGCCCTTGCCGCGCAGACGCTGACCCTTTGCGGGCGCGAGGAAATTGATCGCATAGCCCGCCGTCAGGACATCGCCAGCGACGCTCGCCGCCGCCCAGGCGCAGGCATTGTCCGCGACCATGCCGACGATAGCGCCATGCGCATAACCATGATGCTGCGTCAGTTCCGGGCGAATTTCGACGGTTAGTTCCGCATAGCCGTCCCAGATCTCAACCGGCTCCGCGACGGCGAAGGTGGAAAAGCCCGACTTCCCCACCGCGCGGCGCTTCATATTGGCGAGCGCCTCTTCCGGCGTATCCCCTATGGGCGTCTTCACGGTCTAGTCCCGGTAATCCAGCGGCGGATCGCGGTCGCCTAGCAGCGCACGATATTCATAGCCCTCGGGCTGGCGGCGCAGGAACTCCGCCTTCGCCTCCGCGATCATGTCGGGATTCTCGTATAGTTCGATCGCGGTCAGCGCCAGGATCTGCGCGGCGTTCTGCATCCCCTTCCAGCCGATCGACATGCCGCCCGCCGCGACCGCCTGCCAGCTGTGCGCGGGCGTTCCCGGCACCCAGGTCGCCGTGCGAAATCCCGCCGTCGGCACGGCCCAGCTGACGTCACCCACATCGGTCGAGCCCGCGCCATGGTTCTCGGACAGCGGATCGATCTCCACCGCGTCCGACAGCTTGATATCCTTCGACGCCAGCGTCGGCACGATCGCCTCGGCGAACTCCCGCTCCGCCGCGTCATATTGGACGCCGCCGACCTCGGTCAGCTTGGCGTGGACCAGCTTCTGCAGCGTTTCGTTGGGGAGGAGCGGCATCGCGCCATGGATGACCTCATAATCCATCGTCGTGCCGGTCCCCATCGCCGCGCCCTCGGCGACCTTCACCAGCCGCTCGAACGTCTCGCGCACCACCTCCGCATCGGGATTGCGGACATAGTAAAAGGATTCGGCATAATCCGGCACCACATTGGGCGCGCGGCCGCCCGCCGTGATGACATAGTGCATGCGGCTTTCCTGCGGCATATGCTCGTGCATCATGTTCGCCATCATGTTCATGGCCTCGACCCCGTCCAGCGCGGAGCGGCCCTGTTCCGGCGCGGCGGCGGCATGGGCGGCAACGCCGCGAAAGCGGAACTTGCCCGACTTGTTGCTGTTCGAAGTGGCGATGTCGGCGCTGTTGCTACTGCCCGGATGCCAGTGCAGCGCGACGTCGACATCGTCGAACAGCCCCTCCCGCACCATATAGACCTTGCCCGCACCGCCCTCTTCGGCGGGCGTGCCGTAGAAGCGCACAGTTCCCTTCGTGCCGCTCGCGTCCATCCAGTCCTTCACGGCAATCGCGGCGGAGGCGGAGGCCGTCCCGAACAGGTGATGCCCGCAGGCATGACCCGCATCTACATTGGCGATCTGTTTCTGCTCGGGTTCGGCGGCCTGGCTGAAGCCCGGCAGAGCGTCGAACTCGCCCATGATCCCGATCACCGGCCCGTCGCCTGTCGTGTAAGTCGCCGTAAACGCAGTCGGCGCATCCGCCACGCCCGCGACAATGGCAAAGCCCGCATCCTTCAGCCGCTCCTGCAACAGCGCAGAAGACCGCGTCTCCTTGTAGCCCAGCTCAGCCAGTTTCCAGATCGTATCCGCCGTCTCGACATTCGTGTCCCGGTCCGCGGCGATCCGGTCGAGCGCGACCTGCTCATTCGCGGCAAACGCAGGCGCCGCCAGCAGGGCGGCGATCAAGGCGGGTTTCATCATCGGTCATGTCTCCTCTGTTTGCGAAGGAGATTGACGGAAAGTGAGCGAGTCGTCACCCTCTGAGATTGAGTGCGACAAGTAATGACCCGCTTAATTTAACAGGATGCATTTATAGGTGCGCACTGACTTAACCTCCTATGTCCTGCTTCGCTCAGAACTTTCTATTGCAAAGGCATGGCTAAGCCCCCTTTCCCAAGGCGGACGTGGCAGCATCCCGCGGAAGAATGCACCAACAAATCCGGCACCTGCACCAATTTGCCAGGCGGGAACGTCATAACCTACGAACGTAGCCGCTAATTCGGTAAACAGGCCTGGAAACAGCAGTCCTCCAAGCCAGCCTGCAACGGCACCCATCAGCAGCATTATCAGTGATGAAATGCATATGAAGAAGAATGTTCCTGCGATCGAAACCACGGCTACAATTATGGCCTGCGACAGTTTCACAATTTTCCTCCGCGCATTTGGAACTGCGGTTAAGCTGTCGGCCTACGATTGAAACTTCCGCAGTAAACGCCGACAATCGTGCCGAGGCTTTTCAATGGAGCTTCACCGAAGCGAGATTATCCAGCCATTCGCCCTGCAACCTCGTCCAGCGCGCCCTGCGCCCGCTTGTGCGCATCGATGCGCTCCAGCAGGACCGACGCCTCGATGGCCTTTTCCAGCGGCGTCACCGCCGCGAAGCTGTCCAGCATCTTGTCACGCAGCGCATCGACCGCTGCTTCCAGTTCGCCGCGCTGATGTTCCAGCGCGCCCAGCCGCTGCCGCTGCGCCGCCGCGAAGGCCGCCGTATCCAGGTGCGGCAGTTCGCTGGCGACGCGCAGTTCGACTTCCAGCCGGTCGGCGGCGCGCGTCTGCTCCTGCGCGTTGATCTCCATCCGCTGCTCCAGAGCGGCGATCTGCCCGCGCAGGTCGTCCATCTCGCGCCGTTCGATCCGCGCCGCCGTTTCCAGTCCCGACACCTTCGCATTTTCCGTCATGCCATCGCTCCCTCAAGTTCCGTCCGTATCGTCGCCAGTTCCCGCCGCTCGTGCCGCGCCTGCGTCACCAGCGCTTCGATCTTCGGCGCGGCGGCGACGGCGCGGTCGACATCCGCGTTCGCGCCCGGCTTGTACGCGCCCAGTCTTACCAGTTCCGCCATGTCGCCATGCGTGGCGAGCAGCGCCCGCGCATCACGAACCAATGCGCGCTCATCCTCGTCCTGCGCCTTGTCCGCGCTGCGCGACAGCGAGCCCAGCAGGTCGATGGCCGGATAGCGTCCGCGCGCCGAGATGCGCCGGGACAGCAGCACATGCCCGTCCAGGATCCCGCGCACGGCATCGGCAACCGGCTCCTCCATATCGCCGCCCTCAACCAGCACGCTGAACAGCCCGGTGATCGAACCCGATCCCACCGGCCCCGGCCCGGCACGTTCCAGAAGGCGCGGCAGTTCCGCGAACACGCTCGGCGTAAACCCGCGCGTCGTCGGTGGTTCGCCCGCCGCCAGACCGATCTCGCGGCAGGCATGGGCAAAGCGTGTCACACTATCCATCAGGCAGAAGACCCGCTTGCCCTCGTCGCGGAAATGCTCGGCGATACTGAGCGTCGTCCACGCCGCCTGCCGCCGCATGACCGCGCTTTCGTCCGAAGTCGCCACAACGACGACAGATTTCGCCAAGCCTGCCGCGCCCAGCTCGTCTTCGATGAATTCGCGCACTTCGCGCCCGCGCTCACCGATCAGGCCGATGACCGCGACATCGCAGTCCGTAAAGCGCGCCAGCATCCCCGATAGCACGGACTTCCCAACGCCGGAGCCGGAAAACAGTCCCAGCCTCTGCCCCTCGCACAAGGGTGTAAACAGGTCGATAGCGGCCACTCCGGTTTCCAGACGCGGCCCCAGTTTCGCACGCGCAGCCGCAGGCGGCGGCCCCGCCCGCACAAGTCGCGGGCGCTGTCCGCCACGCAGCCCGCCCTTGTCATCCACGGCCCGGCCCAGCCCATCGACGACGCGCCCCAGCCAGTCACCGGATGGCGATATCGTCGGTGCCCTCCCGCGCAGCCAGACCCGCGCACCCGGCGACAGCCCCTCCGCCGCGGCGAAGGGCATGGCCAGCGCACAGTTCCGGTCCGCCGATACGATTTCCGCCAGAAGCGCCGCGTCGCCACCCCGCTCGATCTCCACCCGCGCACCCATACAGGCCGCGCGGCCTAACCCCTCTATCTCCACCGCAGGGCCGCCTGCCCGCCGCACCTGTCCATGGACATGCGCGAATTCGATATTGCGGACAGCGGTGATGGCGGCGGCAAGGTCGTTCATGTGCGTGACCGATAAGCAGTCATGGTTTCCAGAGCGTAAAGCTGTGACTCCAAAAGCACATTCGAATCTGAAATTAACCTTTTACCCGTCGTTAACCTTTATAAACGATAAGCGGCATGGTTAACGGAATGCGGAACAGGGGGTCACTTGCTCTGCAGGGACATTTTCAGGGATAGGGACGATATAAAATGCGGGTACTTCTGATCGAGGACGACCACAATATTTCCGAAGCCATCGAGCTGATGCTTCAGGGCCAGGGCTTCAATGTTTACGCCACCGACCTTGGCGAGGAGGGCATCGACCTCGGCAAGCTCTACGATTACGACATCATCCTCCTCGACCTCGGCCTGCCCGATATGCACGGCTACGACGTCCTCAAGAAACTGCGCCTCGCGAAGGTCGGCACGCCCGTCCTGATCCTGACCGGCGCCAACGACGTGGAATCGAAGATCCGCGGCCTCGGCTTCGGTGCCGACGACTATCTGACGAAGCCCTTCCACAAGGACGAGCTTGTCGCCCGAATCCAGGCCATCGTGCGCCGTTCCAAGGGGCACAGCCAGTCGATCATCAAGACCGGTAAGCTCGCCGTCAATCTCGACACGAAGACCGTCGACGTCGCCGGCAGCCGCGTTCACCTGACCGGCAAGGAATATGCGATGCTGGAGCTGCTCTCGCTTCGCAAGGGCACGACGCTGACCAAGGAAATGTTCCTGAACCACCTCTATGGCGGCATGGACGAACCCGAACTCAAGATCATCGACGTCTTCATTTGCAAGCTCAGGAAGAAGCTGAGCGCGGCCTGCGAAGGCGACAATTATATCGAAACCGTCTGGGGCCGCGGCTATGTCCTGCGCGATCCGGAGGGTGAGGAACAGCCTGTGGAGGCAGCGCAGGCGGCGTAATACTCAGGCAGGGTGACAGGGGGCCGGGGCGGTTCCCGTGCGGGGGCACGGGGGCCGCCCTTTCCTTTTGCATGGGAAAGAGGTGGTCAGCCTTTCGCGACCCCGTCCCGCTCACCATATATCCAGTATCCCACTATCGTTAGCGCGGCCAGGAACACGCATGATCCGATGACGTAAAGCGCGGTTCCGGTCCAGCCAAAGGCGTCGAATATGGCCGTGCCCGCGATGCTGCCAATACCGCCGCCCACGAACATCATGACGATATAGATCGTCGTCAGCCGCGTGCGCAGCTCCGGCTGCAATGACAGGAACGTCATGCGGGTCGTCACGTCGATGGCGGGGCCCACGATATTGCCCAGCAGAAGCGGGATCATCAGCAACCACAGATTGTCTCCGAACGGCAGCAACAGAAAAATCCCTCCGGTCTGAACCATGGCGAAGATCACGCGCGCTTTCCGGGGGCCGATCCTGTCCGACCATCTGCCCCAATAGGGCGTGGTGAGGACGCTGATGGCGGCGAATCCCGCCAGATAGCCGACGACATCCGTGCCATAGCCCATTTCCGGCCCCGTCAGGTGCAGCGCCAGGCCCAGCCACAGCGCGATGAACTGTCCGAAACCGATGCCCTGAATCGCTCCCGACAGGATGATTTCGCGATGCGTGCGAAGAAGTGAAAAGAGGGACGAAATCAGATCGACATAGGCCAGCTTGCTTTCCTCCTGGCCCGCCGCCCCTTTCTCCATGATGCGCGGCAACGCCAGCGTAATCGCGATCATCGCGCCGCTCGCGATCCAGTAAACGGTCCGCCAGCCTAGATATTCCGCCACCACGCCGGCGCCGACCCGGGCGACCAGAATTCCGCAGATGACGCCCGCCGTCAGGATCGCCGTCACATGCCCCAGCCGTTCCGGCGCGACACGCTTCGAGGCATAGGCGGGCAGCAGATAGGGCGCGATGGTGAAGAAACCCAGCAGCGTCGATCCCGTCGTGAAAACCGTGAAATCGCGCGCCAGCGTCATGACGAGCAGACCGCCGCACTGCCCTATCGTGAACATGATGGTCAGCGACCTGTTCGAATAGCGGTCCCCCAGTGGCAGCAGCAGCAATATGCCGATCGCCAGCGCCAGCTGGTTGAGGGCGGGGACCAGCCCGATACGCGCCGCGCCGACCCCGAACGTTTCCGCGACGTCACCGATGATCGGGTGAATATAGTATGCGTTCGCCGTGACGACCGCCGCCGCCACGGCGAGCAGATATTCCTGCGTGGCGGACAGGCGCGTGGGACTGGTCATCGCCTGTCGCCCTTCATGCCCACGCTCCGCCAGTCAATCGCTTATGACGGCGGCGGCTCATATGCCGCGCCGCGCTGCATGATGAAAGCGCCGCACCTAGCGCAGCATCAGCCCGCCATCCATCGCCAGGCTCTGCCCCGTCACGTAGCTCGCGCCCGGTCCCGCCAGAAAGGCGATACATTCCGCGACTTCGCGCGGTTCGCCCCAGCGGCGCATGGGCACGGCCTTCAGCAGCTTCGCCTCATAGCCTTCATGCTCGCGCATCGGCGCGGTCATGCGGGTCTCGATGAAGCCCGGCGCGACCATGTTCACGCGGATGCCGTCCGGCGCCCATTTGTCCGCCAGCGCCCGCGTCAGGCCGAGCAGCCCGGTTTTCGAGGCGGTGTAGGCGGGCGTCTCCTTCAGCGCGAGGAAGCTCGACAGCGACCCGACGTTGACGATCGCCCCGCCTGACTTCGCCAGTGCGGGCTTCAGCAGCGTCGACAGCTTCATCACCGCCGACAGGTTGATCGTCAGAACCTCCTCGAACTGGTCCTGGTCATATTCGTCCGGCCTGCCCGTGCCCGCATTGTTCACCAGCACGTTAAGCGCCTTGAACCGGGCCGCCAGCGCCTCAACGTCGGCCTTCTCGCCCATGCGGCATTGCACATAGGTCATGCCCGCCAGATCCTCGTCTGGGTAATCGGAAGCGCTCGCGCGCGTGCCCGCGACGGTTACCTTCGCGCCTGCATCGCGGAACAATGCCGCCGTCGCCTGCCCGATCCCCTGCGATCCGCCCGTGACCAGCACGGTCTTTCCCTGCATCCAGCTCATGCGCTATGTCCTCCATCCACGATAATGTCCGTTCCCGTCGTCCAGCGGCTTAGCTCCGATGCCAGGAACAGCACCGCACCCGCTATGTCTTCCGGCTGGCCGATGCGGCGTAGTGGAATGCCCTTCTCGATGGCTTCCCGCCGCTCATCTTCCTCCCAGCTCACTTCGGTCAACTTGGTCCGCACCAGCCCCGGCGAGACCTGGTTCACGCGGATGCCGTCCTTCGCATAGGCCAGCGCCAGGCTCTTCGTCAGCGTCAGCATCCCGCCCTTCGAGCGGAATAGGCGGGCTGGCCGATAACACCGCGATGGCTGGCGACGGAACCGATATTGACGATGGCTCCCCGCCCGCTCGTCGCCAGCTCCGGCCTCAGCGCCTCGCAAAGCTGGAACGCGCCTGTCAGGTTGGCCGCCAGCACCGCCTCGAAATTTGCGACATCGAATTCCGCGCGCCCGTACATGACCATGCCCGCCGCGTTGACCAGCACATCCAAGGAGGCGACTTTCTGAGCCAAAGCAAAGATGCCCGTCCGATCCGCCGTGTCCAGCTGCGCGTAGCCAAAGTCGGACAGCCCGTCGTAATTTTCCGCCCGCTCCCTTGTCCCGGTGACGGTCACATCCGCGCCCGCCGCGCGAAACGCCCCGGCGGACGCCCGTCCAATACCGCTCGACCCGCCTACAACCAGAACCTGCCGACCTGAAAAATCCATTTTCATGCCGCCACCCTTAACGCCCGGCGGCGGCGCCGCCCCCTCTTAGAAAGCAGGATGACGCGCACACGCCTCCCGCCTATCTACTATCTTATGTTTCTAGATTTCTTCGACGAACTCCGCGCCGCGCGCATCCCAGTCTCGCTCAAGGAGCATTTGACGTTGCTTGAGGCGTTAAAGGCCGATGTGATCGACCGGCGGGTCGAGCAATTCTATTTCCTGTCCCGCGCCGCCTATGTGAAGGACGAGGCGATGCTGGACCGCTTCGACCAGGTCTTCGGCAAGGTCTTCAAGGGGCTGGAGACAACTTATGACGAGGAAACCGCCGAAATCCCGGCGGAATGGCTGAAACAGCTGGCCGAAGCCGTGTTCTCCGAGGAGGAAATGGCCACCATCGAAGAAA
>JBARZR010000079.1:0-9976 GCA_049650205.1 Pacificimonas sp. | reverse complement strand
GCTATGCGATGAGCACCACCGACGTTCGCCAGTTCACCGTCGGCCCTGATGACGACGATATCCGCCTCGACCGCTGGTTCAAGCGGCACTTGCCAGAAGCGAGCTTCACCATCGTCTCCAAATGGGCACGGACCGGACAGCTGCGCGTCGACGGCGCACGCGCGAAACCGGGCGACCGTATCGCCGCCGGACAGGTCATCCGCGTCCCACCCATGGAAAGCGCCAAGGCCAGTCCGTTGGCGCAGAAACGCGAGCGCACGGAACTGACGCCTGACCAGATCGAATTCGCGCAGTCACTGGTGATCCACAAATCAAAACATGCAATCGTCATCAACAAGCCCGCCGGTCTCGCCACGCAGGGCGGCACGGGGATAAGGGCACATGTCGACGGCCTGCTTGACGGTTTGAAGTTCGAGCGCGACGATCGGCCCAAGCTGGTCCATCGGCTGGACAAGGATACATCGGGCGCGCTTCTCATCGCGCGTTCCGCTCGCGCCGCCGCACATTTTTCCCGCGCCTTTTCCGACCGAACCGCGCGAAAGCTCTACTGGGCCATCACCATGGGTGTCCCCGAAATCTCCGAGGGGCGCATCGATCTGGCGCTCTCCAAACAGCCGGGCTTCAACGGCGAAAAGATGATGGTGGACGAGGAGAACGGCCAGCGCGCCAGCAGCCGCTATCGCCGTATCGAGCGCGCCGCAGGCCGCGCCGCCTGGCTGGAATTGCAACCGCTGACCGGACGCACGCATCAGCTGCGCGTACATATGGACGCTATCGGCCATCCCATAGTGGGCGACGGAAAATATGGCGGCAAGGAAAGCTATCTGACTGGTGGGATCAGCCGCAAGCTGCACCTCCATGCCCGCCGCCTGCGCCTCGCTTTGCCCGACAATGGTGGCATGCTGGATGTGAAGGCCGACCCCGCCGAACATTTCGCCGACACCCTCGCCAGTCTGGGTTTCGACATGGCGATCGGCGACCTGCCGCTGGAGGAAGACATCGACGATCCCGGCGCGAAGGCCCGCCTGAGGAAGCACAAGGCCCGCGACATCCGCCGCGAACGCCGCGACGCCAATCGCGAACGGCGGGGGCGTGGACCGACACCGAAACGCGGCGGTCGGGGAAAAAGGAAATGAGCGATACAGCCATCAAGCTCGCCGTTTTCGATTGCGATGGCACGCTGCTCGACAGCCAGGCGAATATCGTCGCCGCGATGGATGCCTGCTTCCATCAGAACGCGATGACGCCGCCGCCCGCCAACACCACCCGGCGTATCGTCGGCCTGTCCCTGCCGGAGGCGATGGCGCAGCTCTTGCCGGACGCGGACAGCGGGTTTCACGGCAAGCTCGCCGAGGATTACAAGCGCTGCTATCAGGACATGCGTGCCCGGCGAACCCTGGCGCTGGAGCCGCTCTACGACGGCACGCTGGACGCTATGGCGCGGCTGGAGGCGGCGGGCTGGCTGCTGGCCGTGGCCACGGGCAAGTCGGATCGCGGTCTCAACCACGCGCTGGAACATCATGGCATCCATGGCCGCTTCATCTCGCTGCAGACCGCAGACCGCCACCCGTCGAAGCCGCATCCGTCCATGCTGCACCAGGCCATGCGCGACGCTGGAGCCGAACCGGAAGACACGGTGATGATCGGCGACACCGTCTTCGACATGGCGCTCGCCGCCAATGCGAATGTCCGCGCACTTGGCGTCGCATGGGGTTATCACGCGCCCGAAGAACTGACGGAAGCAGGCGCGGAAATCGTCGCCGATGACTATGCCGCCCTGGCCGACTATATCCTCCTGCCATGACAGAAATTAATCACCGCAGACGCTATCTGCGCCTCTCGCTCGTCCGCATCGTCGGTATGGTACTGGTCGTTCTCGGCCTGCAGATCTGGCTAAAAGGCGCGTTCGGCTATCAGGATGAAATGACCGGAAAGTTCACGACCATCTTCGGCGTCGCCTGCATGTTTCTGTTCCCCTCCCTGCTACGCAAGCGGTGGCGGGAAAAGGATGGCGAATGAAGCGTTTCTACAGGGCAGCCAAGCGCGTGGAAACGAATGAGGGCTGGCGCATCGAACTCGACGGACGCGGACTGAACACGCCGAAGCGCCGCAGCTTGGTCCTCCCGACCGAAACGATGGCCGACGCGATAAGAGAAGAATGGGAAGCCCAGGGCGATATCATCGATCCCGTGTCCATGCCCGTGACCGGTCTCGCCAATGCCGCCATCGACCATGTCGCGCCGGACCGCGCCGCATTTCAAAAACGCATCGCCGCCTATGGCGAAAGCGATCTGCTCTGCTATCGCGCGGACGCCCCGGCACCGTTGGTCGAACGGCAATGCGCGGCATGGGATCCGCTACTGTCCTGGGCGGCGAAGCGCTACGATATCGGTTTCACGCTGGCGGAGGGCATCACGCACCGGCCGCAGGCGGAAATGACACTACAGCGCCTGTCCGCCGCCCTTGATGCCTATGACGACTTCGCCCTCGCCGCCGCGCAGCCGCTGACGACCATATCGGGTTCGCTGGTCATCACACTCGCGCTAATCGAAGGCGAGATCGACGCGGACACGGCCTGGATATCGGGTGAACTCGATGAACTCTATCAGGCAGAAACCTGGGGCGAGGACGCAGAGGCTACCGCGATCCGGGAACATCGCCGCGCTGCCTTTGATGCGGCGGCGCGGTTCCTGACGCTGCGCTAGCCCACCGCCTTGCTGGCGAACAGCGCATCGATCTCGCTTGCATCGACACCCGCCTCCGTCAACACCGCGCGCGTTGAACTTCCCGTGTCCGGCGGCGCTTCGGGCTTGTCCGTCTGCGTCACCGAATAGCGCGGCGCGGGCGCGGGGTTGGTCATGCCGCCCACCTCTATAAAGGTCTCGCGCGCGGCGTTGTGCGGATGCGACGGCGCTTCGGACATCGACAGCACCGGCGCGAAGCACACGTCCGTTTCCGCCATAAGAGCCTCCCAGTCGTCGCGCGTCCTGGTCAGGAACAGCGCCGTCAGTTTTTCCTTCAACGGCCCCCAGCTGGCCGGGTTCATCTGCGCGTCGAAATCCGCATCGTCCTCCAGTCCCGCCAGTCGCCGCAGCTCTGCGTAGAATTGCGGTTCGATGGAGCCGATGGCGACATGTTTTCCATCTCTGGTTTCATAGGTATCGTAAAAATGCGCGCCCGTGTCGAGCAGGTTGACGCCGCGCTTGTCCTGCCAAATCCCGGCGCCCTTCATGCCCCAGATCATGCCCATCAGGACCGCGCTGCCGTCCGTCATGGCGGCGTCGATGACCTGCCCCACGCCGGTCTTTCCCGCGTGCAGCAACGCCGACACCATGCCGAACGCCAGCATCATGCCGCCGCCGCCAAAATCGCCGATCATATTGATGGGCGGCGTCGGTTTTTCTCCTGCCCGGCCATAGCCATGCAGCGCGCCCGACAAAGCGATGTAGTTGATGTCGTGCCCCGCTGCTTTCGCATAGGGACCATATTGGCCCCAACCAGTCATGCGCCCATAAACCAGCTTGGGATTGTCGCCCAGCAGCACGTCCGGCCCCAGCCCCAACCGCTCCATCACGCCGGGGCGCAACCCTTCGAAAAAGCCATCCGCCGTTTCCGCCAGACGCCGAATTATATCGACGCCCTCCTTCGTCTTCACGTTTACGACGATCGAGCGCCGGTTTCGCCCCAGCACAGGCTCGGGCCTTGCGCCGGGCCGGTCGATGCGAATGACCTCCGCGCCGTGGTCGGCCAGCATCATGCCGCAAAAGGGGCCGGGGCCGATACCCGCCATTTCGATGATCCTGAGGCCCGATAGCGGTCCCGGCATGTCATGTCTCCCAATCTGCCGGCCATGACTGACCGGAGACCGCGTCCGCCCGCAACTAGGGCAGGTGATAGGACCGCCACCACGACTCTGTCGACTTGGGCCGAACAGCCGCTAAGCGGAGCGCCATATGCCAAGTCGCACGATCCTGTCCCTCGCCGCCGTCACGCTGATCTGGGGCACGACCTGGTATGTCATCAAGACTCAGCTGGGTGTCGTACCCGCCCCCTGGTCGGTTGCCTACCGCTTCATCACCGCGGCGGCGATCATGTTCCTGCTCTGCGTCGTCAGGAAGCGTGCGCTGGGGTTTCCGGTTTCGGCGCACCAGTTCTTCTTCGCCGTCGGCATGTTCCAGTTCGCGGGCAACTTCAATTTCGTCTATCAGGCCAGCCGGTTCGTGACATCGGGCCTGATCGCGGTCGCCTTCGCGCTTCTGGTCGTTCCCAATGCCCTGTTCGCGCGCATATTCCTGGGCCAGCGCGTCACGGCGCGCTTCATGCTGGGATCCGCCATTGGCATCGTCGGCGTTGCGCTGCTGTTCCGGCAGGAGCTGCTCTCGCTCTCAGGTGGCCCCGACCTGCTGTTCGGTCTCGGCGCAACGGCAATGGGTATCCTTTGCGCCTCGGTCGCCAATGTCATGCAGGCCAGTCCACGGGCACGCAATTTCAGTATGTCGGCAATGCTGGCCTGGGCGATGCTTTACGGCTCCCTGCTCAACATGGGCTTTGCCTGGAGCGTCGAGGGACCACCGGTTATCGAAACCACGCCGGTCTATCTCGGCGGCGTCGCGTATCTGGCGATATTCGCCTCGGCGACGGCATTCGTGCTTTATTTCAACGTCATTCGTGAAATCGGGCCTGCCAAGGCCGCCTATTCCGGCGTCTTCGTGCCTTTCGTCGCGATGGCCATATCGACGATTTTGGAGGGTTTTGTCTGGACTCCCTACGCTATCGCGGGCGGGCTCTTCACCATCATCGGTCTTTATGTGGCGCTCTCCGCTCCAAAAATCACGCAATGAGCGACTATTGCCGAAGGACGTAATCGCATAGGGTCAAGCTATGGCAGCCGATTCCCTAGATTCCGCCGGTTTTCGCGACGCGCTCGTCATCCTTGGCGCGGCGGGTCTGGTAATCCCGGCGTTCGCGCGGCTGAAGGTAAATCCCGTCATCGGCTTCATCCTCGTGGGACTGCTGCTTGGCCCGTCGGGGCTGGGCCAGCTCGAACCCTATGTCGACCCGCTCCGATACATCACCATTTCCGACCGTGAGGTGATAGCGCCTTTCGCGGAATTCGGCATCATATTGCTGCTCTTCGGCATCGGTCTGGAACTCAGCCTGAAACGGCTCTGGGATTTAAGAAAACTCGTTTTCCTTCTTGGTACGGGCGAGGTCGTCGTCGGCGCGGGCGTAATCGGCGGCGTGCTTCTCCTCCTTGGCTACAGCACCACAGCCGCCGTTTCACTCGGTCTCGCGCTGGCACTTTCCTCGACCGCGCTGGTGCTTCCCATGACCGGCACCAAAAGCCCGGTCGGACGCGCCGCCTTCGCCATGCTGCTGTTCGAGGATGTGGCGCTCGTACCCATCGTCTTCGCCATTGGTATCCTCAGTCCGGGCATGTCGGGCGATGCGGCGGAGAACCTGATGTCCGCGGTCATCACGGGCGGGATCACCATCGCCGTCATCTGGATCGCGGGCCGTTTCATCCTGCCACGGCTGTTTCACCAGGCCGCCCTCACAAAGCGCCCCGAACTGTTCCTGGCCGCAACGCTTGTCGTCGTCATGGCCGCCAGCCTGGCCACCAGTGTCGCGGGCATCGGCGCGATCATGGGCGCGCTGGTTGCCGGCCTGATTATCGCGGAAACTGAATATCGCGAACAGGTCGAGGTTCTGATGGAGCCGTTCAAGAACCTCGCGCTTGGTATCTTCCTCATCACGATCGGTATGAGCGTCTCGTTCGATTTCGGCTTCACGGACTGGCTACTGATCCTGCTCGCCGTTGTCGCCATCGTGGCCCTGAAGGCGGTCGTCACCGGCGCGCTCCTGCGGGTGGGCGGCGCACCGAAGGGAATTGCCGTCAACACCGGCATATTGATGGCCTCGCCGTCGGAAACCACGCTGATCGTACTTTCCGCCGCCGCCTCGGCCAGCATCATTGATTCGGACACCGCCGCCTTCTGGCAAATCGTCACTGCCATCGGTCTGACCGCCACGCCGCTGCTGGCGCGCCTGGGCCGCGATACGGCGAGGCAGATCGGCGGTGAGGACGATCCGACACCCGCCGCGCTGACTTCCGATCCCGACCATCCCCGCACCATCATCGCCGGATATGGCCGTGTCGGCGCGCTGGTCGCCGACATGCTGAGGATGCACGAACAGGATTTCGCCGTCGTCGACGCCAATATCGAGGTCGTGCGCATGGCCCGATCGAAGGGTATAGAGACCGTCTTTGGCGATCTGGAGCGGCACGAAATCCTGGAAATGATGGGCCTGGATCATGCGACCGCACTTGTCCTCACTATGGACGATCCGGTGCAGGTGGTGAAGACGACCCGCGCGGTCCGGGCGGAATTCCCCGACCTCTGCATCGTCGCCCGCGCCCGCGACAGCGCCCATGCGGCCGAACTTTACCGCGCCGGCGCGACCGACGCCGTGCCGGAAACGCTGGAAAGTTCGTTGCAACTGGCCGAAGCGGTACTGGTCGATATCGGCCGCCCCATGGGCCCCGTTATCGCCAGCATTCATGAGATGCGCGATAAGGAGCGGGAGCGCATCAAGAGCGCCGTTCCCGGAATGGAAAAGCGTCCGCTGAAAGCCGCCAGCCGGATCGGAACCGTGGACAGCGTAGAGGCGCAATAGAGAACAGGCGCACCGCAAGATCGCGACGCGCCCGTCTTAGCAGGATTGGTTCGCGCTATTCCCCCGCGTCGATCTTGCCGATACTGCTGCCATCGGCGAAGAGGATACCGGTCGGCTGAAACCGGAACTGCTCGTTTGAACGGACGGTTTCCAGCAGGGCCTTGTCGTTTGCGGACCGGCCTTCATATGACTTCGTGCCGGACCAGTTGACGGTTCTGCCGCCGCGAACGCTGTCCTCGATCACCAGCGGATAGGATAGTGTCCGACCATCCTCGCCCGTGAAGGTCGCAATTCCCGCCACACGCTCGATGGTCAGGTCGGCACGGTTGGTGATCTTGAAATCCATTCCGATCTCGTCGCGCCGCGCGTCGCGGTTTTCACCGTCCAGTTCAATCGTGACATAGCTGGCGAGGTTGGCCGCATCGGTGGTGGCCTCGGCTTCTTCCCCTTCGTCAGATGCAGCCGCGGCGGCGTCCGCTTGCGCCTCGTCGGCAGCTTCGGCCTCCGCGGCAACGGCGGCCTGCTCGGCTTCGAACGCGCGCTGCTGCGCAATGGCGTCGGCGACCGTAATCATCTCCGCGTCGGCATCACCGCTGGCACGGCGGGCCACATAGGCTTCGAACAGCGCACGCTGGCCATCGGTTTCAATAGCATCCGCCATCTGTTCGATCTTCGGATCGTTCATGTTCATTTCAGCGGAAATGATATCGTCCGCCCTGTCACAGGCTGAAATCGCAAACACGGCGGCGACGGCGGTGAGTGTGATCCTATTCATGGTCCCGAACTCCTCGTGGATGCTGGTTCTATGAATGTATGTTAAAGAAAGTCGTTCCCCTCACGATTTAAGCGATACTCAGGAATTGGCTAGGTTCGCGCGGATCACGTCCAGCGCCTCCGCCGCCTTCGCACCGTCCGGCCCGCCGCCTTGCGCCATGTCCGGACGACCTCCTCCCCCCTTGCCGCCTAGAACATCGACCGCAGCTCGCAGCAGCGCAACGGCGTCATGCAAGGCTTTCAAATCATCGGTAACACCAACGGCGACACTCGCCTTGCCATCGTTCACCGCGATGACCGCGGCTATGCCGGAGCCAAGTTGGCCTTTGGCATCGTCCACCGCGCCGCGCAGGCTTTTCGCCTCAAGACCTTCAGCGATCCGACCTATGAATTTCACGTCGCCGATCGTTTCGATATCCGGGCCAGCGGCAGCGCCAGAGCTGCCTCCCATCGCCAGCGCCTTTTTGGCGTCGGCCAGTTCCTTCTCCAGCCGTTTACGCTCGTCGACCAGCGCGGCGATGCGGGCGGGCACGTCGGCGGGCGCGGCCTTCAAGGAAGCGGCGGCAGCGGTCAGCCGATCCTCCTGATCCTGCAGATAAAGTCGCGCGGCCTCTCCGGTCAGAGCCTCGATCCGGCGCACACCTGAGGAGACGGCGCTTTCGCCGACGATCTTGAACAGGCCAATATCGCCCAGCGCGTTCACATGTGTACCGCCGCACAGCTCGACGGAGAAATCCTTCGGCCCGCTGCGACCCATGGACAGCACGCGTACCTCGTCGCCATATTTTTCGCCAAACAGCGCCATCGCGCCCGCTTCGATGGCCGCATCGGGTGTCATCAATCGAGTCAGTACCTGCTCGTTGCCGCGTATTTGCGCGTTGACATCGGCCTCGATCAACGAAATCTCCTCCGCCGTCAGCGCTTTTGGGTGACTGAAGTCAAAGCGAAAGCGGTCCTCCGATACCAATGAACCCTTCTGCGTGACGTGTTCACCCAGTCTTTCTCTCAGCGCGGCGTGCATCAGGTGCGTGGCACTGTGATTGGCGCGGATGCGGTCACGCCGCTCCGCATCAACCACCAAATGCGCGATGTCGCCGACCTTCAACGTACCGTTCTCGATCCTTGCATGATGCAGATGTAGGCGCCCCAGCGGTTTTGATGTGGCGCTGACCTTGGCCTTCGCGCCATCCTCGACCGAGATCGTGCCCGCATCGCCCGTCTGCCCGCCGCTCTCGCCATAGAAAGGCGTCTGATTGGCCAGCACCAGAACTTCCTCGCCCGCCGAGGCGCTCGGCACTTCCGCACCGTCCTGGACCAGCGCCACGATGCGCCCGTCGGTCTCGTTGGCGCTGTAGCCCGTGAATTCGGTCGCGCCCTCGCGCTCGGCGATGTCGAACCACAATGTGTCGTCCGCCGCGCTGCCGCTGCCGGACCAGGCGGCGCGTGCGGCGGCCTTCTGCTCGGCCATCGCGGCATCGAACCCGGACCGGTCGACGGCGACGCCCTTCGCCTTCAGCGCGTCCTCGGTCAGGTCGTAGGGGAAGCCGAATGTGTCGTAGAGCTTGAACGCGACGCCGCCGTCCAGCGTGTCACCCTGCCCCAGATCGCCCGCCTCGACATCCAGCAGTTTCAGGCCGCGATCGAGCGTCTGGCGGAACCGCACCTCCTCCTGTTCCAGCGTCTGCGTAATCAGCGGCTGCGCGCGCACCAGTTCGGGATAGGCCGCCCCCATTTGTCCCGACAGCGTCGGCACGAGGCGATGCAGCAACGGATCCTTCGCCCCCGCGATATGCGCGTGTCGGATCGCGCGGCGCAGAATGCGGCGCAGCACATAGCCGCGCCCTTCATTGGCGGGCAGCACGCCGTCCGCGATCAGGAATCCACCCGCGCGGACATGGTCGGCGATGACGCGGAGCGACGTCCTGAACTCACCCTCGCGCGGCGTATCAGCCAGTTCCGCCGCGGCTTCGGTCAGGGCACGGAACAAGTCGATCTCGAAATTGTCATGCGTGCCCTGCATGACGGCGGCGGCGCGTTCCAGCCCCATGCCGGTGTCGATCGATGGGCTCGGCAGGTCGGTGCGCGTCCCATCCGCGTCCTGATCATACTGCATGAAAACCAGGTTCCAGATTTCCACGAAGCGGTCGCCATCCTCGTCGGGGGAGCCCGGAGGTCCGCCGGCAATGTGGTCGCCATGGTCGTAGAACAGTTCCGAACACGGCCCGCACGGCCCCGTGTCGCCCATGGACCAGAAATTGTCTGCCCCGGCGATGCGGATGATGCGGCTGTCGGGCAGACCCGATATCTTCTTCCACAGGTCGAAGGCCTCGTCGTCCGTATGATAAACCGTCGCCGTCAGCCGCGCCGGGTCGATGCCCCAGACACCCGTTACAAGTTTCCACGCCTTCTCGATCGCCTCGGCCTTGAAATAATCGCCAAAGGAGAAATTCCCCATCATCTCGAAAAACGTATGGTGCCGCGCCGTGAAGCCGACATTTTCCAGGTCGTTATGCTTGCCGCCCGC
>JBARZR010000078.1:0-3098 GCA_049650205.1 Pacificimonas sp. | reverse complement strand
GATCTGGACATGGAGGACCAACAATAAAAAGCCGTCATCCTCGCGAATGCGGGGATCCAGAGTCGTTCCTGATTTCCAAGACCGCGCGGTACTGGATTCCCGCATGCGCGGGAATGACGGTTTTAGGTTATCGGTTCAACACCCGCGCCGCATCCCGCGCGAAATAGGTCAAGATTCCCGAGCAGCCCGCCCGCTTGAAGGCCATCAACACCTCAATCATGCCGCGCTCCTCGTCCAGAACACCGGTATCCATCGCCATGCGCATCATCGCATATTCGCCAGACACTTGATAAGCGAAAACAGGCATATTGAACCGGTCCTTCACCCGCGCGATAACGTCCAGATAGGCGAGGCCCGGCTTTACCATCACACTGTCCGCGCCCTCGGCGATGTCGAGGGCGATTTCGCGCAAGGCTTCATCGCCGTTTGCCGGGTCCATCTGGTAGGTCTTCTTGTCGCCCACCAGTCGCCTGCCGCTGCCAACCGCATCGCGGAACGGCCCGTAAAAGGCGCTGGCATATTTCGCGGCATAGGACATGATCTGCACGTCCGTGTGACCTTCATCTTCAAGCGCCTTACGGATCACCCCGACGCGCCCGTCCATCATGTCGCTGGGCGCGATAATGTCGGCTCCGGCGTTCGCCTGGTTCAGCGCCTGTCCCGCCAGTATTTCCAGCGTTTCATCATTCAGGATGCGCGCATCGTCCGACAGCAGCCCGTCATGGCCATGTTCGGTATAGGGGTCGAGCGCCACATCGGTCAGGATACCGATATCGATCCCGGCGTCTTTGACGGCGCGGACGGCACAGCACGTCAGATTGTCGGGGTTGAGCGCCTCTTTCCCATCCGCCGTCCGCCGGTCCGCAGGCGTGTTCGGAAACAGCGCGATCACGGGAATGCCAAGCCCCGCCGCTTCCCGCGCGGCCGCGACCAGCCGATCGACCGACAGGCGCTCGACGCCCGGCATGGTCGCGATGGGCTGGCGCACGTCATCGCCATCGGCAATAAAAACCGGCCAGATCAGGTCGGCAGGGGTCAGTACGTTCTCGGCGTGCAGACGGCGGGACCAGGCGGCGCTGCGCGTGCGGCGCATACGAATGGTGGGATAGGACGCTGTCATGCGCTGCTCTTGGTCGAAAAGCATGACGGCTTGCAAGGTGGTGCGGGCTGTCTTTATCGAGCCACAGATGAGCGACGCGCCCATCCTGATCTTCGATTCCGGTGTCGGCGGCCTGTCCGTGGCAAAGCCGGTTATGCAGACCCTGCCACATGCGCCCATCGTCTATGCCGCCGACAATGCGGGCTTTCCCTATGGATCGAAGACCGAGGCGGAGATCACGGCGCGTGTCCCGGCCATGCTGGGACGGCTGGTGGAACGCTATCGCCCGCGCCTTGCCATTATCGCCTGCAACACCGCATCGACGATCGCGCTGGCGCATGTCCGTGCGGCGCTGGATCTGCCGGTCGTGGGAACAGTCCCCGCGATCAAGCCCGCGGCGGCGTTGACCAGAAGTGGCGTGATCGGCCTGCTGGGTACGCCGGCGACTGTCCGCCAGCATTATGTCGATGACCTGGAGGCGAAATTCGCAAGAGACTGCACCGTGC
Organism: Pacificimonas sp.; assembly: GCA_049650205.1. Taxonomy (GTDB): domain Bacteria; phylum Pseudomonadota; class Alphaproteobacteria; order Sphingomonadales; family Sphingomonadaceae; genus Pacificimonas. The sequence goes on along the minus strand of JBARZR010000078.1, from coordinate 1,493 downwards.
TGCGCCATGGCGCTCCCGACCTTGCCGCTCATGCCGAGGCGGTCTTGCGCGGTGAGGATGTGCCCGATGCGGCCTTTGCGGCGGCGATGGCGGGACTCCTGGAGCAGGAAGGCGGCGACCGGATGGATGTCGTGGCGCTGGCCTGCACCCATTTTCCGCTGGTGGCGGACCGGTTGGCAAAGGCGGGGAGGCGGGAGATCGCGTTCGTCGATGGTGGCGAGGGAATCGCGCGGCGAACGGCGCATTGGCTGGCAGATGCCGAATGGTCCCCAGAACCGCAGCACCGGGCCGTATTTACGAAAGCCGATGGTAGCTTGGATGCCCTGCGCGCTGGCCTGGCCGGCTATGGGTTCACCAGCCTCGAAACTCTGTAAGCGTTTAGTCGGTCGGAAACGGCGCTCCGCATTTCGCCTCGATCCGCCGACCGCGCCAGCCGAAGGCGACTTCGCTGGCATGCAAGCGCATGGGCTCGGTCGCGTCCCCATAAACCGGATCGCCGATAATGGGCGCGAGCGCATGGGCGGCGTGGATGCGCAGCTGGTGCGTGCGCCCGGTTTCGGGACGGAATTCGACGAGGCTGCGGCTATCACCCGTTTTCAGCGCGCGCCAGTTCGTGACGCTGGGCTTGCCGTCTTTGCGCACGATCATGCGCCAGCCCTCTTCTTTGCTGCTGATCTTTGCGAGCGGTGCGTCGATTGTGCCTTGGCCTTCGACCCGCCCCGCTAGCAATGCGAGATAGACTTTCGTGACGCCCTTCGCCTCGAACAGTGCGTGCATCCATTTAAGAGCCTTGGGGTTGCGCGCCAGGATCAGGCAGCCCGACGTGTCCCGGTCCAGCCGGTGCGCGGGCGCGGGCAGGCGGCGGTAGCCGAGGCGCAGCGCACCAAGATGATCCTCGAGGCTGCGCGGCGTTTTCGGACCCGGATGCACGGCAAGTCCGGCAGGCTTGTCGATGACCAGCAGTTCGGCGTCTTCATACAGGATCGGGAAGGGGGCTTTGCTTGACATGATGCGGGGGGTTGCCTAGCGACGGGCCTTGGCTTTTCCTACTTAATTACATTCGGAGTTCGCCCATGGCGCGCGTTACCGTCGAAGATTGTGTCGACAAGATTCCCAACCGTTTCGACCTGGTCCTGCTGGCCGGGCAGCGGGCCCGTCAGATTTCCGGCGGCGCGGACCTGACCGTCGACCGCGACCGCGATAAGAACCCCGTCGTGGCCCTGCGCGAAATCGCCGAACAGAATGTGAAGCCGAAGCAGCTGAACGAGGTTCTGGTCACCGGCATGCAGCGCGTTCTGGTCGATGAGGATGACGAAGCGGACGAGGTGGGTAACTTGGCTCAGTCGGCGGAGGCCCTGCGCCTGACCGCTGCCGCGCCGCCCAAGCCGACGCCGATCGTGCCGGAATATGAGGGGTAAGGCTTTCTAGCGTCCCCTTGGGCCGCTGCCCCGTACCGCCCCGCTCCCCCTGCCCTGCCACCCGCTAGTGTTACC
>JBARZR010000077.1:0-4549 GCA_049650205.1 Pacificimonas sp. | reverse complement strand
CCGCTCCAGCCGTGCCAGCTCCGCCCGCCACGCCGCCGCCTCACCATGCGTTCCGTCCGCCGCCAGCGCCTGCCGGAACTGCGCCGCCGCCTCCCGCCGCTCACCGACGCGCAGGAATTCGTAAGCGGAGGCTGCGCGCACATAAGCCGCGCTTCGCGCCGGTCGCCGTTTCGGAATTGTTGGACCTGTGGCTACATTCGTGGCGGGCCGCACGCGCGGCGAAACGGACGGCGACATCGCGGCGGCATCGACAGGCTGCGCTTGTGAAGTCGCCGGTATCACTTGCTGCGGCAGAGGGCTGGCGGCGATGAATGACCTTGGCTCTCCCTCGCTGATGAAAAAGGGAGATGGCTCGGTCGCCACCAACTCTTCTGGAATATCTGGCGTGGCCATCGCAACTTCCCGTCCAGTCTCGTCCGCAAACCGAACCGGCGCAGGCTTGATCTCCCGCAACATCGCCTCCATCGCCGCACCGCCCAGGCTGGCACGCCAGACCGTCCATACGCACAGGACGAGCGCGAACAGTCCCAGGCCGGCGAACGGCCGCATCAGTCGCCCGCTCCGTCGCCCGGATACCGGTGCGCGGTCTTGTGCCAGACCAGCCGACGCCCGCGAAACACCAGACCGGCATATTGCGCCAGCGCCCGCCGCGCGGCCAGGATGGCGATGACATTGGCGACCAGCGCGCGCGGCAGGGACATGAAACCCTCCCAAAGCCCATGATCCGCCGCCGTGAAGCAAAAGCGCGTCGCCAGCCGCCAGACCAGCAGCGCCGTGGTGACGAGGATCAACCGGGAAAGCGCCGATCCCGGCTCGACGACAGGCGGCATCGCGGCGGGCGTGAGGCCGAGCCAGACCGCCAGCTGTGCGCCCGCGAACAGCAACGCCCCTAGATAGGCCAGCAGGATAAACAGCGCGTTCGGCGCGGGCTTCCGGTCGCGGAGCAGCATATATTTATCCGCCAGACCGCCGCGCCAGCGCAGCCGGTCCCAGCCCTGAAAGGCGATGCCGGTCAGCCAGCGGGTCTTTTGCCTCAATGCCGCCTCGAAATCGGCCGGGAAATGTTCGCGCGTCGCCACCGCCGCCCCCCGTTCGCTGTCCGGCAGCCGCACGAACGCACCGCGCCCACCGCGCGACATGGTCATGCCGAGCTCGTAATCCTCCGTTAGCGAATCGGGGTCGAAGGGCGCGCCGCCCCGCACATCCGCAATCTCGCCGAGCGCGCCGCGCTCGAACGCACAGGCAACCCCGGCGGACGGCAGCGCCGCGCCCAGAGCTTCCCGTGCCACCATGGTCTTCCTGTGGGTTTCCGCGAACTCGTCCAGATAATGCCCGCTGATCCAGCGCGAATCCGGATCGGGCAGCGGTACGACCGGCAGCTGAACCATCGCCTTGCGCGGAATCAGATGGTCGAACACGGCCAGCTCGGCGGGATGCACCACATCCTCCGCGTCGTGCAGCACGATGGCCTTGTAGCGAACGCCGGACGCCGCCTCGTCAGCCCGCATCGCCGCCCACAGCGCATTCAGGCAGTCGGCCTTCGTCGTCGGTCCCGCGCGCGGACTGACGACGATTTCAATGCGGGAATCGCGGACGGCTTCGACCGCCGCCAACGTGGCGGGATCATTCGCATATACCCCGGCGAACAGGCGGTAATTGCCATGGTCCAGCGTCGCCAGAAGCTGCGACAGCATCCGGCCGATCACGTCCGCCTCGTCCCAGGCGGGCAGGAAGATCGCCATCCGCCCCGGCTCGACAGCGCGCGGCACATCCATCGCCGTCCAGCGCCCATACCGGCGGTAGATGGTCAGCGCCCGCCGTGTCCGCGTCCACAGATAGACGGCATCGATGAACAGCTCGTCGAGTCCGAACAGAATGATACCCAGAGCCGCCAGCAGCAGCATTTCGCGCGTTACCAGCCAGAACAGCGGCCACAGCACCGATATGGACTCGAACTCCCCCATATCGGGTCAGCTACCGACCCATGATCGTTACGGCAACGCCATCTTCACATTCTCACGTACATGCCGCATGTAGCGCGCCATGCAGCAATATCTCGATCTGATGCGCCTCGTCCTGGATCAGGGCAGCGTGCGCGGCGACCGCACGGGGACGGGAACGCGCAGCGTCTTCGGCCATCAGATGCGTTTCGATCTCGGCGCAGGCTTCCCGATGCTCACGACCAAGAAACTCCATCTGAAAAGCATCGTCCACGAACTGCTGTGGTTCATCGCGGGCGACACCAATATCCGCTATCTGAAGGAAAATGGCGTTTCCATCTGGGACGAGTGGGCGGACGAAAACGGCGAACTCGGTCCGGTTTACGGCAAGCAGTGGCGCGCCTGGGAAACCGCCGACGGCAGCGTCGTCGACCAACTGAAAAACGTCGTTCATCAGATCGAGTTGAGCCCCAACAGCCGCCGCCTGATCGTCAGCGCGTGGAACCCCGGCGAGGTCGACGACATGGCGCTGCCACCCTGCCACTGCCTGTTCCAATTCTATGTCGCGGACGGACGGCTCAGCTGCCAGCTTTACCAGCGCAGCGCGGACATCTTCCTCGGCGTGCCCTTCAATATCGCCAGCTACGCCCTCCTCACCATGATGGTGGCGAAGGTGACCGGATTGCGGCCGGGCGATTTCGTCCACACGCTTGGCGACGCGCATCTCTATTCCAACCACGAGGAGCAGGCACGGCTACAGCTGACCCGGACGCCCGGCCCGCTCCCCACCATGCACATCGCCGACCGTGCCAGCCTGTTCGATTTCCGCTACGAGGATTTCCGGCTGGAGGGCTATCAGGCGGCGCCCAGCATAAAGGCGCCGATCGCGGTATGACCCGGCCCGACATCGTCATCGTGGCCGCCCATGCGGAAAACGGCGTCATCGGGAAAGATGGCGCGATGCCCTGGCATATCCCCGGCGATCTGAAGCATTTTAAACGTCTGACCGTCGGCAAACCCTGCGTCATGGGCAGGAAGACCTTCGAATCCATGGGCGGCGCACTGCCCGCACGGCACAATATCGTCATGACGCGGCAGGACGGCTGGACCGGCGAACGGGCGCATGTCGCTCCCAATTTTGCGGAAGCCATCGCCGAGGCGGGTCTGAACCCGAAGGCGCGCGCGGACGAGATCATGGTGATCGGCGGCGCGGAAATCTACGAACTCGCCCTGCCCTCGGCGACGCGGCTTGAGCTGACGGAAATCCATGCGAGTCCGGAGGGCGATACCTGTTTCCCGGATTTTGATCGCAAGCGCTGGAAAGAAACCGCGCGAGAACGTTTCGACGGGCCGGACGGTCAGCCCGACTACAGCTTCGTCACACTGGAGCGCATGTAATGCCTGTGAAAAAGAAGCCCGCGACAAAGGCCAAAACCGCACCCGGCAGAGGCAAGCGCACCAGCATCATCGCGGTCACGCTCCTCGTTATCGCCGCCATTTTGTTTTTCTGGCTCGCGCCCGAACTGACCGAGCGCTCCATGAACCGCATCGAAGGCAGCGGCCTGTGGCGCGTGTCGGAGGAGGCGCAAACCCTGCATGACGACCTGATCGTCGCCGACCTGCACGCGGACACGCTCTTGTGGAAACGCGATCCCAACAAGCGCACCACGCGCGGCCATGTCGATCTGGAGCGGCTGCGGGACGGCAATGTCGCGCTGCAGGTGTTCGGCAGCGTCACGAAGACCCCGCGCGGACAGAATTACGACGCCAACAGCGCCGAGACCGACAATATCACGCCGCTGGTCATCGCGCAGATGCAGCCGCCGCGCACCTGGGGCTCGCTGTTGCAACGCTCGCTCTACCATGCCGAGGAACTGGCCGATGCGGCGGCGCGCGATCCGGACGGCTTCCAGCTGATCCGCACCCGCGCCGACCTCGACGCGCTTCTCGCCCGCCGCGCGAAGGGCGACCCCGTCGTCGGCGCGATGCTGGGCGTCGAGGGTCTGCACAACATCGAGGGAAGCATAGACAATCTCGACCGGCTGCACGACGCGGGCTTCCGCATGGCGGGCCTGACGCATTTCTTCGACAACCGGCTGGCGGGGTCCATGCATGGGGAGGAAAAGGGCGGCCTGACCCCGCTCGGACGGCAGGCCGTCCGCCGCATGGAGACCACGGGAATGCTGGTCGATGTCGCGCATCTGTCGCGCGCCGCGCTGGCGGAGCTGATCGACATGGCGGAAAAACCGCTCATCTCCTCGCATGGCGGCGTCCAGGCGGTGTGCGACGTGAACCGCAACCTGACCGATGGAGAGATTCGCGGGATCGCGGCGACGGGCGGCGTCATCGGCATCGGCTTCTGGGACGGCGCGGTGTGCAGCCCCACACCCGCCGCGACCGCCCGCGCCATGCGCCACGTCCGCGACCTTGTCGGGATCGAGCATGTCGCGCTCGGCAGCGATTTCGACGGTGCGGTCACGACCGGCTTCGACGCAGGCGGCATGGCGGCGATGACGCAGGCGCTGATCGACCAGGATTTCACCGAAGCGGAAATCCGCGCGGCCATGGGCGGCAATGTCGTACGGCTGTTCCAGCAGACACTACCATCC
>JBARZR010000076.1:0-11989 GCA_049650205.1 Pacificimonas sp. | reverse complement strand
GACCGAAGACGACCCGTTTCAGATCCTGCTCCAGCGTCGCCAGCTGCGCCTTGTCGTCGGAGGATACGGATTTCGGCGGGATCCGCGCCATGGTGGAGATCACATGCTCGACCTCCTTCACGCCCATCTTCTTCTTGCGCTTGTCCTTCGCCACCAGATTCTGCGACGCGCCGACCTCGTCGATAACGTCGATGGCCTTGTCGGGCAGCTTGCGGTCATTGATGTAGCGCGCGCTGAGTTCGACCGCGCTCTTGATGGCGTTATTGGTGTATTTCACATCGTGATGCGCTTCGAAATAGGGCTTCAGGCCATGCATGATCTTGATCGCGTCCTCGACCGTCGGTTCGTTGACGTCGATCTTCTGGAAGCGCCGCAGCAGCGCGCGGTCCTTCTCGAAATGATTGCGGAATTCCTTGTAGGTGGTCGACCCGACACAGCGGATCGCGCCCGACGAGAGCGCGGGTTTGAGCAGGTTCGACGCATCCATCGCGCCGCCCGATGTCGCGCCCGCGCCGATCACCGTGTGAATCTCGTCGATGAACAGGATCGCCTCGGGCTTGCCCTCCAGCTCGGTGACGACGCCTTTCAGACGCTCCTCGAAGTCGCCCCGATAGCGCGTTCCTGCGAGTAGCGCGCCCATATCGAGCGAATAGATCACCGCGTCCTGCAGCACTTCGGGTACGTCGCCCTCTGTGATGCGCCGCGCCAGGCCCTCGGCGATGGCCGTCTTGCCGACGCCCGGATCGCCGACATAGAGCGGGTTGTTCTTCGACCGGCGGCAAAGAATCTGAATCGTCCGGTCGACTTCGGCGTGCCGCCCGATCAGCGGGTCGATCTTGCCGTCCTCGGCCTTTCTGTTCAGATTCACCGTGAATTGGTCCAGCGGCGATTCCGTCTTGCCCTTGGCCTTCGCCTCGCCCGCCACGGCCTCGTCGGTGCCTTTCGGCGTCTTCGGCGCCCCGCCGCCGCCCTTGGCGACGCCGTGGCTGAGGTAGGAAACGGCATCGAGCCGGGTCATGTCCTGCTGCTGCAGGAAATAAACGGCGTGTGATTCGCGCTCGGAAAACAGCGCCACCAGCACATTTGCGCCCGTCACTTCATCGCGGCCCGAAGACTGCACATGCAGGATCGCCCGCTGCACGACGCGCTGGAAACCCGCCGTAGGGTTGGGGTCGACGGACTCGCTGGTCTTCAGCGGCTCCAGTTCATTGTCCAGATATTCGGTCAGCTGCCCGCCCAGCACGTCCGCGTCGACACCGCAGGCGCGGATGACGCCGCCCGCATGATCGTCGGTGATGAGCGCGAACAGCAGATGCTCCAGCGTCGCATATTCGTGGCTGCGCTGCGCGGCCTGTGCCAGCGCATTGTGGAGAGTGGTCTCGAGTTCGCGTGAAAACGCCGGCATAATTGGTTCCTTATCCCAGGAACCGGCCGCCCATATGGAACCGGCCCCGCTTGCCTGCTAGATTTGCACGATCTGCCGGAAGGTCAAGTGGCGACCGGTCGCGGGATGCGGATGGGCATGGTCAGCGCCCGTCCTCCTCCAGCGCATATTCGCCCAGCTTGCGGTAGAGGGTGGAGCGGCCAATGCCCAGGCGGCGCGCGACCTCGGTCATCTTTCCGCGATAATGCCGCAGGGCGAGCCGGATATGATCCGCCTCCAGCTCGGCCAGCGAACGGATGTGACCGTCTTCCGTCACCGCTCCATGTGTCGCTGCGGCGGACATGGCGTTGTCGCCGTCGTCCGAAGATCCCGCTATGTTGGACATCGGTGCGCCTGCCCTGCCCGTATCGGCGGCCGCGCATGGCGCAGCCGGCTTTGGCGCCACGGGAATTATGAAAGTTCCGTTCTGCCGGGCAATCTCGGGAAAATCCTTCAGGCCCAGGCTGCCGCCGTCACACAGCACGCCCGCGCGGAAGATCGCGTTCTGCAGCTGCCTGACATTCCCCGGCCAGTCATAGGCGCTCAGGAGTGCGATGGCGTGGTCGTCGACTTCGGCACAGGCGATATCGCCTTCCTCGTGCAGCTGCCGCGCGAAATGCCGCGCCAGTGCGGGCACATCCTCGCGGCGCTCGCGCAGCGGCGGGATGGTGATCGGCACGACACCCAGCCGGTAATAGAGGTCTTCACGAAACCTGCCGGCGGCGACTTCCGCTTTCAGGTCGCGATTCGTGGCGGCGACGATGCGCACATCCACCATCTTGTGGCCCGACCCGCCGACCGGCTCGATCTGCCCCGTCTGCAACGCGCGCAGCAGCTTGACCTGAGCATCCTGTGGCAGTTCGCCCACTTCGTCCAGAAACAGTGTGCCGCCATGCGCTTCCTCGAACCGCCCGCTGTGCCGCGCCGTCGCGCCGGTGAACGCACCCTTTTCGTGACCGAACAGCACCGACTCCACCAGATTGGCGGGAATCGCGCCGCAGTTGACGATGACGAGCGGCTTGTCCTGGCGCGGGGACGCCGCATGAACCGCGCCTGCGACGACTTCCTTGCCAGTGCCGCTCTCGCCCTCGATCAGGACGGGTACGTTGCGCTTCGCCGCCTTCGCCGCAACCTTCAGCGCCGCGCGGAATCCCGGGGCGTCGCCGATGACATGCTCGAACGCCTTGGCATCCTGCCCCGAACCGGACGGCCCGGACAGCGGCAGCTTCTCGGTCAGCTCGCGCAGTTCTCCGCCAGCCGCGCCCCCCGACATCGCCGCCGAAAGCGCAGCCGCCACCTTGTCGGGATTGGCGGGCTTTATCAAAAAATCCGACGCACCCGCGCGCATGGCGTCGACGGCGATCTTCACCGTGGAGTGCGCGGTCAGCATGATGACGGGCAGCTCGGGCCGCTCGGGACGCAGCGCTTCCAGCATTTCCAAGCCGCTCATATCGGGCATCGAATGATCCAGAATCACCGCGCCGATACGGCCATTCGCGCTCGCGAGCGTGTCGAGGCCCGAACGTCCGCACGCCGCCTCCACAGCCTCATAGCCCGCGCGCTCCGCGATCATGCGAAGGACGGTACGCTGTGCAGGCTCGTCATCGACGATAAGAACTTGTGGCGACATGGAAGAATGGCCCCTCTTCTGGGAACCCCAATGCGCCCCATCCGGTTAAGGGAAGGCTAAAATGTCACATCCGGTGCTTCACAGGCACGCCGGGTGCGGTCATAAGGCGCATGAACAGGATAAAAAGGGACCAGAGGGCCATGGATACCGAGAAGCCTTACACTGCCAAGGCGATGAAGGACCACGCAACCACTTATTTCGGATTCAAGGCGATGATGAAATGGGTCAGCATATTGATCGTCCTCGTCCTTCTCGCGATGGCGGTGTTCCTGCTCTGATGGCGGACAGGGGGAACATGAAACTCGCGGTTGTGAACGAAGCGGGCGCCGACGAGCCGAGAGTCGCCGCCACGCCTGAGACGGTGAAGAAATTCATCGGACTGGGCGCGACAGTCGCCGTCGAAAGCGGCGCCGGGCTGCGCGCAGGCGTCGCCGACGCTGATTACGCCGAGGCGGGCGCGACCGTGATCGCCAGCCGCGCCGACGCGGTGAAGGACGCGAACGTGATCCTCGCCGTGCGCGGTCCCGACGCGGTTTCTCTTGCGGGGGCAGCCGAGGGCGCGATCGTCTGCGGTATCTTGGGTCCGACCCAGAACCGGCCGCTGCTGGACGATTACGCAAAGGCGGGATTCACCGCCATGGCGATGGAGTTCATGCCGCGCATAACCCGCGCGCAGTCGATGGACGTGCTCTCCTCGCAGTCGAATCTCGCGGGCTACAAGGCGGTCCTCGACGCGGCCCATGAATATGGCCGCGCCTTTCCCATGATGATGACGGCGGCGGGCACGGTCAGCGCCGCGAAGGTCTTTGTCATGGGCGTCGGCGTCGCCGGGCTACAGGCCATCGCCACCGCACGGCGGCTGGGCGGACAGGTCAGCGCCACCGATGTGCGCGCCGCGACCAAGGAACAGATCGAATCCCTTGGCGCGAAAGCGATCTTCGTGAAGGATGTCGCTGGGATCGAGGGCGAAGGCACGGGCGGCTACGCCAGCGAAATGTCCGAGGAATACCAGGCCGCGCAGGCGAAGCTGGTCAGTGAGCATATCGCCAAACAGGACATCGTCATCACGACCGCCCTCATCCCCGGCCGCCCCGCCCCGCGCCTGGTGTCCGATACGCAGCTGAAAACGATGAAACCCGGCTCGGTCCTCATCGACCTCGCCGCCGAACAGGGCGGCAATGTCGAGGGCGCGGTTTTGGGCGAAGTCGTCGAGGCGCACGGCGTGAAGATCGTCGGCCACCGCAACGTGCCGGGCCGCCTCGCCGAAGTCGCCAGCCAGCTCTACGCCCGCAATCTGTGGAACTTCCTTAGCGCCTTCTGGGACGAGGAAACGAAGGCGCTGGTCTGGCCGGAAGACGACGAGATCGCACAAGGCGTGCGGGTCACGCATGGCGGCAAGGTTGAAAATGCGCGTCTCTGATCCTCCCCGCCCCGGGGAGGGGGACCGCGCGCAGCGTGGTGGAGGGGACTTACGGCCTGGTGCAATCGCAAAGGACAAGCAGCATAAGACAACCACCAACCCCGACACTTACCGCGCCCGCAAACTCCGTAAGGATATGAGCCTCCCCGAAGTTCTGCTATGGCAACAGCTTCGCCTTCGTCCGCACGGACTGAAATTCAGGCGGCAGCATCCGATCGGTGACTATGTCGTCGATTTCTACTGCGCGAAAGCGAAGCTGGTCGTCGAAATCGATGGCCGCCACCATGATGGGCAGATGGATTACGACGCTCAGCGCGACGGATTCCTGCGGCACAATGGTTACGCCGTTCTCCGCCTCGCCGCGACCGATGTCCTGTCGAACTTGGACGCCGTCATAGAACAGATTTCGGGCACGGCGCTTGCCGCACGCCCCCTCCACCAGCCTGCGGCTGGTCCCCCTCCCCGTGCCGGGGAGGATTTTTTTGGCGCAAGGGGAGCCGCATAAAATGGACTTCATCTCGATCCTGTCGATCTTCGTCATGGCCTGTTTCGTCGGCTATTATGTCGTCTGGTCGGTCACGCCCGCGCTCCACACGCCGCTGATGGCGGTCACCAACGCCATTTCCAGCGTCATCATCGTCGGAGCGCTGATCGCCAGCGCCGCTGCCGGGGTGGCGAGCGCCAAGTGGTTGGGGCTGATCGCGGTCGCGCTTGCCTCAGTGAACATATTCGGCGGCTTTGCCGTCACCGCGCGAATGCTCGCCATGTACAAGAAGAAACCTAAAACGGCTCCGGCCAAGAAGACGGAAGCCTAGGCCATGGAACATGTGACCGCACCCGCCTGGGCACTCCTCGCCTATCTTGTATCAGGCGTGCTTTTCATCCTGGCCCTACGCGGCCTGTCGTCGCCCGAAACCAGCCGCGCGGGCAACCGCTATGGCATGGCGGGCATGCTGATCGCCGTCGTCACGACGCTGGTGATGCAGCAGCTGGCGGGCATCGTCGAGATCCTGATCGCCATCGCCATTGGCGGCGGCATCGGCCTCGTGACGGCGCGCAGGATCGCCATGACCGACATGCCGCAGCTGGTCGCGGCCTTCCACTCGCTCGTCGGCATGGCCGCCGTCCTCGTGGCGCTCGCCGCCTGGCTCAACCCGGGCGCGTTCGGCATCGCCGATGCGGCGGGGCAGATCTTCGCGGTCAGCCGGGTCGAGCTCGCCCTCGGCGCGGCCATCGGCGCGATCACATTTTCAGGTTCGGTCATCGCCTTCGCGAAGCTGAACGGCAATATGTCGGGCGCGCCCATCATCCTGCCCGCACGCCACGTCATCAACTTCGGCATCCTGGGCGGCATCGTCGTCCTGATCGCGCTCTATGTGCTGTCAGGCGCGGGCGGCCCCGGCGAGGGCATGCTCATCCCCATCATCGTCGCGCTCGCCTTCCTGATCGGCTTCCTGCTCATCATCCCCATCGGCGGCGCCGACATGCCGGTCGTCGTCTCCATGCTGAACAGCTATTCGGGCTGGGCGGCGGCGGCGATGGGCTTCACGCTCGGCAACAGCGCCATGATCATCACGGGGGCGCTGGTCGGCTCCTCGGGCGCGATCCTAAGCTACATCATGTGCAAGGCCATGAACCGCAGCTTCATCAGCGTCATCTCCGGCGGTTTCGGACAGGATGCCACCGCGACCTCCAGCGGCCCCGCCATCGACCGGCCCTACAAGACCGGCAGCGCCGACGACGCCTCCTTCCTCCTGAAAAACGCGGAAAAGGTCATCATCGTCCCCGGCTACGGCATGGCCGTCGCGCAGGCGCAGCATGTCCTCAGGGAAATGGGCGACCTTCTCGAGGAACAGGGCGTCGATGTGCGCTATGCCATCCATCCCGTCGCGGGCCGGATGCCGGGCCACATGAACGTCCTCCTCGCCGAGGCGAATGTCGATTACGAGAAAGTCTTCGAGCTGGAGGACATCAACAGCGATTTCGGCCAGGCCGACGTCGCCTTCGTCATCGGCGCAAACGATGTCACCAATCCGGCGGCGAAGACCGACAAGACCTCGCCCATTTACGGCATGCCGATCCTGGATGTGGAAAAGGCCGCGACGACCCTCTTCATCAAACGCTCGATGGGCGGCGCGGGCTATGCCGGCGTCGAAAACGAGCTCTTCTTCCGCGACAATACGATGATGCTGCTGTCGGACGCGAAAAAGATGGTCGAGGAAATCGTCAAGACGCTTTAGTGCTGTCCATCTCGCCGCCTGGTATCACGGCGATCGTCATGCACAGAATGTAGATCACGAGCGGCCAGGGATGGTACAGCGCCGCATCCAGGTGACCGTTGACGAGGATGGTAATTCCGCCTGCCGCCGCGCCCGCCTGCAACGGCGTTATGAGCGTTCGTGTCGACAGAAGGGTCCAGAACGGCCGCGCCAGCAGGAACAACCCGGCAAGACCGCCGATAACTCCCCACTCGAACAGGAACTGCAGCGTGCCGTTGTGCGGCTGTCCATAGTCCTTATTCAGCGTGGCGAGATACGATACCGCCTGACCCGACCCGTGGCCGATCAACGGCTTTCCCCCGATCGCCCGCGTGGTTTCAAGCCACATTTCCAGCCGACCCGACGAATATTCGTCCAGTCCGTTCAGCCCGTCCATTCCTTCCACCTGAGAAAAGCGGAAAATACTGAAATCCTTGTCCGGAATGACATGCAGCTGCGACAGCGCCAGCGCAACGGTCAGGACACCCGCGAAGATCGCCGCGACACGCCAGCTGCGCATCGCCGGGACGAAAAGGACGACAGCTGAAAAGGCGACAACTATGGATAACAGGCCGGCGCGGCTGCCCGACCACATGACGGCTGCCGCACAGATGACCGCAACGCACAGCCATGCGATGTTGCTTTCGGTCGCTTTGCCGTCCCGTATTTCAGATGATGTGCTCCAGGCGGCGAAGAATGACAATATGGCCGCCACCGACATGTAAAAGCCGAAATGGCGCACATTCAGAAATCCAGGGACCAGATCACGCCACCGCCAGAACGGTTCCCCATCGAACAGGGCGAAGAACAGCGCTACTGGTACCACGCAGACCAACGCGCCACCCACGAACGCCTTTACCGCGTCGCCGCTGCCGCCATGCTTTCGCAGGCAGGCGATCAGGCTCAGGGCGAACCAGGAATGGATGATCCAACCTGCAGTCTTCACGATGCCCAGCGCAATATTCTGGATGTTGAAACAGCTCGCCGCCACGAACAGAAGCCAGACCGCTGCGGCCCACCTGACCGTCTTTGGCAGGCGCAGAAACTCATGCCTCAGCGAAATACCGGACAAGGCGATGAAGACCACCTCGGCGATCAGCACGGGGCCACTGTTGAAGCGCAGCGCCAGCAGGGTGGGCCCCATATTCGGATCGGGCCAGAACATCACAGCCGAAAGGGTCGGAACAAGCAGCAGCATCGCCAGCAGGAATGTGCGCGCAAGCCCACGTGGCGCTGGTGCCAGGTCTGGCAGCAATTGCGGGGCCGCCGCATTCCCAAGACTCCGCATCGCTATGCCTCCCCGACGAAAATATGAAGTCGGCAGATAGGCCCGGTAGGTAAGAATAGGGTTAATCCCTGGGTCCGGCACCGTGCCGATTGAACCTACCCTGTCGATGCGCGTTGGGATGGAGAAAAGGGAGTCTCGTCATATGCAGAAAATTGGTTTCGCGCTGGCCTCAGGCACATTGTTAGGCCTGGCGCTCACTATTGCTGCCTGCCAGCCGGCGGACACCTCCGTGACCGATAACAGCGCGGTCGCGCCCGCTCAGCTTCCTCCTGAAGCCGTTGCCTACGCGCAACTGACCGCCGCCGACGGCACGCGTCATGGCCGTGCGGTCTTCACCGATACGGCTGCTGGCGTGGAAGTGGAGATCAGCTTCACCGGCCTGCCTGCAAATGTCCATGCCGTGCATGTGCATGAGACGGGAGCCTGTACGCCGCCCGACTATACCAGCAGTGGCGGCCACTGGAATCCGGCAGGCGTGCCGCATCCGCAGCACAAGGGCGACCTCGGCAACGTCGGCCCGAACTCGGACGGCACGGCCAGCCTGAGCGCGGTCATCGAGGGTGTTTCCCTGTTTGGCGGGAACCTGCCGATGCTCGACGCCGACGGCGCGGCGCTGATCGTTCACGCCATGGCCGACGACATGGTCAGCCAGCCCTCCGGCGCGGCCGGGCCACGCCTCGCGTGCGGCGTCGTGACCGCGGGATAGAAAGGGGCATGACCAAAAAGGGCAAGGCGCGCGGCTTCAATGTCGACCAGCAGGCGTTCGAGGATATCGCGCGCGGCCTGAACGAGCGCGCGGGCAAGGATCCGAACCACCCCGCCGCCATCCGCGCGCGGATCGAGGCGCTGGAAACTGTGCTCGAAAAGGCGATCAAGCTGCCCGTGCGTCTGCCCATCATCGGCGACCGCATCGGTGTGGACGCGCTGCTCGGTTTCCTGCCGGTCGCGGGCGACATCATCGGCGGCATCATGTCCAGCTACCTGATCTGGGAAGCGCGCAACCTGGGCATGTCGAAATGGCAGATAACCCGCATGGGCTGGAACACTCTGTTCGACACCGCCATCGGCTTCGTCCCCTTTCTGGGCGATGCGGTCGACGTTCTGTTCCGCTCCAACACCAAGAATCTGCGTATCGTGAGGGCGCATCTCGATAAACATCATCCGGAAACGGCAGTGATCGAGGGTGACGTCCTTTAGACGACCCGCTTCAGCCTGAACGCCCGGCTTTCTCGTCAAGGCCCGACTGGCCTTCGCGGCGGGCAAGTTCGGCGTCGATATCCGCAACGCATATTCCGGCGTCGGCCCACAGCACCGCGAGATGAAACAGCAGATCGGCGCTTTCCGACACCAGCGCCGCGCGGTCGTCCTGAACGGCGGCAATGACCGTCTCGACCGCCTCCTCACCAACTTTCTCGGCGATCTTCGCGCGGCCCCTCGCCATCAGCCGCGCCGTGTGACTTTCGTCCGGACTGGCGGCACGGCGGGTTTCGATGATCTGCGCAAGGCGGTTCAGCGTGTCGGTCATGCGGCCTCCTCAAATCCTGTGTTGCGCACGGCGATGCCCGCGGCGCGCAGTGCGGCGCGGGCCTCGCCGATACTGACCTCGCCAAAGTGGAAGATGCTGGCGGCGAGGACGGCGCTGGCATGGCCCTCGATGACGCCTTCCACCAGGTGCCGGACATTGCCGACGCCGCCCGACGCGATGACGGGGACGGGCACGGCGTCGGCAATGGCGCGGGTCAGCGCGAGGTCGTAGCCGTCCTTCGTGCCGTCGCGGTCCATGCTGGTCAGCAGGATTTCGCCCGCGCCCTTTTCGACGGCCAGCCTCGCGAATTCCACCGCGTCGATGCCGGTTTCGCGCCGCCCGCCATGGGTGAAGATTTCCGAGCGGGTGTCCGACACCCGCTTTGCATCGACCGCGCAGACGATGCACTGGGTGCCGAACGCCCGCGCGAGCCTGGAGATGACCTCGGGATCGCGCACGGCGGCGCTGTTCACGGCCACCTTGTCCGCACCCGCCAGCAACAGCGCCCGCGCATCGGCAACCTCCCGGACTCCGCCGCCGACCGTCAGCGGCACGAAACATTCGTCCGCGGTGCGCCGGACGATGTCGAGCAGCGTGCCTCGATTCTCGTGCGTGGCGGCAATGTCCAGAAAGCAGATTTCATCCGCCCCCGCCGCATCATAGGCCCGCGCCGCCTCGACGGGATCGCCCGCGTCGCGCAGCGAGACGAAATTCACACCCTTCACCACGCGCCCTTCGGCGACGTCGAGACAGGGAATGATGCGGACAGCGGCCATGGTGAAAGGCTTTCTGGTTGGCTCGGCGTAGCATCGCGGCCTGTGTCGTCCCGCGCGCGCTGCCCTGCCGCCCGCCAGAGTCGTCTCAGGGGTGGCAAGGCCGGGGGCGCGGGACGGCACAGGCTTGGCGCGAATGAAGCGCCTTATGCCGCAATACTGAGCGCCTGCGCCAGTTTTATCCGGCCATCATAGAGCGCGCGGCCGACGATGACCCCGGTAATGCCGCCGGTTTCGCCGGATTTGGAGGAGATCTTCTTCAGCGCGCGAAGGTCGTCCGCGCCCGCGACGCCGCCCGACGCGATGACGGGCAGGTCGGTCGCCTCGGCCAGTTCCTGCGTCGCTTCGATGTTGATGCCCGACAGCATCCCGTCGCGACCGACATCGGTGAACAGCAGGCTGGCGACGCCCGCGTCCTCGAACCGGCGGGCGAGGTCGATGACGGGAACTTCGGAGGTTTCCGCCCAGCCCTCCGTGGTCACGAAACCGCCGCGCGCATCGACGGCGACGACGATGCGGCCGGGCAGGTCATCGGCGGCCTTCTTCACCAGCTCCGGGTCCTTCAGCGCCGCCGTGCCCAGAACGATGCGCTTCACGCCCATGTCCATCCAGCTACGGATCGCCCCGCGCGTGCGGATGCCGCCGCCCAGCTGTACACGGCCGGGAAAGGACTTGACGATGCGTTCGATGACAGCGGCGTTTTTCGACTTGCCCTCGGTCGCACCGTCCAGATCGACGACGTGCAGCCATTCCGCGCCCGCTTTCGCGAACGCCTTCGCCTGTTCGGCGGGGTCGTCCGAATAAACCGTCGCGCGGCCCATATCACCCTCGGACAAGCGCACAACCTCACCGCCCTTGATGTCGATGGCGGGATAAATGGTAAACGGCATATTTGTCCTGACGCGCTCTTGTGACTGTCCGCGCTATCTAGGCGTTCCCCCTAAGGAATCCAGTCGAGAAACGCTTTCAGGAAGGCGAGGCCGTAATGCTGGCTCTTCTCCGGGTGGAATTGCGTGCCGAGCATATTGTCGCGGCCGATGACCGCCGTCAGCGGCCCGCCATAGTCGCAGGTCGCCAGCAGATCGGCATGGTTCTTCGGCTCGAAATGATAACTGTGCACGAAATAGGCCTCGCCATTGTCCTCCAGCCGGCCCAGCGCGTCGTGGCGGATGCCCGCCAGTTTCATGCTGACCGGGCTCCAGCCCATGTGCGGGATTTTCAGATTCGGGTCTACGGGATCCAGCTTGACGACCTCGCCATCGATCCACCCGAGTCCGCGATGCGCGCCATGTTCCTTGCCGCGCCGCGCCATCAGCTGCATGCCGACGCAGATGCCGAGAAAGGGAACACCGCGCTCGATGACACGTGCGTTCAGCATGTCGATCATGCCCGGCACATCGCGCAGTGCCGTGGCGCACTGGCCGAACGCGCCGACGCCCGGCAACACGATCCGGTCCGCGCCCTTGACGGCATCGGCCGAGTCCGTAACCACGACCTGTCCGCCGCGCCCGGCGTCCTTCGCCGCCACTTCAAGCGCCTTCGCGACGGAACGCAGATTGCCTGCCCCATAATCGATAACGGCGATACGCTGCGCCATGAAATCTGCCCCTATTCTTTTGGCTGTTCCGTCCCGCTCCCCCTGCCCTGCCACCCGCCAGAATATCCTCATGGG